>JANXZJ010000021.1 GCA_025355585.1 Mariniphaga sp. | reverse complement strand
TTCGTATATCAAGAATCGGGAAAAGATATCCGCACTTCTCTGTTAATGGTTCATATATGGAAAGGATTCGATTTACTTCCGGTGAAATTTGGATGCTGATCTTTTTACCCGTCTTTTGCCTTATATATTGAATTCTATTTTCAATAATGTTCTCATGTTTTAGGTTTGCTATGTCGGTAAAATTGATTCCACCGCACAAATAACTAAAGATGAAAATATCCCTTGCAAATTTTATTGATTCGGATTTTTCGCTTAAATCAGCGCCCATGATCAATAAAATTTCATCTTTTGAAATTGCTCTTTTCTTTGTCTTAGTATCAAATTTACTGATCTTAAAATCATTAAATGGGTAATTGGTTTTCTTTGCACATTTCGATTCGACGGCTTTATTATAAGCACTCCTAAGTGTGCGGAATAGTAAACTAATTGACGTTTCTTTATTCCCTTTAGAACGCAACCATTTTTCATACCGATTCAAATAGTTTAGATCAATATCTGCAAAAAGGATATTAAGCTTTCCTTTTGAGAACTCCTTTAATGAATTGTAAGAGAATTTATAAATCAGCCTATTACCTACTTTATTAGTTTGCTCGTAATTCAAAATCAACTCTTTATAAAACTCACTTACTGTTTTTTCTTTAATCGTTGATTTGTTTACGTTCAGAAGGTTTGTCGGGGTAAAATCCTTTTGGTTTGCATTGTATTCTAAGATCTGCTTTTGGACTTCTGTAATTTTATCAAGTACAATCTTTTGAATAAACTCCCCATCGGGACAATTAGGTTTAGGTTTATTTTTTGTAAAGTCCCAGAATTTTGGATTAATAGATACTCCCAAACTTTGGTATTTGCGTTTACCATTTTTGGAAACTTGCACCATTAAAGGATTTTCACCGTTTGAAAGTGTTTTTGATTTGTAACAAACTACTGAAATTGAGGCGTTCATGTGCGTAAACTGGTTTACATCTTGGTTTACATGCCCATAAACTTGATCGGAAAAATCGGTGTAAAAAAGAAATCAGTTAATCACATTTTACTGTAACTAACTGATTTTTAGTGGGAACTGATGGGTTCGAACCATCGACCCTCTGCTTGTAAGGCAGATGCTCTGAACCAACTGAGCTAAGCTCCCTTTTTCTTTCAACTTAACATTAACTGCTTCGTTCAAAAGTGTTGCAAAGATAGACCTTTTTTAATTCGCTCCAAATATTTCAAAGAAAAACTCACACTTTTTTCGGCAAGTTTTTATTTACAGATTCTGACAATGCAAAGCCTTATCATTCAATGCAGATAAACCTTAAGCCGGACAAGCCAGTTCCCGGCTTTGCATCACACAAAATTCTTTAAGGAAAACGGAACTTTATTTCACTTAATATCGTAATTACAAATCATTTGTGGAGATCAGTAACCACTCCAAAAACGGGCCTGCCCTGTTCAGGCTTTTTCAACAGGGGCGGTACCCAAAAGCCATATGAGTAGGGAAATTCTAAATTCAACAACATGAAGATGAACAAAATTTTGCTTGGGGGAATAACCGGAGGCGTCGCATTATTCCTGTTGGGATGGGTCATTTACGGAATACTGTTAATGAATTTCGCGATGACAAACTACAACCAATGCATGAACAGACCCATGCAGGAGATGGTATGGTGGTCGTTGATTCTATCCAACCTTGCCCTGGGATTCCTGATATCAACGATTTTTAGTTGGTCCGGCACAACGGGTTTACTGGCTGGTGCAAAAACAGGAGGAACAATCGGATTACTATTGTCCCTATCAATGGATCTCAGTTTTTATTCCATGACCACGATGTATAAAGATCTTTCCGTAATGGTCGTTGACATTATTGTTTGCACTGTATATTTAGCGATTGCCGGAGCCATTGTTGGCTGGGTAATGGGGATGGTGAAAAAATAAATGTTAAAGCTATATCGCGGCTACAAAATAATAGCCCTGACTTTTTAAAATCAGGGCTATTATTTTATCATTGAATGACAAACCATTAAACCGCAGCCACATCCTTTTCCTTATCCGCGTTTTCAATGCGCGTAATGCGGGCACGGGCAATTGTAACGGCATCCGTAATCAGCACATTGATTTTTTCTTTAACCGGCTCATATCTGGCACCATCAAGGTCGCTGTTTGTTCCGATATAATTGAGCAGTGACTGAAGATACCTGGCAATGATCAATTTTGAATCTCTTACTGTCAGATAATTAATTTCAGCATCTGCTTCAATTTTGGTTTTATGCAAATTTTCAAATGCTTCCTGAGCGGAGGTCATCTGCTCAAACCAGTCACCGGCTCCAATGGTATCCATGTCCTGTTGCGCCTGAGGCGTACGAAGGTTCGAAATCAAACTGTTCATTTTGGAGCTCTCAACCGCATAGCCAAGACTATAGATCCTGTTACCTATATTTTCAATAATAGATGCCAGGGCGATGGCTGCTACCTGTTTTTCCACATTTTTATCATGTGTGAAAGAGCTGATGTAATCCCTGAAACCAATAAACGCGTGGTCTCTGCCCTGATCCTTCACAAGAAGCTTCGAAGTATACTCACTTCCCATGGTTTTACCCAATGAATCAGACAGATCAGCGTTTGATTTCTCGATAATTGTACCAAGTGTTACAACATACGGATTGTCGGCCAGCGCTTCATTACTTACGCCAACAAGGCGCGTGGCGAATGTGTTTAGTTCAGTTGAACTTAGAATACTTACAGGTAATTCTTTCATAAAATATAATTTTAATAGTTAAAGAAAATTAGTAGTTCTTAATATGAGAGTTTGAGAATATCCGTAAAATATTTATTTATACGATTATTAAAAAATAGGATACAAAAACAGGAACTTTTTTTCGATAAGAATTTAAAAATCAAGAATAAGCCAGTAAATTCAGTCCTAAATAGCTAAAAACGACAAAAAACAGGCTGTTTTGGTGCCTAACGTTTGTTGGGAACGAAAATTTTCAAAATCCGCTCGTCCAACATTTGTTGGGAGCCAAAATTTTCAAAATCCGCTCGTCCAACGTTTGTGGAGGACAAAATTTTCAAAATCCGACCGTCCAACATTTGTTGGAGACCAAAATTTTCAAAATTTGATCATCCAACATTTGTTGGGAACCAAAATTTGCAAAATTTGATCATCCTCTGATTTTTAAGGATTGGAACTTAACCCGTACGAATTATCAGCACATTTCGGTTCCAAAAGCGCAAAACCGCTGTCAGTTTCCCGTTTTCAGTTCCTGCGTAAGCTTACCTTCTTTAAGATTTGGCGCTCCTTTTCCTGAAATAATCAGGTTCTTCAAACTGTTCTGCAAATAATCCGTCCAGGCTTTTTCACAAACGTCAAAACATTCATATTCCGGGACTAAACCCTCTTGCGTGAAACGGATGTGTGTTTTATCGCCTTTGGGTGTTATTTCAAAAATGATTTTATTGCCAATCCATTCGCTCTTGTCGCTGGTAAAACTAAAATAGTTGTCCAACACAAGCCAGACCACTTTTCTGAAAGGAACTACCTCGATTAATTTCATTTTGCAGGAATGGACATCTTCGTAATGATAGGTAAACTCATCATTGAGCTGATTGGTGCCGCCTTCAATTTCTTCCGACCACCATCCGCGGACATTATTAATTGAATTGAATACATCAGCCGGGTTTTGTTTGACCAAAAAGGTCGTTGTGAAATTTTTAGGTTCCATGGCATTATCCCTTTAGCGATTTTTCCTTTATTTCCCGGTTTAATACATTGGGATGACCTATCCCTTTCGTGATGAAACTGAATAAACTTTGGTACAAATACTGGCCCCATCCGTCTGAACAGGCACCGAAACATTCAATTTCAGGTACTAAACCCTCGTGTGTGAAGCATATTTGCGTTTTTGCACCCTGTTTCGAAATATCAAAACTAATTTTTGTGCCGGTCCATTCGCTTTTATCTTTCAGAAAATTCAAACGACTGTCCGTAACAAGCCAAACGACTTTTCTGTCAGGGATTACCTCAATTAATTTTTGTTTCGAATAATGCACATCCCGGAAACGAACCACAAATTCATCATTTAGTTTTTGAGAATCGCCCTCAAAATCTTCCGACCACCATGCGCGGACATTATTGATTGCATCGAAGGTTTCTTTTGGAGACTGGTCTACCAAAAGGGTCGTGGTGAAATTATTATCTTGCATAACTTTACTTTTTTAGTGATGATTGTTTTTTAATTGCTTCAAATATTATAAGACAAATATAATGTCTGAATACACCTTTGTCAAGGTGTAAAAAGGACTTTGTAGCGGGTTGATTTGGACATCGGAAATTTCTATCTTTGGTAAAAAAAGTAAAATGAAAAATCTTACCATATTGGTCCCGGAGGGACAGAACAACCTAAGCAGTATCGTTGGCGCCTATAAAATATTTTCAAGGGCCAATGCGTATTGGAAGGAAACCGGCAGAAAGGAATTGTTCGCCATACAGTTAGCCGGACTTTCGAAAGAAGTGGAGTTCTATGAGGGGTTGTTTACAGTGAAGCCGCACACCAACATTTCAGCCATCACAAAAACCAATCTGATCATTGTACCGTCATTGAACCACAATTACCGGGATGCCGTGAGGGGGAACAAGCCAATGATTGACTGGATTGCGAAACAATACAAAGAGGGTGCTGAAATAGCAAGTATTTGCACGGGTGCATTTATGGTTGCAGCATCGGGCTTGCTGGACGGAATAAGCTGTTCTACCCATTGGGCTGCAGCAGATAATTTCAGAAATATGTTTCCAAAAGTGAATTTACAGACGGATAAACTGATTACCGATGAAAATGGAATTTATACGAATGGGGGGGCTTATTCTTTCCTGAACCTGATGATTTATCTTGTCGAGAAATATTACGACCGGCAAACAGCTATTTTTTGTTCCAAAGTTTTCCAGATTGAACTTGACAGGCAAAGTCAGTCACCATTTACAATATTTACAGGACAGAAGTTGCATGGCGATGAAATGGTGATCAAAGCACAGGCCTATATTGAAAGTAAACTTCAGGAAAAAACGTCTGTCGAACATTTGTCAACGAGGTTCTCTGTCAGCAGGCGAACCTTTGACAGAAGATTTATCAAAGCCACGGGAAATACGCCGGTTGAATATTCGCAACGGGTAAAGATTGAATCGGCGAAAAAAGCATTTGAAACCAGTCGCAAAACAATCAACGAGGTAATGTATGGGGTGGGTTATTCGGATGTCAAGGCGTTTCGTGAAGTATTTAGAAAGATTACCGGGATGTCGCCGCTGGAATACAGAAACAAATACAATAAAGAGGCCGTGGTTTAACCAGTGAATTTGCTGCGAAATGCTGCTTCCCAAAACACTGATTTTCTGTCAGCAAGGCAGAGCAGCCAGACTTACTGGCAGCTTGCTGTTAACGGTTCGGCGTTCCTTTTGCCCATTCAATCTTATCAATTTTATACCAATTATGTCTTATTCCGTCTAAATCAAATGTCTCAATAAATCTAAGTCCGATTTTTGTAAGTACATTGTTTGACTTAATATTTTCACAGTCGGCCATCGCGTATATTTCACTTAGATTTAATTTTTCAAAACCGTAATTTAATGAAGCCATCGCTGTTTCTGTGGCAAAACCTTGTCCCCAGTATTTCTGAATAAGCCTGTACCCTAAATCATAATAATTGATGTGACTGTTCGTAAATTCCCTTACAAACTTGAGTCCTGTCCAGCCGATGAAATTATTTGATTCTTTGTCTATTATTGCCCAACGTCCAATTCCATTGTCTGCATATTGTTGCCTGATAAAATTAATCACAGCAATAATTTGTTCCTTCTTCTCAACTGGTTTATTCCCTAAATATCTATGAACCACAGGATCTGAATCGAGTTGAAAAAGTCCTTCCACATCGGTTGGAAGTATTTCTCTTAAAATTAATCGTTCTGTTTCAACAAATATTCTCATAAAGTAATTGTCTATATCGCCGTAATTCACTTATACTGAGCGCTAACATTTTACAGATTTGCGACGGGCGGGAGTTTCCCGATGAACTTCCTGCGAAGCGCTGCTTTCCAATATTTCTACACATTGGAATTTATCTTTTATTTAGAGTACACTAGCGGTATCTTATCCATAGCTTGTCCATTTTCAGCAAAAAAAGCAATACAATCATTACGATCGTTCCTATTGTGGCAAGTATGTTTATGAATTTTTGTGCCTTAACCCTATTTTTGAATACTTTTTCAATTCCTTTATATATCATTAATCCAATTATTCCGCCTAAAGTATTATTAATTATATCCGTAATATCAAAAACCCCAAGTGCCAGAATAAATTGAAATGCTTCACATATTAAACTAATTAAAAAAAACAGGAGAATTTTTTTTCCAATATTCCATCTTTTAAATAAAATTCCTGCATATACACCAAGTGGTACAAAAATCACTGCATTCATAATCATTTCACCAAAATCAAGTTTACCATTTAGGATTAAAGATTCACTGAACGGAATTAAGTTTATCCTTCTCATATTTCCCATATAAGAAAAATGCACACTCAATTTTAATACGATAATCCAAAACAATGCAATCAAATAAATTACAAATAATACAATAGTTAACTTGTTTAGTTTATTATCTCTCATATTGTTGATCCAATATTTTTGCAAATTCATGTTAATCGATAGGATTATATAAACAATACAATAGGCGCAACTGATTGCATCTGTTTGCGGAATCCAAATAACATTGGCAACCAGTTGCGTCTATTTCAGCCTAACCATCAATCCATTAATTCAGCAGTTCTGCAGGAATCTCCTGAATCGGTTCGATTTCGAGTGTTTTTACAAACAGCTCTCCCCCTTCGGACTGTATCTGGATTTTACCTTTTGTGAGTGGCGAAACCACACCATTTTCGATCTTGCCCGAGTTATAATTGACCATATTTATTTTGCCATTAACGACGTGAACCGAAGTACCGCCAAAGCAATATAAATCGATCGTGTTCCATTCACCAAAAGGTTTTTCGCCATCTGAACTTTTAGCAGCGATCGGCGCTGTTTGCCCCTGTCCGAATTTAGTTTTTTCGCCCGTTGGAGAATAGGTATATGCTTTGCCGTCTGCACTTTTCACAGTCGGAATTTCGAAGTAGCTCTTCCCCATGCAATACGAATCGCCCATTTTGCCCGTGCACAACTGAAACTCGTGCGACGACATCCAGACATCGAGACCGGCGCCAAAATCACCGTAGCTGTGGTAGAGCAATCCCGAATTGAGTTGTTTGGTTATTTTACTGCCCCATTTAAATACCATGCGGATGTGGTAGTTTTCGTACTCCTTCCGGGTGGCAATCGAGGCATTCTGTTCACCCGAGATGCGCAAGACCTTAACACCATCCAGATCAACTACCGTAAAGATTTTCAATGGATCGACATTCAGTCCTACAGGTACACCGCCTTTTTCTTTGGGCCCGATGTAAGTGTCCCACGCTTTGAGGTTCTTACCATTCAGAAGTGACTTTGCACTTTTTTGAGAAAAGCCGCCAAACGCGACAAACAAAACAACAGCAATCAGCAATAGTTTCTTCATTTGAATATTTTATAAGTTAGATAACAAAAAGACTGCCCCGGAATCGGGGCAGTTCGAAAGTTTATGTTGTAGTACTAATTATTTTTTTTCGAGTATTTCCTGCGCTTTTTCTAGGATCGTTGTATCGTCGAGCAGTATAATCCCGCCTTGCGGCCCCTGTTCGATGTGCATACCAACACTTGTCCCTTTTTCATAATGCGTACCTCCAAAATAATTCCTCACGGTTTCAACTTCAATGCCTAACTCCTGAGCTATCCGTTGCATTGAACCGTGAGGCAAATGATCCTTGATATCACGAAGCTCATTGAAGGTTATTTTTTTCGTCATGGTGAAAAGATTTAAAAAGTTAATAATTAATACACAAATTTAAAGACGTTAATCAACTTGGACTCGCCGAAAATTAACACTAAATTTTCAATATTGTAACTGAATTATAACATCTTTTTGTCCAATACTATAAAATTTAGAATTATTAACAATTCAATATTGTACCTGGAAGAATATTTGATTGAATTTCAGATCATTAAAATTCCAATTGAATCATTTTTAGCCTTCAATTCGAAAAGTGTTATACAACAGGTTTGAAAATAATCCCGAAAGCGGAAGAGGTGGGTCAAAAAAGGGATCTCCTTTATTTATGTCTGTGAACTGCCGTCTTCTTTCGCACGACCGGTGTACTGGTATTTACCGGGGCTTTTTTTAGCAAAATCTCATAGGCGGTTTCCTGAATCAACTCACGAAGTTTCAAATGGTTGATTTCATTATTCATACGAGTTGGATAAACCCTGTTCGAAAAAAACAAAAAGAGGATGCCGGTTACAGGGTCAGCCCAGGCGAAAGTTCCTGTAAAACCACTGTGTCCAAAGCTGGCATCGCTGCTCAACGGTGCGGGATACGCCTCCCCGAATCGCCGCAGATTATTCCGCGGATAAGGCTTGTCGAATCCATAGCCGCGCCGGTTATCCGTTTTCTCGAAATGACGACTCGTCCAATCTTTCATGGTTGCCTCCGAAATATACCTGTCTCCTCCATAAGATCCGTAATTCAAATACATCTGCATCATCTTTGCCGCATCATTGATTGTCCCGAATAAACCGGCATTGCCCGAGATTCCACCAAGAACGGCGGCAGCTTCATCATGCACAAATCCCTGCAACTGTTCTTTACGGAATGAATCATCGAATTCTGTCGGATCCATCTTTTCGATGGGCTGATACAAATACGGACGGTAAGTGAGCGAAAAGGCTCCCAACGGCTTGTAAAAATTGTCCTTGATATAGGTTTCATAATCCTGGTGGCCCAATGACTCAATGATACGCGGGAAGATGATAAATCCGATGTCGGAATAGACAAACCGCTTCTGTTTCAGAAGTGCTGATTTTTTGATGGCTGCATAAACTGAATCACGAAAACTATTCAGGATATAAAGATCTTTGCTCACCCGGAGCGAATACTTATCAGTCGAATCTTTGGAGTAGAAGCCTGGCTTGTAATTTCCGCTTCGATCAACCGTTTGCATCCAGAACGGAATTCCTGATTTAAGGCGTGCCTGGTGTGAAAGGACATCGGCTATAATCAGGCCTTGCTTATTACTTCCTTTCCAGTCTGGCCAGTAGTCGCTCATTCGTTTATTGACAACGAGTTTTTTCTGATCGGCCAAACGCATTAATGCAGGAACGGGTGCCATAATTTTGGTCAGTGATGCAAAATCAAACAGGTCGTCTGGTTGCAGGCGCCGATCTTCACTGTAAGTTTGGTAACCGTACGACTCATTAAAGAAAACCTTCCCATTCTTTGCAAGAAAAATGGCACAGCCCGGAAAAGCCTTTTCCCTCAGGCCAATATTTACAAGTGAGTCAATCTTTTTTTTTAAATAGGTGGAATCGATGCCCAGTTCTTCGGGAAGCGTATACTTAAACCGTTCAGAAGTTGAAACGATAAGGCCGTCACCCGAACGAAAATTACTGTTCACGGTAACTGGAAGTTTCCCCTGCGCTCCAAAAGCGCCAAATATCAACTGTCCTGCCAGATCCTGCGATTCGGGAGTTTCCTGATAAGCGACAATCAGTCCGTTTGCTTTTTCGATGTTATCCAAATATCCAAGGGTATAGGGGTTCCCCATTACGACAATGACCGATTTATAATTTTCTGCAACCTGGCTGACCACCTTTTGCTGTGTATTTGTAATCCTGTATTTGGAGGAGACGAAATTACCCATATTGTTCACAGTGGCTATCACCAGGTTATATTTGACCAGCTTATTCATCAACTTTTTAACCTCACTTTCATCCGCATCTTTTCCAATTGAAAAGTGATCCATTCTGGTATATCTTTCCAATGATTGCTGAAAGGGCGTGACATTTTCGCGTCCAATGCTAAGCGTGGCAATTTTGAGTGTATCAATACGGCGCAATGGCAAAAGGTTATTTGCATTCCGAAGAACCGTGAGCGATTGCTGGGCCACGTTGCGCAGCGTCATCCGGTAAGCTGATTGGTTTAACTCTTTATACAGATTTTCGGTTTTGACCGGAACATACTTATTCAAGCCTGCCCATCTTTTAATCCGGAGGATCTTTCTGCATTTCGTATTTATTTCCTCAATTGATATTTGATCCTTTAAGATTGCTTTTTTTACCTCCTCAATAACTTTCCCGGGATTTAACACAAATTCGAGCAGATCGTTACCCGCAATTAAGGCTTTCACCTCGGTACCATCATTATTTTCAGGATCTTCCGCACCCTCCATGTTCATCGCATCAGTAACGATCAGCCCTTCAAAACCATATTCCCCAATCAATAAATTGTGAATCATTGGTTTTGAAACCGTGGCAGCTGCCCCGCTGCTATCCAGTGCAGGAACGCTCAGGTGTCCTGTCATGATTCCGCCGATTCCGTATTTTACAGCATTACGGAAAGGGACAAGTTCTATCGAGTCAAGTTGTGCACGGTTATGAGGAATGACAGGAAGGGCATAGTGGGAATCCTTTTGCGTATCGCCATGTCCCGGGAAATGTTTAAAAGTGGCCAGTACCCGCTGCGACTGAAGTCCCAGCCCGTATGCGACTGCCTTTTGCAGGACCAGCTTCGGGTTGTCGCCATACGACCGGAATCCGATGACCGGGTTTAGCGGATTACTGTTCAAATTAATGTGAATACCCAGCCTCTTGCATTGCCGGCCAAGGTCGGCACCCAGATTATAAACAAGTGAGTCATTGTAAATGGCCCCCAACGTAAAACCGTAAGGATATTTGATGCAGCTGTCGAGCCGCATCGACAATCCATATTCGGCATCAATGGCAACCAGCAGGGGCGTTTTCGAAATCTTTTGAAGTTGATTAACCATATTGGCATGGCGTATCGGACCTCCCTGCATGGCTATAATACCACCAATTTTATTTTCCTTTACCATCCTGGTTAACTTCTGCAAATTCGAGGTCCCCTTCGACGAATAAGCAGGAACCATTATCAGCTGGCCGATTCTTTCATCTACCGAAAGTGAATTAAAAACAGAATCAACCCATTGATCGGTCTCATACTGCAGGAAAGGGGGCCGAACCTTTGGCTGGGCAGTTAAAATTGAACTAAAAAAGGATAATATGATGACAATAAACGCTTTCTGCATATCTTTTTATACTTGTGGCACTCATAATGACTGCGCCTAAAAATAGACAAAACATCAGAAAGGCACCCCGAAATATAAAAAAAAATCAGACTGATTTCGATTCATATTGATTAGATCGTTTTATATTGGAATATATATATCTTTACATGTGTAATTGCCAAACACTCTCACCATGCCACAACACTTAAAACGCCTGATCGGTGTATTTGCAGTATTTATAATTCTGTTCCTTATACTGCATTATTTGTTAACGCCCAGCTCTTTTGGTGAGCTTGGTCACTATCGTGCCAAAGCTATTCCGGAGAATGCATTTAAAGAACTGCACTATGCAGGATCTGAACAATGTTCTAAATGTCATGAAGATATTCGCAAGGATAAAGCGATAGGATTTCATGCTAAACTCAAGTGTGAAGTGTGTCATGGTCCGGGTTTAAAACATGCACTATATGCTGGTCAGTTTAAAGCCGGACAATTGCCTGATTCTTTACTGCTTTATAAACCCGCCGAACGAAAAGACTGCGCTATCTGCCATCAGTTCAATGCGGCACGGTTAAAGATACAATTCGATACAATTAATACATCAATGATTCACCAAATCAATGCGATAGAGCACAACCCTTTTGATAAAATAACGAAAGTTGAATTCAAATGTATCGAATGTCATAATCCACATCAGCCATGAGACCAGCTAAACCCAAAGTATCGAGAAGAGATTTCTTCAAAGCAGGAACCATCATTGTAGGAGGAATAGCCGTTGCATCAGCCTTTACGCCTTACGACGCTGTACTCATCGCTGCTGAAAAGCCTAAAAAAGGGAAATGGTATGGAATTGGCATCGATATCAATAAGTGCATCGGTTGCGGAAAATGCGCCAGTGCATGCAAACTGGAAAACAATGTACCAAAAGCACCCTTCTACTTTCGTTCATGGGTTGAGCAATATACAATCAAGAATGACGGTACCATCATCGTCGAGTCACCGAACGGCGGAATTGACGGGTTTAAACAGTCAGTGCCCACCAACGAAATTTTCAAATCGTTCTTTGTTCCCAAAATGTGTAATCATTGTGCCAAATCGCCTTGTGTACAGGTCTGTCCGGTGGGCGCAACATTCGAAACACCCGAAGGAATCGTTTTGGTTGATGAGAATTACTGCATTGGATGCAGGTACTGCGTTCAGGCATGCCCTTACGGCTGCCGGTATATTCATCCCGACAAAGGAACAGTTGACAAATGTACTTTATGCATCCATCGTCTTGTAAAAGGCTTGCAACCAGCCTGCTTTGAAATCTGTCCCACAGAAGCAAGAATTTTCGGCGATTTAAATGATCCGGAAAGCAAGTTGAATTATTTCCTGAAAAATCATACCTGTATGGTGATTAAACCCCATTTAAATACCGGTTCAAAATTATTCTATAACGCATTAAGCTCTGAGGTAAGATAACATGGAACAACATTTACAAGATCTGTACGAAGTTCTTTCAAAAGTTGATGGATATGTCTATCCCAACGAAATTGAACTTAACTGGAGTATACTCATCGTGCTTTACCCGTATATCACCGGATTGGTGGCAGGCGCATTTATTCTGGCCTCACTTGAACGTATCTTTAAAGTGCATATTCTCAAACCAACTTATGGGATTGCATTGCTTACGGCATTTTCATTTATGCTGGTAGCTACCATGCCACTAATCAGCCATCTTGGCAAACCATTCAGGGCTTACGAAATTATGATTACGCCGCATTCAAGCTCGGCAATGGCCATTTTCGGTTTTGTTTATTTATGGTACCTGATGGTGGTATTATTGCTTGAGATCTGGTTCGACTATCGGCGCGATATGATTATATGGGCACAGGAAACGACGGGAGTAAAGCGGTTTCTATACCGTGTTCTTTCACTTTGGACCACCGATATTTCGCCAAAAGCTGTGGCGCTGGATAACAGGATCGGGTATATCGTCACGGTTATTGGGATACCATCCGCATTTTTACTGCACGGATATGTCGGCTTCATATTTGGATCAATAAAAGCGAATCCATGGTGGTCTACAGTTTTGATGCCTGTGATTTTCCTTTTTTCTGCCATCGTTTCAGGGATTGCGCTGGTTATGCTGATCTATATTCTGCTGACCAAAGTTCGGAAACTAAAAATAGATATGGAATGCCTGGATACGATTGCCAAATACCTGTTTTACATTCTGATCATCGATTTTGTACTTGAAGGATTGGATCAGATTCACCGTATTTACGAAGCGGAAGAATCGTTTGAAGTACTGCATAAGCTGGTGTTTGGAAAACTCTTCTTTACGCTGTTTTTTATGCAGGGACTTTTCGGCACCATATTGCCATTGCTAACGCTAGGCACATTTCAGTTTTACAAACCAAAAGAAAAAATCAGAAAAATAATTTACCTGGCTATATCGGCCCTGATTCTGATAGGCGTGTTCTTTATGCGCTGGAATGTAGTAATCGGCGGACAATTGTTTTCGAAAAGTTTTTACGGTTATACAAGTTTCAAAACCGGCATGATCGGCTCCGAAGGATATTTGATGGCTGCCGTCTGGTTAATTGTCCCGTTTATTATTTTGTCGTTCCTGTTATGGCTGCTTCCACCGTGGAAAAAGAAAGAAGAATTGCCTGAAACGCAGGGATTATGATGCCAACCTAAAACCCGACAATGAAAAATCCTGATGAGCAGAATACAGAAGAACTGGGAAAGATTCTGAAGCGGTTAGATTCACTTGAGGAGCGAATTGCCTTGTTGGAGTCAACCAAAGCACAAACACATCAAGTTCAAGCTGTTCCGGAAAAAGAAAAAGAAGATGAGGACACTGAGTCAGTCAACTTCAGGATCTCATTAAGCTCTCCATTTGAAACCAGGCTTGGTGAATATGGGTTGGCATGGCTCGGAAATATTGTATTGTTTTTCGCGATTACCTTCCTGTGGCAATACTTTAACGATGCTGGCAAACCTTTAATTTCAGTAATTGTAGGTGTGATAAGTGTGACCGGCATTTTTACGATGTCGTATTACTTCCGGAAGAACTATTCATATCTGTCATTTCTGTTTAATTTTTTTGGATTTATAATTGTGTACTATCTCTTTCTGAGGCTGCATTATTATAACAACAATCCCATTTTGACAAACGAACTGTTTGCCACAATTTTAATACTTGCGGTGATCGGAGCTCAGCTTTACTACGCCATCAAAAGCAAATCGCAGATTCTGGCAGGATTGGCTTTTACATTTGCAATTTTCACGGCGTTTACATCAACTCAAACACTAGCATTTTTTCTGATTTCAATCGCAACTACTGGGTTAGTCATGTTCACTTTCTGGAAGTACAATTGGTGGCAGACGCTGATTTTTATCTTATTAATCAGCTTCTTAATAAATTTAACATGGCTGCTTAAAAATCCGGTAATTCTGATTAAAACACCTTTAACATTTATTTATTTTTCGATTGTAACAGCCATCTATTCCCTCATAGCATTTCGGAAACCGCACATGGCATTTTCCGAAAATCTGATAATCACAATTCTGCTGCTTTCGGGTTCTGTCTATTCAATTCTATTAGCCGTATTGGTTCTGAAACTTTATCCGAATGCGTATGTGCCCTATTTTACAGCCATTTCCATTTACTGCATTGGATATTCAATCCTCCTCAAGTTTCATTCACACTGGAAATTCTCAACTGCTCTTTTCGCGCTGTTTGGATTCGTGGCACTCAGCGTTGCAATCTATGGAACTTATCATTTCCCCGATTCGTTCTTATTGCTTATCTGCCAGAGTTTTCTGGTGCTGACTTTAGCACTTTGGTACAGGTCTCAGATCATAACACTGATGAATACATTCCTTTTGCTGATTCTTGTAATTATGTATTACAACCTATCGGGAGAATTGCAATCTGTTAATTTTTCAATACCCGCTGTGGCATTGTTATCTGCAAGGATCATCAATTGGCAGAAAGAGAGACTGAATATAAAAACTGACTTTATCAGGAACCTTTACCTTTTTACACTTTTCTTCTCAATGCTTTATGCGACTTACAAAGGTTTGCCGGGACAATACATTACGGTTTCGTGGCTTTGCATTGCAGGTATTTATTTGGCGCTTAGCATTCTGCTTAAAAGTTTTAAATATCGGTGGATGGCGATGGCCAATTTACTTGTCGCAGCATTCTATTTATTTTTAGTTGATTTGTCAAAAATTGATTTGATCTACAGAATAATAATATTTCTTATTTTCGCCATAACCACGCTGGTTCTTTCAACCTATTATGTAAATAAAATAAAGAAAAAAATACCGACACTGAAATTGCTGAAACCAGAGACGTCACTTAGAAGCAATACAAATAGCGTTAAATCTTACTGATACTTCTCACACCACAAACGGATTTGAACGATTTTCACTTAAAAACAACTACAAAGTTTCTGATTTCTTAAATCATATCCATACTTTCGCGGATAAATAAAGCAACGGTTTAGAAGATAAACCGTCTATAAACAAAATCAGTTCAGACTTTAGTATACAGACTTATTCAAAACGCTGTGAGTGGAACCACCTTCAAAAACAAAATGTTTCAATTGACAATGGTCATCTTAGTTCTGTGTCTTACCTTTACGGGTTATGCAACTCAGAATCAAATATTAACCGGAGCAGAACAATCGGGCCTTTACCTACCGAAATTAAAGGGTAAGAATTTAGCGCTGGTTGTAAATCCAACCTCCAGAATCGGTGACCAGCACCTGGTTGACTTCCTTTTAAGTAAAAAATTAACGATTAAACGAATTTTTGCACCCGAACATGGTTTCAGGGGCGAAGCCGGAGCAGGAGAATTAATCGACAATTCGAAAGATCGTGACACCGGGATTCCAATTATATCGGTTTATGGGAAAAACCGGAAAGCAAGTAAAGAACAACTTGAAGGCATCGATGTAGTAATTTTTGATATCCAAGATGTTGGATGCAGATTTTATACCTACATCAGCACCCTGCATTATATGATGGAGGCTTGCGCCGAGAACAATATTACACTTCTTATTCTCGACCGTCCAAATCCAAATGGTGATTACATTGACGGGCCCATTCTTCAGCCGGCTTTCAGATCTTTTGTCGGAATGGATCCTATTCCTGTCGTTCATGGTTGCACTATTGGTGAAATGGCTCAAATGATAAATGGCGAAAAGTGGTTGGCAAATGGTGTTAAAGTAAAACTTGAAATCATCAAAGTCGCGAATTATACACATTCGATGAAATACGAACCACCCGTAAGACCTTCGCCTAATCTTCCTAATTATTTGGCGATCAGAATATATCCATCGCTGTGCTTTTTTGAAGCTACCAGTGTCAGTGTCGGACGGGGTACACAATTCCCATTTCAGGTGTTAGGTTTTCCGGATCCGTCGTTCGGAACCTTCTCATTTACGCCGCAAAGCCTGAAAGGCATGGAATTAAATCCACTTCAAAAGGATAAAAAATGCTTTGGTGACGATCTGCGCGAATTAAAAGAGATTCCCAAATTCACCTTGACTTATTTTATTGACTGGCTTCATAAATTTAAATATAAAGATGAATTCCTGACAAGAAGTCAATGGTTTAACCAACTGATGGGCAATGATCTGGTTTTAAAACTAATCATCGAAGGTAAGACTGAAGCTGAAATCAGGAAATCGTGGGTGGCTGAATTGGCTAATTATGGTGCTATTCGTCAAAAATACTTGTTGTACCCCGATTTTAAAACAGCAAAATGAATCCAGTTCTAGTTGCGATCCTGCTTGGAGGATACTTTCTGATGCTCATAATTATCGCCCATATTACGGGCAAATCGGCCACTACCGATTCTTTTTTCACGGCAAACAGGAAATCACCATGGTTTGTTGTTGCATTCGGAATGATCGGGACTACAATTTCAGGCGTTACGTTTATCTCTGTTCCTGGCGAAGTTGGAAATTCAGCGAGTACCTATTTCCAGTTTATAATGGGTAACCTGGTCGGTTTCTGGATTGTTGCACTGGTTCTTCTGCCCGTTTATTACAAGCTCAACCTGATTTCAATTTACACTTACCTCGAACAAAGGTTTGGCTTCTATTCCTACAAATCCGGATCCTTCTTTTTCCTCCTCTCAAGAACGATCGGTGCGGCGTTTCGAATGTATTTAGTTGCTGAAGTACTGCAATTGGCACTGTTCGATGCGCTTGGAATCCCTTTTGCTATTACTGTCCTGATCAGCATCTTCCTGATATGGGTGTATACTTACCGGGGTGGCGTTAAAACCATCATCTGGACAGACTCATTACAAACCATCTTCCTTCTTACAGCAGTGATATTGACCATCTACTATATTTTTTCAAGTTTTGGTTGGTCGGTTGGAGAAACACTTCAAAAGATAAACGACCATCCATATTCGAGAATCTTTGAATGGGACATGAAATCGGGCAAATACTTTTTTAAACAATTCATTGCAGGAATCTTTGTTACAATTGTAATGGTGGGTCTTGATCAGGACATGATGCAAAAGAACCTTACCTGCAAAAGCCTGAAGGAATCGCAAAAAAACATGCTCACTTTCAGCGCTATTTTTGTAGCGGTTGTTGGAATGTTCTTATTGTTAGGTGTTTTACTCTATATATTTGCCGATGTAAATGGGATTAAGTTGCCGCCGAAATCAGACTACCTGTTTCCGATGCTTGCGATGAACCATATGAATGTAATGATTGGAATCTTCTTTTTGCTTGGAATTACAGCTGCCAACTATGCAAGTGCCGATTCTGCTCTTACATCTTTAACAACAGCATTTTGTGTTGACTTTTTGGATATCAAAAACCGCCCTCAGGAGCGGAAGCAAATACTGCTGCGACGCACCCATGTCGGGTTTTCACTTTTGTTGTTTCTCGTGATCATGATCTTCAGGATTATTAATGACCAAAGCGTAGTAGTTGCGGTTTTTAAAGCTGCCGGCTACACTTACGGACCCTTACTTGGACTGTTTGCATTCGGTCTACTCACCAAAAAACACGTGAAAGACGGTTGGGTTCCATTGGTAACCGTTTGTTCTCCTTTTATTGCATGGATGACAGATGCTTATTCAGAACAATTATTTAATGGCTATCAAATTGGATTTGAGCTAATTATTATTAATGGCGGAATCACATTTTTAGGATTGCTTTTGATTCAAAAAAAAATATCATTACCGTTAAAAAACGTTAAAGAATGTTGATTTTTTATTCTATCTTTGAAAAGCTATATTAGGGTAAACTTTTTTCGACAAGATCAGAACATAAACGACAGGCAATCAAAAAATGAGGTGTTTATTTAATATATTATTAATAGTGGGATTTATTTCTCTTTTTTACGCCTGTGAAAAAGAGAAAATGAATTCGTCTTCCAGCGCTATCCTTCATTTTTCGTCAGACACAATTACTTTCGATACGCTCTTTACTTCAATTGGATCACCAACCAGAAACCTGCGTGTAATTAACAGGACGAACGAAAATGTTGTAATTTCATCGGTCAGGCTGGCAGGTGGAAAACAAAGCGGTTTTCGTCTGAATGTAAATGGTGATGCATCTATAGAATCTTACAATGTTCAGATTCCTGCACAAGACAGTATCTTTATTTTTGTGGAGGCACTGCTAGGAAAGAATGGCAGAAATGTTCCATTGGTTACCGAAGATTCGATTATTTTCCTAATAAATAATATCGAACAAAAAGTGCGGTTACTGGCTTGGGGACAAGATTTCGTAATGGTAAAATCTGAACATATAAAAACCTCCGTATGGAATAGTGACCGCCCTTATCTTGTTTACAACGAAGCACTTGTCGATTCAGGCCAGACGCTGACCATTGAGGCCGGCACCACCGTCTATTTTCATAAATATGCAGGATTGAAGGTGAAAGGAACGCTAAAAGTTTTAGGAACATTCGAGGAACCTGTTGAATTTAAAGGAGATCGCCTCGAGCCGGCATTCTCTGATACGCCTGATCAATGGAACGGAATCATACTTTACTCGGGGAGTCATAATAACAAAATCAATTATGCAAAAATAAAAAACGCAAATATTGGGTTACAGGTAGGGACCATCGAACACACCGGATATGCATCATTAGAGCTGTCCAATACACGGATCGAAAATATGAGTTGGTCTGGAATTTGGGCAATGAAATCAAAAATCCTCGCTTATAACTGCGTCATTTCAAATGTAAGATACTACAATACTGCACTTTTGCTTGGCGGCGACTATCAATTCTACCATACAACTTTTGCCAATTATTACAATAAGTTATCCTCAGGTATGCGGACAACCGAAACCCTAATTGTATCAAATTACCTGGTCGATAATAAAAGTGGCACAAGGTATGTGGGTGATTTAAAAGAGGCCACATTCGGAAACTGCATTATTACAGGTAACCGTGTGAATGAACTATCAATATCTATGGACAATCAAGGTGCCTCTAACTATCTATTCGATAGAAGCCTTATCCAGATTTCAGATACCTTTAAAATTGTTGAATCAAATCGTTTTGTTGACATTATCCGAAATGTAAATCCACGCTTTAAGAATCCATACAAAGGAAATTTCGAATTAGATACTTTGTCGATTGTCAAGGATTATGGGAAAGCCAGCTACTCTAAAATGTATCCTCTTGATCTGAAAAATGATAGCAGGATAAGTGATGACGGTCCCGATCTTGGGGCATTTGAACGAATCGAAAAAAAGAACAGCTCAAAAAAATAGTTCATGTCGGGGATTCTGAAATGGATTCTTGTTCTTGGTGTCATTTATCAGGCAACAAATTTGTCTGCCGAAGCACAAACCAAATACAATATTGTTTTCTACAATGTTGAAAATCTGTTTGATACATGGGATGATCCATTAACTTCGGATGAGGAATATACACCTCAGAACGAAAGACACTGGACAAGGGAACGTTTTGAGAATAAGATCAAAATGATTTACAAAACCCTGATCACTGCAGGTAATGGTCAATTCCCTGATATAATTGGACTTGCCGAAGTTGAAAATCTTTGGGTAATCGAACAATTAATCGCTAAAACCCCTTTGTCAAAAGTACCATATGGAATTATCCATAAGGAATCTCCAGATCCGCGTGGAATTGATGTCGCTTTACTTTATCGAAAAGATAGAGTAAAACCAATTGATTTTGAACACATACATGTTTCTTCAGACAGGAAAAACAGTTTTAAAACACGTGATATTCTTCATTTTACCGCCGAGGTCGGATCAGAACAAATCCATTTCTTCGTAAACCACTGGCCCTCGAGAAGCGGCGGATATATTGAGACCAAAGAAAAACGAGATATAACTGCCAGAATACTAAGAAATTGTATTGATTCATTGTTAGTAAATAAAACCCCTGAAAATATTTTGATAATGGGGGACTTCAATGCTACTCCAACAGAAAAATGTTTTACAACAATACTCAAAGCGCTCCCATATCCAGGAAATAATAATCCTTCCTACTTAATTAATCTTTCCAGCCTCTGGACCAAGCAGGCCGAAGGAACCATCAGAAACGGAGGTCAGTGGGAAGTATTCGATCAAATGATCTGTTCAAGTAATCTACTCTCAAACAAAGCTCTACATATAGATATAGAACAAAGCGGAATTTGCAATTTTGATTTTTTACTGGAACCTGATCCAACTTTCCTTGGGAAAAAGCCTTTCAGAACCTATCTTGGGCCTAAGTATCACGGTGGAATAAGCGATCATCTCCCGGTGAAAGTTTGTATTTCTGCAAAGCAATGAAATACGAAAAAATTCTGTATTGCTGCGATTACCCATAAAGATCTCCCTGATTCCCGCCCTTATCATTTCGGCTTCCCCTTTTCTCATTTATTTGCATTTTGAATTTGACTTTCTAATATTATAGATCATTGATATTCTATTGTATATCAAGCCAACGATTTTTTTTTCAATTACTGATTAAACCCCGTGTGAAAAAACCCATCAAAGGTTGGAATTAATTAAAAATTTGAAATGAGAAAAGTATCACTATTTATAATCTTACTGACAGTAATCGTTGTTCAATTAAGTGCCCAAATACCATCACCATTGGGCAGTACGAAGAGCAGCCCTGGAGATGAGTCAACTTCACGAAATTTTAGCATAAAAGGGAAAATTGTCGATTCAGTCAATCACTCTCCTATGGAGTTTGCCAGTATAGCAATATATTCGGCAGCTGACAGCTCAATCGCAGGTGGGGTTATGAGTACTTCAACCGGCGCTTTTGAGGTTAAAAAACTCAAGGCAGGAAAATATTATCTCCAGGCCAATTTCATCGGCTTCGAAAAAACAACGATATCAAATATTGTACTAAAGTCCACCACTCCAACAAAAGATGTGGGACAGATTGAATTAGCAGTTGCAACACAACAAGTTGGACAGGCCACTGTCACAGCCGAAAAGGCCCGTGTTGAATTTAAAATCGATCGTAGGGTAGTAAATGTTAGTCAGGACCTAACTGCAACCGGTGGTTCTGCCATCGAAGTGCTTGAAAATACGCCATCAGTACAAACAGACTTCGACGGTAATGTTACCCTAAGGGGCAGTTCTTCCTTTACTGTTTTGATTGACGGCAAACCAAGTGTTTTGCAAGGCAGCGATGCATTGCGCCAAATTCCCGCAACCAATATCGAAAACATCGAAATCATTACAAATCCTTCGGCTAAATATGATCCAGACGGCGTATCGGGGATTATCAATGTGGTAATGAAGAAAAATTTAAAGGATTCATTCAGCGGATTAATCAATCTGACAACTGGAATCAACGATAAATACCGTGGCGATATGAACTTAAATTATCGTACCGGAAAATGGAATTTCCTTTTGGGAGCCGACTTTACCGATATGCATAACAAAGGAACCAGAGAAATGAACCAGGAAGTCTATTCTGCTGACACAATTACCACGAGGCAAACTTTAGGGGATGGCGATATGATCCATAAAGGAAAAAGTTTAAAAGGGGGATTTGATTACACGATTAACAAAAAAACTTCGTTTGGGATGACCGGCACATTTGGTGATCGCAGTTTTGGCAATACAAATACCGGTCTGCAACACCAATACGATAACAAAGGGACTGATCCAATCTACACTTACAACGATAACAGTGCAAGCAGAGGCGGTAATTTTTGGAGTAGTGATTTAAATTTTCAACACAAATTCGCAAAAAAAGGTCATGAAATTCAGGGATTATTCTATGCTTCAGGAAGTAATGGAGATGATATTGAATATCAGACAAGGTTTCTTACAAACGCAGATTGGGTGAAACTTGATGCTAACTCCGTTTATAACAGGTCGAATGAGGTATCGGATGAAAGTGAGTACCGCGCAAAAATTGATTATACCTTGCCACTAAACGAGAAAGATAAATTTGAAGCTGGTTACCAGGCCAGGATTGAAAAAGAGAATGAGATATTTAATTTTAATGAATCGGCAAACAATATACTATGGGTAAAAAACGATCTGTACAGCAGCTCCTTCAATTATTCACAAAATATTCAATCCATTTATACAACATTCTCACACGCCGGTGAAGGATTTTCGTACCAGCTTGGTCTTAGGGGTGAATATACCGACAGAAAAATTGAGAGCATAAAATCTCCGTTGGCACACAAGTTAAACTTGATTGACTTCTTTCCAACCCTGCATTTTTCGCAAAAACTTAAAAATGATTTTGAGTTTCAGGCTAGTTACAGCAGGCGTCTTAACCGCCCACGTGCGAATGATCTCGAACCGTTTACCTCCTTTATGGATCAATACAATGTCAGGATGGGTAATCCTGATCTTAAACCCGAATACACAGGATCTTATGATCTGACGATTCTGAAACGACTAAAAACATCTTTTGTTTCGCTTGAAGGGTATTACAGAAACACAATGAATTTGATGACACGGATTCAAAAGCTGGGAACCGACGGTATCTTTATTAACACAATGGCAAATGTGAATGATGATTATTCACTTGGAGCAGAATTAATGGCCAACATTGAGGTAAAACCCGGATTCAGAATTATTGCAAGTGGAACACTTTATAACTATTGGCTTAAAGGTGAAATCAATGGAAAAAGTATCGATCAAAGCAGTACCAATTTCGACTCCCGTTTAAATTTGGACATGAAACTGGCCAAAAATACACGGCTACAATTAACCGGAATTTACAGAGGTGCAACGGCTTCGGCTCAGGGAACCCGCGATGCAATGATGTTTGCAAATGTTGCTTTGAAGCAAGATTTTCTTAAGAACAAACTTACAGCAACTTTACAAATGCAGGACGTTTTTGGAACGATGAAGTTTCAGGGAACATCCTATGGAGAAGGTTTCAGCTCTGTATTTAAGTTTCAACGGGAACCACGAGTTATACAACTAACTCTTAGTTACAAGCTTAATAATTTCAAAAATAAAGTAGCACGCGACGAAAATCAAGGCCAAGGTAACGACAGCGGTAACTCAGGCGAATTTTAATCAAATCATAATATTAACAAAAATCTCTCTCATTAAGATATGGGCGAGATTTTTGTTTTATTGCATATCATTAAATCCAACACCCGCTATTCCAATATTTCTGACATATTCCCCCTCAAATTTCTGTTAATAAGCGTTAAAATAACAATAATATCCATGAATCATATTTAGTTAAAACCAGATAACAAAAAATAAAACAATTGCCCGGGCGAAATGTGAACTTCCAATTACCAATGATACAATTTATTAAATAGCAGAATTATCGTTGGTTGATTTCTTAATTGATATCTAACAAAAAGAGTTGAAAATTTGCTTGTATCGCCGAGAACCAATATCTTTAGCTGTCAATTACAAACCATCAAACTTTATAAGATTAATTCATTACCATGAAAGAGAACAACAAAGTTTCAAGACGAGGGTTTTTAGGTACGAGCGCTGCTGCTGCTGCCGCAATCACCATTCTGCCCTCAAACACAATTGCAGGTCTGGGACACAAAGCACCTAGCGACAAGTTGAATATTGCCGCTGTAGGTATTGGCGGTATGGGACATGGAAATTTAAAGAACCTTAAATCAGAAAACATCGTTGGTTTATGCGATGTTGACTGGAAGTACGCCGACAACTGTTTTAAAGAATTCCCTGAAGCTAAAAAGTACAAAGACTGGAGAGTTATGTATGACGAACTCGGAAAGTCAATCGACGGAGTTTTGGTCGCAACTGCTGACCACACCCATGCGATTATTGCTTCTCATGCCATCACAATGGGCAAAGCTGTTTATTGCCAAAAACCACTTACGCATACTGTTTATGAGTCTCGTTTATTAACCAAATTGGCTGCTAAATACGATGTTGCAACTCAAATGGGTAATCAGGGTTCATCTGCCGAAGGTGTAAACCTTACCTGCGAATGGCTTGCAAACGGCGCCATTGGCGAAGTTACAAAAGTAGAAGCTTTTACAGACCGGCCTATCTGGCCACAAGGTCTGAATACACCTAAAGAAACTCCTGCAGTTCCTGATACACTTGATTGGGATTTATTTACAGGCCCTGCAAAGGTGATTCCTTACAACCCACTTTACCATCCATGGAACTGGCGCGGATGGTGGGCATATGGTACTGGTGCATTAGGCGATATGGCTTGTCATATTCTTCACCCCGTATTTGTTGGTCTTGAATTAGGCTATCCGATCAAAGCACAGGGTAACTCAACTTTATTATTACAGGATTGCGCTCCAACAGCTCAGGCTGTCAAACTGACTTTCCCTGCCAGAACGCCTAAAAAGGCAATGAAAATCAAACTTCCACAGGTTGAAGTTTTCTGGTTCGACGGTGGTATTAAGCCAATGCTTCCTGCTATGTGGCCAGCTGGAAAAAATCCAAACGATCAGGGTGGTTGCGTCTTCTTCCATGGTACAAAAGGTATATTGGTTTGCGGATGTTATGGCGTTAATCCATGGATTTTACGTCCGGATGGTAAGGTTGAAAAACCAGAGGCTCCAAAATTCCGTCGTCGCGTTACACTTTCACACGAAATGGATTGGGTTCGTGCGGCAAAAGAAACCCCTGCAACCCGTGTTAAAACGGCTTCCGATTTTAGTTTGTCAGGGCCATTTAACGAAATGGTTGTGATGGGTGTTTTGGCTGTACGTCTCTCAACACTTAATAAAGAATTGGACTGGGACGGACCAAATATGAAATTCACCAACATCACCGATGCGGAACAAATCAAGATCGTTGTTGAAGATAAGTTCAGTATTCATGATGGACACCCAACGTTCGACAAAGTATATACTGATGCAGTTCCTGCACCTAAATTTGCAGCTGAATTGATTAAACATACGTACCGTGCACCTTGGACATTACCTGATATGCCAGTGTAATTACCAATAAATCAATAAAAAAGGCGGAATAATTTCCGCCTTTTTTATTTAAAACCATTTTTTATTTCTTAGAATCGTACGATGTTTCAACTTTTACCTGAACTTCCTTATTTTCTTTATTTTCGCTTTTCTTCTTTCTTATAATTGTAATCCGCTCCAGACCTTTGCCAATGTCTTTCTTTTCGTAGGATATAATATTCTCATCATTAGTATCAAATGCAAAAGGGTCATTGCCAAAATGTCCATTCATCATAAATGGAGGTGGTGGTGGAGGAGGCGGTGGTGGAGCAAGGAACTCATTATCTTCCATATCGCCCAAAGAAATAACATCACCATTTTCACCCATACGAATAATTTTCCGCATGTGCTTTGTCATACCTGAATCACCTTGCTGAATCATCACATCGAATTGCTCATCTTCCGGTAAATTAGCTCCTCCACGATTCGTATATTTCATACGCTTACCAGGGTGAAGGATGAGAACATTCAATCTTCCTGAATCATTCCTTTCAATACCAAGTTTACTCAACATAGAATCAACTTTCCAGTTGATCATTTTCTCATCAGGAAGGTTAAACGTCGTATCAATTTTTGTCTCCTTTCCATCCTTTTTTACAATAACCTTCACTTTTTGCTCCTTTTTCTGAGGCCCATCGCTTGCCAATGACGCATCAACAGAAGGATTAAAAGTAAAAGACGAGGCACTCAGCAACATTGCCATTAAAGCAGCGCCGAACACCATCCTGTTTTTCCAACTTAATACTCTTTTCATCTCGATTAATTTTAAAGGTAAATTACTTCTCAATCATAAATATGACCCAAAATTAGATAGTTTATAAACCAACTCCGGTTAAGGTTCTGTAAAAAAGTGTTAAGGGAAAGTTAAAGTTGAAAACAAGGTTAAATTATTGTCTATTTTTGGGTTATGAAACGAGTTCTGATGAAGCAGGACGAGTTCCAGTAGGCAATACAAATACTTAAATAGATACAGGTGAATAAGCGCATCATCATCGGTTTAGTGTTTCTAATGGGAATATCGCTGCTTGGAATTGTTGCGGTTCAATTCTATTGGTTTAACAACTCGGTGAAAGTTAGAAACGAACTATTCGACCGGTCGGTTAATGAAGCTTTGAACTTGGCCGTCCGTCGCCTCGAAACCGGACATGACCTGCGCATCATTCGAAATATTGTTGCAGGCGATTCGATAAATTGGAACGATTCGTTACCGCCGCCACCACCTCCGCCGCCACCTGCTTTTGAGGACATCGATGTAATGATAAAAAAAGACACCATTAAAGGGAGAATCAGCGTTATAACATCGAAATCGAGAAAATTAAAATCAGGGAATCAAATATCTTTGAAAGTGATCACTTCCGGAAAGTCGCTTAATAACCGTAAAGTTCTCAAGGACACGTTGTGGACGAATAATGATACCATATTAGCGTCAGAATTCCCGGAAATCGGGAACAATATGGCAAAGAAAATTGAGCAGCTTGAGGAATTATCGAAACAAATCACCTACGAATATAAAGGTTGGGAAACAGGCAGGCATATTGATGAAAAGCTATTAAAAGATCTTATCAAAGAAGAATTGGTTGACAAAGCCATTCCTATCGATTTCAGTTTCACGATTGATTCGAAAGACAGTATTAATAAAGCAACAGCTAAAACTGTTGATTTCAGGAGGTGGTATAAAGTCAACCTTTTCCCGAACGATGTATTTCGAAAGAATCTTGAATTAGCGCTCTATTTTCCCGATCGAGATCTTTTTATCGGTCGTACCACTACCCTGCTGCTTGGACTTTCAGTGGCTTTTACGCTTATTATTTTCCTCACCTTTTTACTAAGCATTATTTTGATTCTCAGGCAGAAGAAAATTTCGGAAATGAAGTCCGACTTTATCAATAATATGACGCATGAGTTTAAAACCCCCATTGCAACCATCTCAATCGCTGCCGACTCTATCGCGAATGAAAAGGTGATCAACAATGAAGAAAAAGTCCGCTTTTTTACGGGGATGATTAAAAAAGAGAATCATCGAATGAATGAGCAGGTTGAAAGAATACTTCAAATTGCCCGGTTAGACAGAAAAGAATTCGAATTCAACTTCCATGCGGTAAATATTCACGAGTTAATTGAAGAAGCTATTAAAGGAATTTTGCTCCAGGTCGAAAAAAAAGGAGGCAAAATTGTGACAAGACTTGAAGCAGTCAACCCAGTTGTTACAACTGATCCCATTCATTTCACAAGCCTCCTTTACAATCTTTTAGATAATGCAAATAAATACTCGCCCGAAAATCCATCAATAACTGTGGCGACTATAAATTGTCCAAAAGGGATATATTTAACAGTTGAAGACGATGGGATCGGAATGAGCAAAGCTGTACAAGCCCGGATTTTTGACAAATTCTATCGTCTTCCATCCGGAAATATCCACAATGTAAAGGGTTTTGGCCTTGGATTAAGTTATGTAAAAGCAATACTGGAAGCAAATAATGGGAACATTAAAGTATATAGCGAACCCGGAAAAGGAAGCAAGTTTGTTGTTTTCGTTCCTTTTTTAATTAACAGACGATGAGCCAAAAGAAATCTCTCTTTTTTGTTGAAGACGATCTTAGTTTTGGAGCCGTTTTAAAATCCTATCTTGAAATATGTAATTTCTCGGTCACCTGGCTTGATGATGGGAAACATGCAGTAAGTGCGTTTAAAGAAGGGGCGTACGATTTGTGTTTGCTTGATGTAATGCTTCCCCACGTAGATGGATTTTCAATTGGACGGGAGATCAGGTCTATTGATCCCCATATTCCGATAATTTATCTGACAGCAAAATCACTGAAAGAAGATATTATTACTGGATATCGGTTAGGCGCCGACGATTATATCATCAAACCATTTGATGCAGATGTTTTGCTTTATAAAATTGCTGTAGTACTTAAAAGATCCGACGGACCTAATAGCTCAGCTAATCAGTTATTTCAAATTGGGAAATACATCTTTGATCCTCACTTGCGCGAAATTAGGCTTGAAGGAACAAAACAACTTCTAAGTCCCAAAGAGTCCGCTTTACTCAAATTGCTCTGCGAGCATAAAAACGAATTGCTGACACGCGAAATCGCATTAAAACGGATATGGGGTGATGATGGCTATTTCACAACAAGAAGTATGGATGTGTTCATCACCAAATTGAGGAAATACCTTAAAGATGATCCTTTAATTGAAATCCGCAATATCCACGGTAGTGGGTTTATTATGACGCAAAGCAACTTATAATCGAAATTCGCTTGTTCCCTTTAAAATTTTACGCTATTATTGTTTTACTTTTAGATACAAGAAATTATCGAAAAAGCGAAGCTTACAGCTACAGTTAAATATACTATTTGAAATATCTTTTCAAGAACCGTGAAATCATTTGTGGCAAACAATGAAAAGAAAATTAATCAATATTGTCCTGTTTGGATTTATTCTTCTCCCTCTGATTCTATGGTTGTTATGGATAGTTAAACCATCGTATAAAGCCAATGTTTTGGTTGTGGACAAGACAGTGCTAACCAAATACGGACTCGAACATCGTGCATTTGATTGGGTACTCCAACATAGAAAGTATTTCAAACCAAATGGCGATTCCTATTCGCCTGAGCATGACTATCTAGGGTTTTTTCCATTTGAAAATGATAGTTTTTCAATTAAGGATCTCTCAAAGCTTACTGAAAAACAAATTGACAGCCTCAGTAGTAGTGCAGATATGACTTATTTCACGGACACTTATGGGATATACGACAATGAATGGTATCGGAAAAAGGACATTGGCGAACATTCAAAGAAAGTGTACGGCGGATTAGACAAAAACGATGTGCTCTTTCTGAAAAAGATGAAGGAGAAAAAGAAATTAATACTTGCTGAATTTAACTTCTTTGCAACACCAACACCAATAATTGAACGAGTTGAAGTTGAGAATCTTTTAGGTCTTAGGTGGAGTGGTTGGACTGGCCGCTATTTCGAACAACTCGATACTATAAAAAATCCCGAATTACCTAAATGGGTCATAAGGCTTTACAAAAACCAGCATAAGAATCAATGGCCATTTACAAAGCCTGGCATAGTATTCGTTCATTCGGATGAAACGATTGCTATATTAGAAAAAGAGACCGATTTAAGTTATGAAGTTCCTATCGTTAAGAGTTTTAATTATGGCATTAAAAAATTCAATATCCCTAAAGAGATTCGGTATCCTTATTGGTTCGATATCACTTTAAGCACCGATACAAACAACCGGGTTTTATCCTATTATGAGTTATTACCGAATAAAAGTGGTGATTCTATTTTGCATCATCACAACATTCCAAAGATTTTTCCGGCCGCTTTTGAGAATATTAAGGACTCACCTTATTACTATTTCTGTGGAGACTTTGCCGATTCTCCGATTCACAGAACCTTCGATGAACTGATTGGGATGGAGTACTTAAAGATGTTTGTCCTTAACGAATCTGATTTGAATGACAGAACACCCTTTTTCTGGAGGTATTATCTTCCTTTAACTACAAAAATCATGGATAACTATTTCAGAAAATAACCCGGGTGTTCCTATTAACGGCGCATCCTGAACTTCAAACTATCTGGAATCAATGAGTTATTCAAGCAGGCTTTAAGATTATCCGTCTTGAATTTTTCAAATTTACGCTGAATTTCAGACAGCTTTTTCTCATCATTTATCTGATCAATTCCCAGATTTTCTGACACTTTGAAAAGCTGGTTGTTTACTATAAAATAATCGCGATCTATGTAATCAATGATCTCATTTTTAGTCCGAATAAATGGGACAGACACGGTACTTCGAAAAGTTTTCATACTATCCAAACCTTGTCCAAGCCAGGGAACGACAGTTGGAAAACTCATGCCATAATTATTTTTCATGAAAGCGACCACTGACGGTGTAAAGTCAAGATGTGATACAACCGACGAAAATTTAGTCGGCGATCTCAACATGGGCGAAAATATAATCAATGGAACATGAAAACGATCAATCTGGGTAGCAATAGGAGGCGTTGACATCCGGTGATCACCTGTTATGAAGAATATGGTATTCTTATAGTCATCGCGCTTTTGATAATCTTCAAAGAATGTGCGAAGTGCATCATTAAAATATAGAATTGATGCATAATTCGGCAAAAACTTTCTGTATTCCATTTTTTGACCTTCATCGAAATTATTTGCAGACAAACGCTCCTCTACCTTCCTATTGTAATAATCCTGATCAGGGATGCAATATGGATCATGCATTGCAAGTGTAAGATAGATATCCAGACGGGGTTGAATACCTGCGTTGGACAACTCTTCAAAACCTTTTTTAAAAATATCCTTCTCTCCATATCCCCAGGTAAAACCACCGGTTTTGATTGGAGGCATTTTTTTATATTCCGGACCAAAATCTTTACCTTCAATCAAATAATCAACGTGCTGCCTGGTCAAAAACATCTTCATATTATCGAAATTCGCGTCACCACCATAAAAGAAACGTGATACGTAACCACGTTCTTTTAATAGACTTATCAATGAAATAGCATCTGGCATATCAGCACCCATCTCAGCAAATCCACTTTTCCCATAAGGCATTGATCCAAATATTGAGGGTAAAACTTCAAAAGTGCGACCGGCAGTACTTAGTACATTCTCCCAGTAAAGACTTTTTAATTCAAGCGAATCAAGAAATGGGGTAAAGCTCTTCAGGTAAGCGCCTTCTCCGCTATACGCTCTCCCCAAACTTTCGACAATGATAAAAACAAGGTTCGGCTTTTCTGGCCCAATATTAAAATACTTCCCAAGAACATCTGGTGTATTGTCCTTGTGAAGAAACGGGAACTCGCTGGAAATATATTCAAATGACCGTCCAACAGAAGAAAAACCAGTATAAAAATACGAGTAAAGTGATGCTTCACTGGCATCGTCCGGATAGTAAAACTTATAAGTAGACGAAAACAAATGATAAGCTTTATTGGTAGTCAAGTTGTAAGCCAACTCAGATTTAAACTCTCCGGCATCTGGTTTTGTGTACTTTTGGAACATTAATGAAGTAAAACTTACGACAATAAACAGATAAGCAACAAGGTTTCCAATTTTAATTTTTCTCGAAAGAATTAGAATTGAAACAATTAAAGCAATAAAAACAATTACCAAAAGTAGGGATGCAAATGAAAAACCACCACTTGCTGAAACGATTTTGATAACCTCGTCAAATGTATAGCCGAACAAGTCAGTACCCAAAAGCAGGGAGGTCGTGCCAAGATACTGTATCAAAGCAATTTCAGCGAATATAAAGAGAATTACCAGGAACCCGTAAATCAAATTGAACAGGTGTTTCGAGATAAGAAAAAGCACCAGACACGGGAGTGCAAACCACGCGGCCAGATTAAATAGCATTAAAATATCAAGCCCAATTCCCGACAATTCAAGTTTTATACTATTTGCGGGAAGGGTAATCGCGCTTTTAAGGTAAAAATACTCGTAGATCCGAGCAAGAATAAGCAGGAATAGAAATAAAAGATTTATGGTAATGTACCTTTTTACGCCTAATATCAGATTATCCTTCAGAATCTTCCGTCGACTAACAATTTTCATTTTCGTAGATTGGCTATTTTTTATTTTGTGATCTTCTTTTTATCCGTAAAACCTTTTTTCTCCATTTTACCCCATGAGATATTCCCAATCAAATAATCGTAATTTCCTCTTAATGCAAACCATACATTTAAAGGATGATAGAATAATGGTTCCAAAAGTGAAATAACTAAAAGCCTGAATACATCCCGTTTTCTTCTGTAACGGGCAAAAGTAAATTCTTCGAAAATGATTGCCCAGGCAGAGTAAGTCACCGCAAAGAGATAGGTAAACCCTAATAAAAGGAAAAAGAACGGCCAATCGGGATTACCCATACCAAGTACCAGAATAAAGTAGAAAATTCCGATGGTTTCAATAATCGGTGCCAACCACTCAAAAAAGAACCAGTAAGGATGGCCCAACATACCCAGATTTCCGTATTTGGGATTAAGAAACAAGGTCATATGTTTAAATAAAGTCTCCATTGTTCCTCTTGTCCAACGGTTGCGTTGGCGAGACAGAACCCTCACTTTATCAGGCACTTCTGTCCAGCAAAGGGGATCAGGGATATAGACAATTTTATACTTGAGTTCGTTTTCGATCATGTATCGTCTCATTCGTACAATTAGCTCCATATCTTCGCCAACTGTGTTGCGATCGTATCCACCTGCTTTTACAACGATTTCGCGATCGAAGACTCCGAATGCGCCCGATATTAAAAGCAGTCCGTTAAGTCGACTCCAGGCCATACGTCCCATCAAAAAAGCCCTTGTATATTCAAGCACCTGAAATCTGGCAATTAGATTCTTAGGCAGATTAATCTCTACAATCTTCCCATCCTTTACCTTACAGGAGTTTGCAATTCGAATGACGCCTCCGGTAGCAATGACCCGGTTTTGACTGTCTTCAAGAATGGGTTTTATCATTTTAAGAATAGCATCCTCTTCAAGGATGCAATCAACATCAATTCCAGCGAAATATTTTTTGCTACTAATGTTTATTCCTGCATTTAAGGAATCGGCTTTCCCCCCATTTTCCTTATCGATCACAAGAAGTTTACTGTAAGCTTTATTTGTCGATTTATAAACTCCGCGCACAGGTTTCGTCGGAATTACATAATTTACCATGAAATCCACTTTTTCGAGCTGATAGTGAGCAATTATCTTTTCGAGCGAGTCATCCTTACTTCCATCATTAATGACGATCACCTCAAAATCGCTGTAGTGTATTGACAGCAAAGATCTGATATTCTCAACAATAGTATTCCCTTCGTTATAAGCAGGTGCCAATATAGTAACTGGCGGCGCATAGGGCGACGAAATAATCGCCGAATAATCAACAAAACTATTTTTCCGCATATACCTGATCATTTCAGTTCCAGACAGAATAGCCATGACGATGTAGGAAATGAATATTGCAATGGCATAAACGAATATCCCATTTTCAATCAGAAAGTTCAATATTTTAATGAGTTCGTACATCAGATTCTTTCGTCTTTTGCATGAATAATAATCGTTTTCAAAACAGGATCACCTTCTTTATATAATGAGTTGACTCGGTCTTCACCAACACTATCAAGCGAAACCAATCCTCTGGCAGAAAGAATTCGGAGACTGATCTCAGTTTCGGTTAGAAGTACCTCTTCAAAAAAAGGAATATTTGAAGAGTCCGACATCATAATCAATGACCTTATAATCTCTGTTTTATTTTCTGACCCTTCCGTCAAAAACAGTTGCCGAAGCCCGTTTCCAGGAGAAGGAACGGCCATTTTCCCCAAAGCACAAATTGCCTCGTGTCGAATATCCAAGTCAATATCATCAAGCCTGTGAGTTACCAAATCAATATTATCGAATTGTTTGAAAACACCCGACATCTTGAGTGCAAAAAGTGCGACGCTCTTGTTTGAACTTGATAACCACCGTCTAAAATCGGGAACTGCATCAATTTTTTTAAGTGCAACCAGAGAATTTAGCAACCCCCACTCCGTAAGATTAACTTCCGGGTCGTCGCAGAAACTGAGCGGATCGTTGGGATTCAATTGAATCCAAGCCATTTGAGCCTCAATACGGAGGACCTCATTTCCTGAATTCAGATATTTTGAGATTAGCTTACTTTCCTCTTTTATTTTCATTTGTGCCAACTCCCGAAATCCTTTAGCCTTCACATTCCATGATGAATGGGAAGCCTTACGGATAGAATATTTTTTTAACCCCGCCAGTTGGAATAATTCTACAAGCTTATCTGCGCTATCTCCCGTTAAGTTGGCGTGGAGCGAAAGCAGTTCCGAAGTAAAAACATCACGGTTAACCCAGTCTCTAAGTTCAAGCAAAAGAGATTCAGGAACAAAGGATGTGTGCTCTTCGTAAAGCCAGTCTGTAATAAAATCACGATAACGATCCTGACATTTAGACCTTCTAAAATCGATGTAACTATCCTTTAAGCGCCTGTTTAATATCACAATAAGCATGGAAATGACAGACGCAAGGAAAAACAAATTCAGAAACAGTATTGTTTTGATAAGATAGTTGGCTTTACTATAAAAATGCAGAAATATCTCGTAAAAGGACTGCTTATTATCTGCCACGACTGATTCGGATAAGAGTGGCAAATAATCATTCCCCGAAGCAGAAACCTTAAAATCCGATGACTGAACATTTTTAAGGCTGTCGGATTTATCTGATAACACTACCGGATTGGTATCTGAAGCAAGCTTATCCTTTATAAATAGTTGGTTAGAAGCAATTAATTGCTTCCGTATTTTCAATTTCATTCCGGGTAAAATTCTGAAGTTTGAATCAAAAGAATTCCAACTTCTTATGGAATCCTCAGGAACATTATAAAACTTTGAAATCTGGGAAACATTCTCATCACTTTTGACAACGTGATGGATAAAAACTGATGATTCCTGCCCATAGGTAAGATAACTTTGCAAAAAAAGCAAAGTCACAAAAAAAAATATGCAAACAGAATGCTTCATCTTTTACCAGTTGATATTACATTCGAGAAAAATCATAAACAAGGTATAGTTCTATTCGACTAACAAGATTTTTTCCATCCAACCAAATCAGAACAAGAAGCTGACTCCTAAATCGAACGTATAGCGGTTGTGCTTCGTACCTGCCCTTATCTCTTCACGTGCAAAACCAGTTCCGCAGTTTACAAAAAACCGGGAAGTTAACTTTTGCTGATATTCAATCTCTATTTTATTCGATTTCAGATAGTAACCAGGATTAAATGCATACTGTTGTTCATCAGGCGAATAACCAGTGCCAACAATTAGTGAAAAATAACTATCAGCATCAGCGAGATAACGTCTCACTGTGAAGCTGGCAGATTTTGACCATCCATTTTTCCCTGGGGTAAGATATGGACGCAGAGAAAACCAATAGTTGCCGTAATACTTGCCAATAGTTGCTGTGTAAATTATCACCTTATTCGAATCGAATGCAGCAATTCGCTTATCATCGAAATTCATATACCTAAATCCTAACGAAAATTCGAAACTTGAAGGCAATTTAAAATATGGTTCCACCGAAAAACGGGAATATGGAAAATTCTTTTTATTAGAGATTCCTGCATTTAAATACACATAAATCCCCTTCGCAATTGTCGGATAAGCATCGATCTCTAATTGATGCCCTTCATTTTCAAACCGTTGGGCATAATTGTAACGAAGAATAACTGTGCCAAAGGTTTTGGTTTTCCTTCCTATGGCAACAGACCCAAAACTCCAGGGATTATTATCACTAAATGTATAAATCCAGGTATTGAGGGTAAGTTTGTTAACCATTTTACCAATTCGGATACTCAATAGCAAATCAATCGCGTCTTTATTGGAAGGATCAATTACAAGTAGCTGATTAAGAATACCTGAAGCTTCTTTTGCTTTTCCGGAATAACTAAGAGCTCTGGCTTTTTTGAAAAGAAAAGCACCCTCATTTGGATGATTCGACAGTCCCATGTCAGCATATTTAATGGCCATCAAATAGTTATTGCTCAGAAGCTCAACGTCAATCAGTGCATCAAGAGCGTCATAATATCCGGCTCTCAGTTCAATTACCTCATTTAGAACAATCCTTGCAGAATCGTATTTGTTATCCCATGCATAGGTCCGACCCATTAAAACAGCAGCATCCCAATATGTACTGTCAAGTGACAAAATTTGCCGGCAAATTCTTCGGGCTTCTGGTTTGCCATTGTTGTATGCAGATTCGCGGGCTTTAGAAAACAGTGAATCTAACGAAACAGGATTTCCATGCTTAATAGTTTGTGCTGTAACTGTCAACCCGAAAATGAAAATCAGATAACCAATCAAGACACCTATTTTTTTATATGAGATCCTTACAAATTGCATATTACCGCTTAATTAACAATCTTTTTACGCGAATAGAAACTTCATTTGGGCTAAAAGGTTTTGTGATATAGTCATCCGCCCCCAACTTGAAAGCTTCAATAATTGTATCTTCATTTCCAAGCCGCGAAAGAACAATAATGGGCATCTTCAATAGAAGTTCATTTCTAATCGTATTAATCAATTCAAGTCCTCCTACAAAAGGCATTAAAAGGTCAGTCATTACTAAAGCATAATCTCCCTGACGGATCTTTTCGATGGCCTGATTTCCATCGGTTACCACATCGACCAAATATCCTTCACTTTTAAGTTTATGCTCAATAGCTTTAATCATCATAAAGTCATCTTCGCAAACAAGTATTTTCATAATATATTATTTATATAATTATTGAGCAGAACGTTAATTGCGTTTAAATCATTTTTTTTAAATCAGAGATGCCATAATTTATTATTTTGATACCGCTGTCCAGTTCGGCAATAAGTTCCACATTAAGAATGCTTTCACTCTCAATTTTCTCAAAATAAGGGATTGCCGCCAAAATTCCAACAAATGTAAGTTGAGGTAGAAGTGTATGTGCAGCAAACCGCAATTTTTCGTGATCTCCAGACATTGCACTCTCTTTCATAGAACGAAGAAATTCTGGACTACTCTCAACAAAATGGGTAATAATCTCTTTAATAAAAGTTTCATCTCCGTCAGCTAACTCTCTTAAATAAGACAGATCCGGAAGCGGGGAATTTATGGATTCCGAAAAAATGTCACTTTCATTTGACCTATGTTTATTTTCCGGTGTAGTTTCAGTCATGTAGTAAATATTAACAGCCATTATTTTAAATACTTGCAAATATTAAAAATGCAAATCTTCAATGAATTGCTAAAATTAGTCATTATTCCTCTTTGAATAACAATGGGCTTCATTTTTTAGTTTTGAATGACTGAATTATTCTGAAAAAACAATCATACACACAGTTTTAATAAAAATTGCGTATATTAGCACTGCGGATTTTAAGCCGAATGATTTTGTATTTATATTTGTTGACTGTATTACCGAACTTATTCTCAAAAAATATGGAAACAACTGATAGAGAAGTCTTAATTGAAGCCTTAGCCGATTGTGCTAAAACAAATGGATGGGCAAATCTTGCAGAAGTTGGAGTTATCCTTCGGTTTAAAGGTGTTAAATATGGTAAATTGTCGAAATTTATCCAGAATTTTTCTGATATCGTCGAAACAAAAGTCGATGAATTAAGACAACCTCCGGTCGTGTATGCCCGACTAATTCAAGATAATTAAATTAGGTTGAGAATTCTCATCCTATCCTGTTGATATTTCTGCTCTGTTTCTCCATAAATCTGATTTACAAATTCTTCGTTAATGCGTTGATATTTGAGTTTTATCAGATACATTTTCGTTTAGATTCGTTGCTCCGAATTGAGGTAAAACATTAGCTTACCAAATTACTCCGATTAATAAAATCACAACCTGCCATTTTCTTGAGCAGAAATAGTACTTTTGTCGCTCATTAATCCGGAGGGAGCTTGTCTTTAAATGAAAACCCTTGCATTTGATTTTATAGTAGTTGGAAGTGGTCTGGCAGGTTTGCTGGCCGCTTTTCATGCCGCCGATTATGGTACTGTCGCGCTCATCTCCAAATCAGAACTTGATATCAGCAATTCATATCACGCTCAGGGTGGAATAGCAGCTGCAATTGGAGATGACGATCATCCACGCTTTCATTTCCAAGATACACTGATTGCCGGACGGAATTTATGCGACCGCGATGCCGTTTCACTTCTCGTAAACGAAGGTCTTGATCGAGTTAATGAACTCATTGGAAGAGGCATGGAATTCGACAAAGACGAAGAAGGAAATCTCAAATTAGGTCTTGAAGGGGGTCATTCAAGACGAAGAATACTCCATGCTGACGGTGACGCAACAGGGAAGATGATGACCAGTTTTATGCTAAAACAAGTATTGGTCAAACCTGAGATAACAACTTTTGAATACTGTGCCGCTCTTAAAATAATTGTAGAGGAAAATGTCTGCAAAGGAATTCAGACGCTTCGATACACTGACGGAGAAAATATTATTTTTCTTGGCAAGGCCATTATTCTGGCTACCGGTGGACTCTCACGTCTATATTCTCGTTCGACAAATCCGTATACTGCAACCGGAGATGGCATTGCCCTCGCATGGCAAGCGGGTGCGCGTCTGGCTGATATGGAATTTATTCAGTTCCATCCTACTGCACTTTCAATTCCCGGTGAGGAGGCTTACCTGATCAGTGAAGCAGTAAGAGGCGAAGGAGCGCATTTGCTTGATGTGAATGGCGTCCGTTTTATGCCCGATATTCACCCATTGGCCGAATTAGCCCCACGCGATGTAGTCTCCTCTGCAATTTTCAAAAGAATGCAGGAGACAGGTTCAAATGTTTTTCTAAGTCTTCGCCATCTTGACAACGAAAATCTAATTGAACGGTTTCACTCAATCGACGCCCATCTTAAACCATTGGGAATAAACCTATTGACCGACTTGATCCCAATAGCCCCGGCAGCACATTACATGGTAGGGGGCGTCAGAACAGATATTTGGGGACAGACAAATATTGCAGGTCTCTTTGCTTGTGGCGAAGTCGCGGCAACGGGAGTAATGGGAGCAAACCGACTCGCAAGCAACTCTCTGCTCGAATGTCTCGTCTATGGTAAAAGAGTGATTGAAAAAGCAAGATATTTAAATATCAGTATGCCATTGACTTTTGAACAAGAACCAATTTTGCTTTGCCAGGAAACCGATATTGAGTTTCTGAAAGTAAAAAATGAATTAGCCAACGTGATGAGCGATCAGGTTGGGATTGTGCGCGATGCGTTTGGTTTGGATTTGGCACTTGCACGAATTGAATCAATCGCAGAACATTACAAGGAACCGGGAACCGATTATAATTTTCATAAAATAATCAATCTCACCGATATTTGCCGGCTTATTACCCTTTCGGCCATCGAACGAAAAGAGAGCAGGGGCGGGCATGTCAGAATCGATTTTCCTTTCGAAATAGAAGAAGAGTTGCATCATATTATTCAGGAAAAGGGCAACAAAATTCAATACGAAGCTGTCAGAATATCATGAAGAAAAGCGGATTAAATATTGAGGAGATTAAGTCTGTCATCGATTATTCATTAAAAGAAGATATCGGGAATGGCGATATCACAACCAATTCTCTGATTCCGATCGACTTGCAGTCGAAAGCAACGATGATAGCAAAGTCAACTGGTGTAATTGCCGGGCTTGCCATTGCTGAATATGTTTTTCGAACCTTGAGCGAGGATATAACATGGAAGACTTTTGTTAATGATGGCGATAAAGTATCCAAAGGGGATTTAATCCTTGAAATTTCGGGATCGTACCGGGCGCTATTAACCGGCGAGCGTGTGGCATTAAATTTCCTGCAGCGAATGAGCGGGATTGCTACGATGACAGCAAATTACGTAGATACTTTAAAAGATTATAAAACGAAAATTCTCGATACACGGAAAACTGTTCCAGGTTTGCGCCTAATTGATAAATATGCAGTGATGATGGGTGGCGGAACAAACCATCGGATCGGACTTTACGATATGGTGCTTATAAAAGACAATCACATCAAAATTGCCGGGGGAATCACCAATGCGGTAGCTCAAATTAAAAAGAATTTGCCAAGTGAAATTAAAATAGAGGTCGAGGCAACTACAATTGAAGAGGTGAAGGAAGCATTAGCTACAGGAGTCGATATCATTATGCTCGACAATATGTCGAACAATACCATGACAGAAAGTGTAAAGATCATAAATGGCCGGGCAAAAGTTGAAGCATCTGGAAATATGACGATTGAACGTCTTAGGGAGGTTGCCGCAACAGGAGTTGATTTTATTTCCATTGGCGCGCTAACTCATTCCGTTTCTGCCTTTGACATTAGCATGAACATTGAATCCTGAGATATTGAACTTAGTCATCGACATAGGGAACAGTCAGACCAAAGTAGCGGTATTCGATGCAGGGGAAATCGTGCAGATTACATGCATGGAGTCGCTCAACATTGCCCGTTTGGGTGATTTAAAGCGCGACTATCCTGCCTTAAACCAGGCAATTCTATCAACTGTTGCCGAAGTTGATACAGAACTGTTAAAAGAATTAAGGAAAGATTACGATTATTTTATCGAATTCAATCATCAGACAGCGGTTCCAATTGGTAACCTTTACGAATCGAAGGAAACCTTAGGCCTCGACAGATTAGCAGCTGCAGTAGGAGGAATATTCTTATTCCCTGATAAAGAGCTTTTAGTAATTGATGCAGGTACAGCAATAACATTTGACCTGGTTGATAAAAACCACCACTTTTTAGGGGGAAATATCTCTCCTGGATTGAAAATGAGGTTCAGTGCACTTCATGAATTCACCAGGAAGCTTCCTGAAATTGAGCAAGCTGATCTTTGGCCAGCCATCGGAAAAACGACAGAAGAAGCTATCCGGGCCGGGGTTCAAAACGGGATGATCTTCGAAATTGACGGAATGATCGACCATGTACGAAAAGACTGGCCGGAGTGTCAGGTTATTTTAACCGGTGGTGATTTATTCTTTTTTGATAAAAAGTTAAAAAACACCATCTTTGTAAAATTTGAAATTACCCTCATAGGGTTAAACAGAATTCTTGAATATAATGCTGAAAAAATTTAGTGTAACATTCGCAATTGCGACAGCTCTTTTACTGCTGCCCTCTGCTTTGAAAGCTCAGGATAAAAACAGTTCCAGCACCAGTTCTCCGTATTCTCGTTACGGGATTGGAACGCTTAACGGATACTCTCTGGGTCGAAGCGAAGCAATGGGCGGAATCGGTATAGGAACCCGATACGGTTTTCAGATCAATACCGGAAATCCAGCCTCTTATACAGCTATTGATACAATGACCTTTTTGATGGAATTTGGGATCAGTTCCAAAAGCACCAATTATGAGACTGCGAATAAGAAGAATGGGGCGAATGATGTGAATTTTAATTATCTCGCTTTTTCAGTGCCCATAAAAAAGTGGTGGGCCGCTGCATTCGGGCTTATGCCTTTATCTGAAAAAGGGTATAACATTATTTCTTCCGAAGAATCAACGAACGGATTCACCTCAACGAAAATAAGTGGAACAGGCACACTCTCGAAAGCTTTTATCGGGAATGCATTCAAGATAGGAAAGAATCTCTCAATTGGGGTAAATGCATGGTATTTATTTGGTACATTATCAGATAGCTATTATTTAAATTTTCCTTATGACGCTGCTGCTTATGATTATTTGTTGGAAAACAAATTGACAGTACACAATTTTGGTATAACCACAGGATTCCAGTATAATTGGAAAACCAAAAATAAAAACGAATGGACGATTGGTGCAGTTTTCGAACCAAAACAAAATGTATCGTCGAAGTATGTTATTCATGAGGAGAGGGTTCTTTTCAGAGGTTCAACAACTAATACTCCGATTGTTGACACGCTTTCTCACATCACAAGTACTAACAATGGACTCACACTTCCAATAAGCTTAGGTGCAGGCTTCTCTTATTCATTCAAAAATAAAATTGTTTTTGGTGCAGATGTATATCACCAAAAATGGAGTGAATCATCGTTTCTGGGGGGTACTTCGCAATATTTAACGGATAGGACCCGTTACTCCTCGGGAATTGAATTAACTCCCGACGCATATTCTATCAGAAGTTATTGGTCCAGAATACAATACAGAGCCGGTGGTTTTTATGAGAAATCCTATTTGACTATTAATGGGCAACAAATTAACGGATATGGAGTTACTTTTGGTTTGGGACTGCCATTCAGCCGCGCCCTGTCATCATTGAATTTGTCCGCGGAATTAGGACGATTAGGTACGACAGATAATAATCTGATAAGAGAGTCGTACGCCAAATTCACACTTCATCTGCTCCTGCATGACAGGTGGTTCATTAAAAGAAAATTCGATTAAAAATCATCTAATTTGACATGAAAACTACGCACAAATTTCTAATTGCAGTAATTCTGATTTCTATTTTCGGAATTACAAGTGCTGTTTCTCATGCAAATGTTGTTAAGAACACCGTTGAGGATAATCTTGCATCATCCGATAAAGACGACTATTTGTTGGAAAAAAAGGACACACTTGAAAAAATTGTTTCAAGGGAAGTCGCTTATAAAAATGCTAAGGATGATGAGCCATCCTCATCGTCGGCAATATCAATGGCACGTCTTTTCGTAAAAAAGAACGATATTGCCAAAGCAATTGAAAGTTACGAGAAAGCAATCAACTCAGAAACAGATAAATACGAAAAAGCCAATTACTGTTACGAATTAGCATCGGTCATATATGAACAAAAAGATTACCCAAGGGTTCGTAACCTTGCCAATCAGGCAATCAGTCTTAATCCTGAATGGGGTAAACCTTATATCCTGATCGGAAAGATTTATGCAGCATCAGCGAAATCGATCGGAGAATCTGACATCCAACAGCGACTTGTTTACTGTCTGGCTGTCGACCAATTCATCAAAGCAAAAGCAGTTGACCCCGATACTTCCGCCGAAGCAAACAAGGAAATTGCAACATATTCACAGTATTTCCCAAATAAAGAAGATGCATTTTTTGAAAATCTTAAAGCCGGAAGTGCCTTTAAAATAGGAGGTTGGATTAATGAAAGTACGACAGTACGTCTTAGATAGATTTACCGAAAAATTACAGAGATATAAAAGTTTAACTATTGGAGTCCTCTCCTTAGGAGTGACAATATTTATTCTTTCATGTAGCTCAAAAGTTGCGTCTGATATACCAACCGATTTGATCACAATAAAAAGACCTCCAACCATAGAAGCAACGAATTTCCAGACTTTTTTTACCGACTCCGGAGTTGTGCGTTATTTTCTGAAGACTCCGAAACTGTTGAAATTTGAACAAGAAAAAGAACCTTACACAGAGTTTCCTGAAGGTTTCCATCTTCAGCAATTTGACGCAAATAAAAAAGTTATTTCTGAATTGTCGGCAAACTACGGGAAAAACTTCGAGGTCGAGCAAAAATGGCTGGCTACAGGGAACGTCGTTATGGTGAATAACAAAGGCGATACACTGCGCACTGAAGAGTTAATCTACCTTATAAAGGAAGAAAAGATCTACACCGATAAATTCGTCAACATCAAAAAGGAAGGTCAAAATTTCAGTGGTGCCGGAGGTTTTGAGTCGGATACTCAGATGACAAGATGGATCTTTAAAAGAACCAAAGGAACTATTTATGTCGATGACAAATAATGTTTGAGTGAAATAAATGAATGAGTTTATAATCATAACGATAACATTAATCGCATCTGCCTTCTTTTCAGGCATGGAGATTGCTTTTGTTTCATCCGACAAACTAAGATTGGAACTTGATAAAAGTAAAAATCTTATCAACGCTCAAATAATCACTAAGTTTCTTCAAACTCCCGGGCAATTTATTGCCACAATGCTGGTAGGCAATAACATCGCCCTTGTGGTTTATAGTTTATCATTTGCAAGTATACTCGACAAGTCAATGTCCGGTTATGCTTTAAACGAATCGTTACGCCTGTTCGTTCAAACCATTATCTCGACTATGATAATTCTTATTGTAGCCGAGTTTTTGCCTAAAACTGTATTTAAGTTTAAAAACAATCAGGCGCTCAACTTGTTATCGGTTCCGGCAGCATTTTTCTATTATTTGTTCTACCCTATCACCCGGTTTTCGCTCAGCATCTCCAAATTTCTCCTTAAATATTTATTACATGCCGAAATTGGCCCGAAACAGGAACAACGCGTTTTCGGAAAGACCGATCTCGACCATTTCTTGGGGGAGATGGAAAACTTTCAAGGCACAAACCCTCACGATTTTGAGAATGAGATAAAGCTTTTCCGAAACGCCCTTGATTTTTCAAAAATCAGAATTCGAGATTGTATGGTTCCACGTCCGGAGATAGAACTTATTGAAATAAGTGCGGGTATTGAGCTTCTAAAGCAGAAATTCATTGATACAGGATATTCGAAGATTTTGGTCTTTAAAGAGAAAAGCGATAACATTGTCGGGTATGCACATTCCTCAGATCTTTTCAACAATCCACCAAATATTGAGGCTTGCCTCCGGAAAGTATCCTTTGTTCCGGAAACCATGGAAGCCAATAAACTTCTTGCAAAACTCCTCCGCGAGCATAAAAGTACGGCTCTTGTGGTGGACGAATTTGGAGGAATTGCCGGAATGATCACTACCGAAGATATTTTGGAGGAGATATTCGGAGAAATTGAAGATGAACATGATACACCTAATATTATTTCCAAAAAGGTAAAAGAGAACCATTTTATCCTATCTGGCAGACTTGGTGTAGACGAGATCAACGAAACTTATAATACTAATCTACAAAAGGATAACAGCTATGAGACATTGGCTGGATACCTTCTTTATCACCATCCGAGCTTCCCGAAAGTCAACACCATTTTGTTAATCGGAAAATATGAATTTAAAATATTGCGTTGTTCGAAAACGAGAATAGAGCTCGTGGAGATGAAAATGGCAGGAAGTATGTAATATTCCTGAAACGGCAGTATTTCAAAGTCGAATTTTACTATATTCGTACCCTCATAAACTAAAAGTAAAAGTAATTTTTAAGTAACCAAATATCGATGGCAACATTACAGAAAATCAGGAACCGAGCCGGAATTGCAATTGCAATATTTATTGGATTGGCGCTCGCAGCATTTATTCTCGGTGACTTGTTTAAGTCAACAAGTTCACTCACCCGCGGAAAGCAAATGGAATTGGCAGAAGTTGCCGGGAAAACAATCACCTACCCCGAATTTCAGTCCAAAGTGAGTGAATTGGAAGAAATTTACAAAATGAATTCAGGCAAAACTTCACTTGATGCCCAGACTGCTGAGCAGATCAAGGAACAGACCTGGCAAAACATGGTGAGAAATCTCACAATGAAAGATATCTACGAAGAATTGGGAATCGGAGTATGTTCATCCGAACTTTTTGATATGGTTCAGGGAAAGAATCCTCATGCAATTATTCAAAGTATTTTCCGCGATCCGAATACCGGGACATTAAACCGTGGCGCGCTGATTCAATTCTTAAAATATCAACAGTCAAACAGCAACGGCAAGGAACGCAGCTATTGGCTATTCATTGAGAATCAAATTATTGAAGAACGTTCTTTTTCAAAATACAACAATCTGCTGGCCAAAGGGATTTATGTAACAACCGATGAAGCCAAAAGCGATCTTAAAGGACGTAACCATCTAACAAACATTCAGTTTGTAGCAAAACCTTTTTCTTCTGTTTCTGACAGTACTGTAAAGGTTACGGATGAAGAGCTTAAAGCCCACTACGAAAAAAACAAGGAAAACTATAAACAGGAAAACAATAGAAATATTGAGTACGTTTCTTTTCCTGTAGTTGCCTCTAAAACAGATGAAGATAAGCTGATTAAATGGACGAACGGTATCAAAGCTGAATTTGCTACAGTAGAAGATCCTGCTGCTTTTGTAAATATCAATTCTGATGTTCCTTTTGATGCATCTTACTTTAAACAAAGCGAGCTTTCACCTGAATTAGGCGCATTTGCTTTTGCAGGAAAAGTTGGAGACATTTACGGTCCATATAAAGACGGAAAAAGCTGGAAATTGGCTAAAATTCAAAAATTTGAAGAACTGCCCGATTCTGTTGAAGCCCGTCATATTTTAATCCGTGTAAATTCACAGGCAGAATTAGCCAAAGCAACTGCCACAATCGACAGCATTAAAAACCTGATTGTTGTAAAAGGTCAGAAATTTGAGGATGTTGCGCGTGCAAAATCTGATGATACCGGATCAGCTGCCAATGGCGGAAGCCTGGGTTGGATGCGTCGTGGAATGATGGTAAAACCATTTGAAGATGCAGCATTCTCAGGAAAAGTTAATGATCTTCAGGTTGTTAAAACACAATTTGGGCTTCATCTGCTTCAGGTGACCAACCGTGGTAAGACCGCTCCAAATGTTCAGTTGGCAGTTATTAATCGTGTGATTGAGCCAAGCAGTCAAACTTATCAGGCAACTTATACCGCCGCATCGAAGTTTGCAAGTGAAAATCAGGATGCAAAAAAATTCAATGCTGCAATTGTTGCACAAGGATTGACTAAACGGATCGCAAATGTTCGCGAAAACGACAAGGATGTTGCAGGATTGGAAAATTCGCGGGTTCTGATTCGTGCAGCTTACAAAGCTAAAGTAGGATCGCTGATTTTAAGTACTGAAGGAACCCCTATTTTCGAACTGGGCAGCCAGTTTGTTGTTGCTACAATGACAAGCGAACAAGAAAAAGGAATTGCCACATTTAGCGAAATAAAACCACGTGTTGAAGCTGAAGTTAAGAAACAGAAAAAGGCTCAGCAACTGATTGAGAAAATGTCGGGAAAAACCGATCTATCGCAGCTGGCTTCAAGTCTTGGAGTTGCTGTTGCTGAAGCTCAGAATATTAATTTCGAATCATCCTCAATTCCGGGTGCCGGTTTCGAACCTGCCATTGCTGGTGCAGCCACTGCACTCGATGCAAACCAGGTTTCAAAACCAGTTGCAGGAACCAGCGGAGTTTACGTTGTGAAGGTGACCAGCGTAACGCCAGGAACCGATTCTGACATAAAAGCCGATAGACAAAGATTGGCAGCATCGATTAACTACCGTGCAAATATGGTGGCATTTGAAGCATTACGCGAAAATGCGAAAATCGTTGACAAACGCTCAAAATTCTATTAATCAAGATATCCCACAAAAAAAGCCGCTTGAAAAGCGGCTTTTTTTGTGAAATCTATTTTCTCCTCTTCCCATTTTCTCTCCCCTTCACTCCTTATCATTTTCTCACCCTCTCATTTTCTGACTGATGACTCCCTGATTACAAGTTTCGTTTTCAGTTCAACTGATTTCGGAGGGAAACCCACATTGTCAGTCAATTCAAAAAAGAGGCTGGCCGCCACCTTTCCCATTTCATTCGTGGGATGCATCACAGAGGTAAGCATTGGGTTTACAACTGTAGCATGAAACTCGTCAGTAAATCCTACGAGCAGAATATCCTTTGGAACAGTCAATCCGAAATTCCTGATCTCTTTCATGGCCGCAAAAACAACGGTGTCGTTGATCCCAAAGATTGCATCAGGCGGAGCCGGGAGTATTAATAGTCGTCGGGTAGCCATAGCTGCGGATGCAGTACTGAGATCGCACTTCTGGAGATATTCAGGACGAAATTCAAGTCCGCAATCTGCTAAACCCTGTAAATATCCCATTCTTCGTTCATCCGAAATATTGAGATGATCAGGACCGGAAATATATGCAATCCGACGGGCATTATTCTCATAGAAATGATGCGTTATTCCACGCGCCGCCTCAAAACTGTCGGCGGTGACACTAGGAACCTTTTCTTTAAGACAAACACGATCGAAAAATACCAATGGGATCTCAGCTTCAATAATTTGCTCGAAATGAGAATAATCGGTAGTCTCCTGCGAAAGACATACAATAAAACCCTCCACCCTTGCCTTCATTAAGTTACCGATATTCTCCTTTTCCTTGAGAAAGGATTCGTTAGAAGGTGAAACAATTACAAAATATCCCTTTTCTTTTGCCACTTCTTCGATACCCGAAATAACAGAAGAGAAGAAATGCGTTACCAGATCAGGGACAATTACGCCAATCATCCTGGTTCGTTGCTTTAACAACCCCATCGCCATAGGATTTGGCGAATAATTCCGCAATTCTGCAAGCTCTTTTATCCTGACAATCATCTCATCACTGATGTCTGGATGATCTCTTAGTCCCCTTGAAACCGTGGAGATTGAAACTCCAAGTTCTTTCGCGATATCTTTAAGTGATATTCTATGTTTGACCATTCTTTAAAAAGTTGTTGTAGGAGGTTATGTTATCACAGCTTATACTATTCGAAATTAGTCATTAATTTGGATCTCTTCGCTCCTTCTGATTTTCTATGCTTTTTCTGCATCTTATTTTCTCAAAGATTCATGTTATAAAACATTTTATTCCTCCGCAATGCTTTGCGCAAACCTTTGCGGAAAGTTCACCTTATAATTGCCGGATTATGGGCATATAAAATTCTTATATTTGTTTACAATACTTCTGAAAATGTGATAATTAATCAAATAACCATTTAAAAGGGTTTGCTCAACATATGATCTGCCAAAGAAAATGAAAAATATAAAAAATTTGAGAGGATTAGGGAATACCGGCTTATCTGTTCCTCCAATCATTTATGGAACAAGCTTTATGGGCAACTTATATCATGAGTTACCTGCCGAAACGAAACTCGAAATCATGAAAAAATGGTTTGAAGTTTCGGAGTCTGTGCCGATGATTGATACTGCAGGGAAATATGGTGCAGGTCTTGCACTTGAAGTGATTGGCAAAGGTTTAAAGGAATTGGGAATTGATAAGGACGATATCATCATAAGCAATAAATTAGGTTGGTATCGGATTCCTCTTACAACCGATGAACCAACCTTTGAACCCGGAGCCTGGGTCAACCTGAAATATGATGCTGTTCAAAAGATTAGCTACTCCGAAATTCTGGAGTGTTGGGAACAAGGTTGCGAATTGCTGGGTGGTTATTACAAACCCCAGGTGGTGTCGGTTCACGATCCGGACGAATACCTGTTTGCAGCAACCGATCCAAACGATCGTGCTAAAAGACTGAACGACATTATAGGTGCTTACAAGGCTTTGTTCGAACTGAAAGCAAAAGGGGAAGTAAAAGCGGTTGGTATCGGGGCAAAAGATTGGCTTACCATCAAAGAACTATACGAATATGTGAAGTTCGACTGGGTGATGTTTGCCAATAAACTCACCATCTATCACCATCCTCCCGAAATCGTCACTTTCATTGAGAAAATTTACGCCGAAGGAGTGGGCATTATCGACTCGGCCATATTCAATGGTGGTTTCTTAACCGGTGGCGATTTTTTCGACTACCGGAAAATTGATCCTCAATTAATTGAAGATCAGAAGTTACTATTGTGGCGCGAAAAATTCTATAATATCTGTAAAGATTTTAATATCCTTCCCGGCGACGCCTGCCTGAAGTTTGCCTTTGCGATGCCGCACATCAGTGCCATTGCGCTAAACCCGAGTAAACCTTCCCGGATTAATCGCAATGTTGAACTTTTAAAAGCTGAATTGCCGGCAACGTTCTGGATTGAACTGAAGCGGCAAGGAATCATTCACAACCAATTCTCCTACCTGCCATGATCATCGATTCACACCATCATTTCTGGAAATACGATCCAATTGAATACGATTGGATTGACGATTCAATGAAGGTCATCCGCAAAGATTTCCTTCCTGAAAACCTGAAAACAACCATTCAGGAAACCGGAGTTGATGGTGTAATTTCAGTTCAGGCAAGACAATCTGTTGAAGAGACCGACTGGCTGATTGGCATGGCACATCAAAATGAATTTATAAAAGGTGTTGTGGGTTGGTTGCCATTGACTCAGGATGATATAGAAGATTATCTCGTAAAATTTGCGGACGGAAAAATATTAAAAGGGGTTCGCCATGTGATTCAGGGAGAACCGGACCCTGAGTTTATGCTTCGGAAGGATTTCAACCATGGAATTTCATTACTCAAAAAATATTCACTGGTATATGATATTCTGATCGTTGAGCATCAGTTGCCCAATACAATCCGGTTTGTAGATCAGCATCCTGACCAGTTATTTGTGCTCGATCATATTGCAAAGCCATTGATTGTCAGGAATGAATTATCTCCCTGGAAGGAGAATATTCAGGAGCTGGCCAGGCGCAAAAATGTGAATTGTAAAATCTCGGGAATGGTGACCGAAGCCGATTATCAGAAATGGACACCTTCGCAACTCCTTCCCTATTTTGAGGTGATATTGGAAGCCTTTGGTTCGGACAGGTTGCTGTTTGGTTCCGACTGGCCGGTTTGTTTAGTTGCGACTACTTATACAAATTGGGTGAATTTAGTCAGGAAAAACATCGCTTCCTATACAGAAACCGAACAGGCTAAGATAATGGGTGAGAATGCCACACGATTGTACCAATTATGAATTTTAAATCAATGTCGTTTAGTTAAGAAAATCTTCTGAAGGTCCTGATTTAATGATATTTTGATCAAAATAGTTCTTTGAAATGTTTGTAGTTATTAGGGAATGTTTTATCTTGTGGGATATAAGGGGGCAACCTCAATTATCA
>JANXZJ010000172.1 GCA_025355585.1 Mariniphaga sp. | reverse complement strand
GCAGGGCATGGATACAATGTGTATTACCTGAATTTCCTTGCAGGAAGCGACCAGAGCCTTGCCAGTTCTGATGATCCGGATCACAAATGGATTTATGGGACATGGAAAGGGATGGATCCCAGGATTCCGATTGTAACTTCGAAAATGAATGACCTATAATTTCTTCGAAATACATCTAAATTTAAAATACTATTTACGAATGAAAACAATTCGATTAACTGTTGGACAGGCGGTTGTAGTCTTTCTCAAAAACCAGTACGTCGAGCGCGACGGCATCGAAAGTCCGTTCTTTGCAGGTTGTTTGGGCATTTTCGGACATGGAATCATTGCCGGTGTTGGACAGGGATTGTCGCAAAATACCGACTTCCGCTATTTTATGACCCGCAACGAGCAGTCTTCGGTTCACATTGCAATGGCTTATGCAAAAATGAAAAACCGTCTAGGGACTTTTGCCTGCATATCATCTATCGGTCCTGGTGCAACCAATATGATCACGGGTGCTGCTTGTGCCACTATCAACCGTTTACCGGTGTTAATTATCCCTGGTGATATTTTTGCCCGACGTAATGTTGCCCCTGTCCTACAACAACTGGAGTCCGCCTCAACACAGGATATTTCAGTCAATGACTGTTTTAAGCCGGTTTCAAAATACTGGGACAGGATCAACAGGGCAGAACAACTCGTCACATCTTTACCTGAAGTGATGCGCGTGCTCACTTCACCGGCTGATACCGGAACAGTCACCCTTTGTTTGCCGCAGGATGTTCAGGCTGAAGCTTTCGATTTTCCGGAAGAGTTATTTCGCAAAAGAGTGTGGAAAATAACCCGGCCGCGGCCTGATAGCTCGCTTTTAAAAGAGGCGGTATCCCTTATCAAAGCATCTAAAAAACCGGTAATCATTTCTGGTGGCGGTGTTATTTACAGCGAGGCCACCGAAATATTAAAGCAACTGGTTGAACGAACCGGAATACCGGTTACCGAAACGTTTGCCGGTAAGGGTGCGCTACTCTATAACCATCCCTTGAACCTTGGTGCAGTTGGAGCGACCGGTACCCCGGGTGCAAACGAAATCACCGAACAAGCCGATTTGGTTATAGGCATAGGGACCCGCTACAGCGATTTCATAACAGCCTCTAAAACGGCTTTCCAAAATCCTGATGTAAAATTTATTAATATCAATATTGCAGATTTTGATTCATTGAAACACAGCGCCTTACCACTCACGGGAGATACCAAAGTGATCCTTGAAGAACTGTCAGAATCATTGACAGATTACAAAGTGGCCGATGAATACCGTTCACACGTTGCATCTTTGAGTAAAACATGGGATGATCAGGTAAGTAAATTCTATAAGGTTTCGGGTGAGCTTCCGGTTTCACAGATCGAGGTAGTTGGTGCTGTGAATGATTTTGCCGGACCGCGTGATGTAGTGCTTTGTGCCGCAGGAAGTTTGCCGGGCGACCTGCATAAACTTTGGCGGACCCGCGATCCAAAAGGTTTTCACCTCGAATATGGCTATTCAACGATGGGCTATGAATGCGCTGCCGGTATTGGCGCCAAAATGGCTTGCCCCGACCGTGAAATTTATGTGATGGTAGGTGATGGTAATTATCTGATGATGAACAACGAAATCGTCACAGCCATTCAGGAGGGAATCAAGTTCAATATCATCCTTCTGAATAACAATGGATTTGCGAGCATTGGCGGATTATCTCAATCGATAGGTTCGCAACGTTTTGGGACAAAATACCGTTACCGTGATGAGGAAACAGGACTATTGACGGGAGATATCCTACCGGTTGATTTTGCACAAAATGCAAGGAGCCTGGGCGCTCATGTTATTGAGACGCACGACATCGACTCCTTGAAAAGTGCCCTTGTTGAAGCTAAATCGCAAACCCGGACCACTGTAATTACAATTGAAACAAGTCTTACAAAAGGGACACCCGGATATGCCTGGTGGGAAGTAGCCATCGCCGAAGTTTCGGAAATTGATTCGGTTAAAAAAGCGCGGGCGGAATACCTTGAAAATAAGAAGAAACAGCGGTACTACTTATAAATATAATGATAGAATAAGGGATTTAAATTGGTGGCTATATGCTAGCAGCCAGCAGCAAAATTTAGATGCATACCCCAATATTTTAGAACGTTTAAAACAAAGTGAAGATATGTCAACAACATTAAAGAATTACATTAACGGACAATGGACCCGCAGCAAGAGTGTTACATTACTTGAAGTGATCAATCCGGCTACCGGCCAATCCGTTGCAAAAGTTCCTGCCGGGTGCAACGACGACGTTCAGGATGCGGCTGATGCCGCTCATGAAGCTTGGCAGGCATGGCGGAATACCCCCGCAACACAACGCGTTCAATATCTGTTTAAAATGAAACAGGTATTGGAGGCCAATGCTGACGAGATCGCCCAGATCTGCACAAAAGAGAGCGGCAAAACTTACGCGGAATCAAAAGGCGAAATGATTCGTGCGATTGAAAATATAGAGGTCGCCTGTGGGATTCCGACACTTATGCAAAGTGTATTTTCGGAAGATATAGCTACCGGAGTTGACGAGTTTGTAATCCGGCAACCGTTGGGTGTAGGGGCTTGCATCTCCCCTTTCAACTTCCCGATCATGATCCCTTTTTGGTTCATGCCCTATGCGATCGCTTGCGGAAACACCTATATCGTAAAGCCCTCTGAAAAAGTACCGATGACGATGACGAGGATTTTCGAATTGCTCGAAAGTATCAATTTGCCCAAAGGGGTATTAAATATGGTTCATGGAGGCAAAGAATCCGTTGACGCCATACTTAAACATCCATTTATTCCTGCCATAAGTTTTGTGGGTTCAACTGCAGTTGCAAAACATGTCTATCAAACCGGAACAGCCAATGGGAAAAGGGTTCAGGCACAAGGCGGCGCTAAAAATGCGATTGTTGTGATGCCCGATGCCGATGAGGAAACAACGGTTAAAATAATAGTTGACAGTGCATTTGGATGCGCCGGGCAAAGGTGTCTTGCTGCTTCGGTTGTTGTGACAGTCGGTGAAGCCAGCGAAAAAATTACCGAAAAAATCATCCGGATGGCACAGTCAAAAAAGACAGGTTACGGAATGTCGCATGAGGTAGACATGGGTCCTGTAATCACATTGGAAAGCAAGGAAAGAATTTTAAAACTCATTCAAACTGGTATAGATGAGGGTGCAAAACTGCTGCTCGACGGACGGGCAGTCAAAGTTACGGGTTTTGAAGACGGCTACTTTATCGGACCAACAATCCTGGGAGATGTAAACGTCGAAAGCCTTGTTTATAAAACCGAGATCTTCGGCCCGGTGTTGACGATCATCAATGTCAATACGCTCGAAGAGGCAATGGAGCTGATCAACAAAAACCGATACGGAAACTCGGCATGCATCTTTACGCGCAGCGGTTCAGCAGCACGAAAGTTCCGCCACGATACCCTTGCCGGGAATATTGGTGTAAACATCGGCGTTGCGGCTCCAATGGCATTCTTCCCGTTCAGCGGCTGGAAGGAAAGTTTCTTTGGAGATTTGCACGGTCAATCGTCCCATGCTGTTGAATTTTATACACAGACTAAAGTGGTGATCGAGCGATGGAATGAAGAGTGGTCCAGAAAATTTTAATCAATCTATAAACGCATTTTTATAACTTATTCAAAATGATAAAAATAGCCAATGCTCCATGTTCATGGGGCATCCTCGAATTTGATCTTGATGGTAAAGCTGCAGGTTTTGAACAGGTTCTTGATGAAATCAGGGAAACCGGTTATCAGGGCAGTGAACTCGGTGACTGGGGATTTATGCCTACAGTTCCTACGGAATTAAAACACGAACTTGATCAGCGCGATCTCTCTATGGTCGGTGCATTTGTTCCGGTTTTTTTAAAAGACCGTTCCAAACATGTGACTGGTGCTGAGGCTGCTGTAAAAACAGCTAAGCTCATGGCAGATGCTGGCTATCGGGATGCATTTATTGTGCTTGCCGACGATAATGGAAGTGTGAAAGAGCGGACCCTCAATGCAGGAAGAGTTACTGCAAATATGGGTCTTACGGATGAAGAATGGCAAATCTTTGCCGAAGGGGCAAATTTTGTGGCCGCTGAGGTCAAGGCTAAAACAGGTCTGCGCACAGTTTTTCACCACCATTGTGCCGGTTATGTCGAGACTCCCGCCGAAATTGATCAGTTAATGGCTTTAACCGATCCTTCATTGGTGGGCCTCGTACTGGATATGGGCCATTATCAATTTGGTGGTGGCAATCCGCTAAATACATTGATAAAACATAAAGCCAGGATCTGGCACATCCATTTTAAAGATTGTCATCCTGAAATTGCTGCAAAATCCAGAACCGAAGGTTGGGATTATTTCCAGTCTGTTGGAAACGGAGTATTCTGCGAATTGGGAAAAGGAGCAGTCGATTTCCCTGCCATTGTGGAAGAACTTACAAAACAGCATTATACCGGCTGGATTGTTGTTGAGCAGGATGTTCTTCCCGGAATGGGAAACCCCAAAGTGTGTGCCCGCCGAAATCGTGATTTCATTCAATCGCTGGGCTTATAAAGCAGTCATTTCTAACTATCTTTTAAAATTATAAAAATGAAAAAATTAAAACTTGGTGTTATTGGAACCGGGAGAATTGGTAAGGTTCATATTTCGACATTGGCTCAGAATGTGCCGCAGGCAGAAGTTATTGCAATAGCGGATACGAATCTGGATAGCGCAAATGAGGTTGCTAAGGCTTTTGGGATCGCCAACGTTTATAGCAATTATAAGGATGTGATTACTAATCCTGAAGTTGAGGCCGTAGTTATTTGTTCCCCCACTGATACACATGCGCAATACATTATCGAGGTTGCCAAAGCCGGGAAACATATATTCTGCGAAAAACCAGTCGATCTTTCTTTGCAGGTGATTCAAGGTGCATTGAATGCTGTGCAAAAAGCAGGTGTCAAACTAATGGTCGGATTCAACCGTCGGTTTGATCCTAATTTCCTGAAAATAAAACAGCTGGTTGAAGAAAGCAAGATTGGTGACCCGCACATCCTTAAAATAACTTCACGCGATCCTGCGCCACCTCCTGCGGAATACAGCGCTGTTTCGGGTGGAATGTTTATGGATATGACCATCCACGATTTTGACATGGCCCGGTACATTGTAGGCAGCGAAGTAACTGAAGTCTTTACGAATGCCGCTGTTTTAGTCGATCCTGAAATAGGCAAAGCCGGCGATGTAGATACGGCGATCATTACCCTCACATTTGCTAACGGAGCTATTGGCGTTATTGATAACAGCCGCAAAGCGGTTTATGGATACGACCAGCGCGTTGAGATATTCGGATCGAAAGGGATGGCGTGTGCAGATAACAACTACCCCGAAAACCATCGCTATTTTGCAGCGGATGGTGTTCATGGTTCGCTTCCGCTGAATTTCTTTATGGAGCGTTACCTTGAGGCGTATGCCAACGAGATGAAAATTTTCTGTCTGGCAGTTATTAACGATCAGCCGCTTCCCGTCTCCGGTGATGATGGATTAAAATCTGTAGCCATTGCTCTGGCAGCGAAAAAATCATATTTAGAACATCGGCCTGTTAAACTTTCTGAGATCTTATCGATGTAATACATTAATTTACATACAAGTAAGTTGCAGCTTACAATCAATATTCAATTTTACTTTCTATTATCGTATCAATTGATTTTCAAGTATAAAATGGAAATTTATTTAGAAAGCAGGCAGCTCCTCTTCAAATCATTTGAGCTGATAAATTCGCCCTGATATTTAAGCCATTGCTTTAACGGGAAGAATAAATCCGAAAACAAAAGCAAAACAATGGTGAAAATAACCGAAAAATGGAACTAATAGAATCGAGTTGCATTGCATTGAGAACGGTGAAAAGCACGACATTCTGTGGAATAACCGGTTCAGATGGCAACTATGCCATATATTGCAGATAACAAGGCATATATATTTTATATTCGTAGGTTATACCATCGAACAATAACCTGATCAGAAAGTAAACCACATTGTCATTTCTGACGATACAGAAAAGCTTGATGATTTTGTTGTGTTTTTGGTTATAGCACTCGAAAGGAAAAGGATAATCTACTGAAATTTGCTTGTTCATCTACAAACAGAAGCAGTCTAAAATCTTAAGCTATTTCTGTTTGTAGATACTCAAAATGTTTGGCTGGAGGTAACCAGTTAATGAAATTTGCAGGATTTCACATTCAGACCCGAGGAACAGACAAATCTTCAGTCAGATCGCGACACACCAACACAACCTTATTATTTTCTTGCTCACGGTAACCTTGATCGTAACAGAAATAGTTAATTCTACTGTTGCGAGAAGTATTTGTATAGGTGAAATAATCGAAACGATATCCTTTTTTCTGTAAATCATTTCTGGATGCAACCGTCTTACCTTCCGATTTAAGCGTGGAAAGGATAAAATAGTTTTTTTTAAGAATTCTGTTAATCGTTCTGATCACATTATTCGATTCAACATACTGTTGGTTATTGTAGGAACTTCTACATTGATCACTACAAAACTTTTGATCAGCCCGACCTCTCAATTGCTCAAAACACTGAAGGCATTTTCGTTCTTTCATATTAAAGATATTTAGGGGTTTTAATTTTTCAATCATAAGATTTAAACAAGGCAATGAATTTGACAAACTAATATACAAAAAAAGCAGATTTTAAACAGATATAAACGATTATTTTCGTATGTAAACGGAAGTAAACGGTTATTACTTGAATTTTAATACGAGACATTTCTAAAATAGTAACAAAATTTCAGCAAAATATTTGAAAATAATGCAAAAAAAATTGAGCACTAAAATCTTGGAGGGATTAAAATATATTTGAAAATAAATTTGTCAATAAAATACAAAAATACTTTTATTGCTTTTCCAATTAATTGCAATGATAAAACAACTGGCATTATTCTATTAATCTGACAATTACAACATAATTCCCAATGTATTAAGGAATGACATTTCAGAAATTTGGTAATTGTATTGGGTTTAAGATCAAGCAGCGAATAAAAATAGTCGAACAAGATGCAAATTCATAAAACCAGGTTCATCGTTTAAACAAATATTTAAACTACGTCAAATGAACTGTTGACAAAATGGTTGTTGGTTATGCTATTTGGTGAATGAGCAAAACTAATATTTTGCCAAATATTCAATCTCAAATGGCATGGTTCAATTCAAATTCTAACTCGCGAATTGTACTTTTTGAAATATCAGCACGTTAACAGATCCTGCTGATCAAGGATAAGGTTCCAGGAAGAATATTCTAAATTTTCATCTTCCCATGCTTTAATACTGACGGAGTCTTCGGCAGGACAAAAATTAAAATTGAAACGGAAACTTGTATTTTCTCCATTTTTAATTTCAGTTGTTATTGAAGCTGTTTTCATGATATTTAAATTTATGTTTTAAAGTTGCATTCAAGTGATCAGTATGACAATGTATGATCGGATATTTCGAAACAAATTCTTGATATTGGGAACAATAACCAAGATATATAAATTTCTTAATAATAACTTTAACGTAATATTTCAATTAAGGTTACGACATGCCAAATGATTATACAAGTTTTAAAACCAAAGATATTGACAAAAACTCAGGGTCACTTTTCGCTTAACTCAAAGCTGGTAAAACATCTACAAGCCGTCTTTAAGTACTCAAACCTTTTTACTATTAAATGATACCAATAGTTTATGAATTAAAGTCATTCTTCCATTTCTCCTGATCAAAGCGGCTTGTAAGAATATTAAGAATTTCATTCGCAGACGATTCTATAGGTTTGTTGGTAATCTGAATCTCAGTAAATCCTCCTCTTTCGAATATCCGGCGCGCATATGCCAGCTCCTCGCCCACTTTCCGTGCGTTGATATAGTCAGTATCTTCATTCATTTTTAGACTTTTAACCCGGTTAGCACGCTGTGCAATCAGGTAAACGTGCGAAATATTTAATCCAAAAACCCGTCCGGGATCTGCTTTGAATAATTCCTCAGGAGGCTCAATACCTGGAACAATGGGGACATTAGCTACCTTCCATCCAAACATGGCGAGGTAAACACTCAATGGTGTCTTGCCAGTTCTGGACACACCTGTCAGTACAATATCAGCTTGTGTGATCCTTTCGGGGTTTTGTCCGTCATCAACCTTTAAAGTAAAATCAATTGCCTCAACCCGCTGAAAATAAGCGATATTGCGAAGGCGATATAAGCCAGGTTTACTTATAGGTTTGGTATTTAACAGATTTGACAAATAGTCTGACAAATCGCCTACAAGATCAAAATGATTCACGCCACTTTGCAGGCACGATTCGATCAACATTCTTCGCGCCTCTGGATCAACCATAGTGTGAACTATTACCCCTTTGGTTACCAATGCTTTTGAAATTACATCATTCATTTTTTCCTGATTCAGGACATCAGGGACAATTATAACCGGTACCTTGTTGTTGGGAAATTGAATCAAAACCGACTGAACTACGGCATCACCGGCCAGTCCTTTTCCACCCGAAACAATGTAGATGGGTGGAATTTTTTCTACCTGACTATTTCTATTCATAAGATCGGTTTTTCAGAATTGTTAAACTTGTATCGTTCTTTTTTGGTCAGATCAGCAATTGCTGACGTGATATCCGGATATTGAAATCGGAAACCCTCTGCCTGTAAACGGGTTGAAATCACCCTCGCGCCTTTTGTAAGCATTCCTGCAGCCTCACCATAAAATAGCTTCAATGCAAACTCCGGAACTGTAAAGAACGCCGGGCGATGAAGAAAATTGGCCAACGTATTTGTAAACAGCTTATTAGTTGTAGGCTCAGGACATGCCATGTTGTAAACGCCTATGCTATTGTCGTTTTTAATTAAGTATTCAATTGCTCTGCAAAAATCCAAGATATGAATAAAAGAAAATGGTTGCATTCCGGAACCGATCTTTCCACCTAATCCTGCTTTAAAAAGGGGCTTCATTTTCATGAATGAGCCACCCGTAACACCCAGAACGATTCCGATCCGAATGGTACACAGCCTCAAATCTACCTCCTTTAATGCTACAGTTGCATTTTCCCATGCTTTACAAACTGATGCCAAAAAATCGCTACCCAATGCTGTAGAAAATTCATCGTGAGATTTAAAATCTTCATATATACCAATTGCAGAAGCATTTATAAAAACACGAGGACGATGTTCAGAAAGATTCATCAGAACTGCTTCAACCAATAAATTAGTAGTATCAATACGACTTGACAGAATTAGGTGCTTATTTTTTTTGCTCCATTTTTGCAAAACTGATGCTCCCGCAAGATTGATGATAACATCGGCAGATTTGATTACTTTTGCCAGTTGATTACACCCGCCTGCAAAGTCATCGCGTGAAATCGCAATAAGTTCATTCCCTGATTGTAAGAAAAATTCCGACAGTTGTTTTCCAATAAAACCTGTACTGCCGGAGATTGCGATCTTCATGGTGTGAATAGTTTTAGTAGAAGTGAATACAGATTATACGTTTCAATATGTCAGTTAAAAAAATTAAAGGATCTGTAAAGAAGAAAACCTTCAAAGGGTTCTTCTCTGGATTAACCTCAAATTCTAAACAATCTTGGACTAAAAGAGTTCTTATGTGGGGTTTGAAGCTTGCACTTTTGGGATTGTTCTTGTTACTCGTGCTTTTTGGGTTGGTGTATGTAGGAACATTTGGACAATTGCCTGATTCAAATACACTTATAAAAATAAAGGAGCCTGCTGCATCAGAAGTTTATTCAAAAGACAATAAATTGCTTGGCCGGTACTATACAGAGAATCGTAGCAACGTAACGTTCAAGGAAATATCACCCAATATGATTAATGCCCTGATTGCCACAGAAGATAACCGGTTTTACGAGCATAGGGGAATTGATGAATGGGCATTGGTACGAGTTGTAGTCAAGACAATTTTTATGGTTGATCGCAGCTCTGGAGGTGGGTCAACATTATCGCAACAGATTGTAAAAAACATCTTCGGCAGAAAAAACTACGGACCATTGACACTTCCGGTAAGTAAGATCCGGGAATCAATTATTGCATACAGGCTCGAACGACTCTATTCAAAGGAAGAGATCCTGACATTGTATCTTAATACTGTTCCATTTGGAGAAAATACCTTTGGAATAGAACTTGCTGCTGAACGTTTTTTCAGTGTAAGGCCAGACAAACTAACTGTTCCACAAGCAGCAACACTGGTCGGAATGTTAAAGGCCAATAATTATTACAACCCAAGGACAAATCCGGAACGATCTCTTCAGAGAAGAAACATCGTGATTTCTCAGATGTCTAAATATAAATACATTACATCAGAGCAAGCTAAAACTTATAGTGGTGCATCTTTAGGCATAAAATACAACTACCTTGTATACAATACCGGACCAGGTGCTTATTTCAGAGAGTTGATACGTCCACAATTAGAGGAATGGTGCTCCGAAAATACAAAAGCGGATGGCACGCCTTACAATCTCTATACAGATGGATTACATATTGTAACGACACTTGACTTCAGAATACAGCGATACGCTGAGATGGCGATGCAGGAAAAGATGAAGGAACTTCAAGCTACTTTCGAAAAACATTGGGACGGGAAAGATCCATGGGGAAAAAACAATGCATTAGTTATCAGGGCCATGAAGCGATCAGAACGCTATCGGAAGATGAAAGAGGCTGGAAAATCGGCTTCCGAAATTACGGAAGCATTCAAAGTACCGTTGAATATGAAGATTTTTTCGTGGGATGGCGAAAAGCAGGTAAACTATTCGCCCATGGATTCGGTAAAATATGCATTGAAACTACTCCATTGCGGTTTTGTAGCTATTGATCCTAAATCGGGAGATATTAAAGCATGGATTGGCGGAAATGATTTCAAATATTTCCAGTACGATCATGTCTTAGCACCACGTCAGGTTGGATCAACTTTTAAACCAATCATTTACGCTTCAGCTCTTGAGCAAGGAATTTCACCTGACAAATATTATGCGAACGAAAAAACCGTTTATTCAGAATACCAGGACTGGTCTCCGGGAAACTCGAATGAAGAATATGGCGGATATTATTCACTTGAAGGGGCACTTTGTAAATCTGTTAACACTGTATCTGTTGCTTTATTAATGGAATCAGGAATTCCGGAAGCAATTGCTCTCGCACGCAAGATGGGAATTAAGGCTGATTTGCCCGATGTTCCTTCTCTTGCACTTGGATCTGCAGACATTCCTTTGCTGCAACTTGCACAGGCATATGCTTGTTTAGACAACATGGGTAGAACAGTTACCCCAAATTACCTGATCCGAATTGAGGATGCAAATGGTAAGTTGCTGAAGAAATTTATCCCCGATAACGATGAAAAGGAAGCGATGTCACCCGAAACGGCAAAAATCATCACTCATTACTTGCAAGCCGTTGTCAACGAAGGGACGGGAGCAGAAATACGATCACTTTACAAAGTTGAAGGAGCATTTGCCGGTAAGACAGGTACTACCCAGAATTTTGCAGATGGATGGTTTATGGGATATACTCCCGATCTAGTAACCGGGTGTTGGGTAGGCGGTGAAGAACCTTCCATTCACTTCCGGAACATTGCCTTAGGGCGAGGTGGTTATATGGCGCTTCCCGTTGTGGGGAAATTTTTCAACAAACTCTATCGCGACCCGGCATTCAGAGACTATAAGAACCACAATTTTCCGGGGTTAGACGAAACCACGTTGGCAATGCTTGATATTCCACATTTTACAGAAGAGTATAATGAAAAAGGCATATCAAACTTATGGGGTATTTTTGGTGGCGATCCAAAGAAAAGAGAGGAACGGAAAGCCGAACGACAGGCAAAAAGGAACGAAGCTAACTTGCCACCTGATCCGAATAAAGATCAACCTGTAAAAGAGGAACCAAAATCGAATATCTGGAAAAAGATAAAAGATGCACTCAATAAAAAATAATGATAATTGTTACCTTTTTGTACCAATTATTCAATCTTTAAAAGATTTTTGTATTTTTGGCGACCAATTAAGCGTTCATTTTGATTAATATTTAAAGACAATGGTAAGATCACGCACAAATTAGGATGAAAGCGTTAAGATCTTGGTATTTTCCTTTCGATTTTGTTCCTGAGATTTATTCAGATTGTATGAAAGGACTTTATTTACAAATGGTTATAATTCATAAAAGATATGTGTGGTATTGTAGGAGTTTTTGATTTAAAAGTAAAAGCCGAGGATTTGAGGACGCAGGTCCTTAAGATGTCAAAACGAATCCGCCATCGGGGACCGGATTGGTCGGGAATCTATTGCGGTTCGAAAGCGATCATTGCCCATGAAAGATTAGCAATTGTTGATCCATCATCTGGCAGACAACCACTTTACAGCAGCGACAAAAAGCTTATTTTGGGTGTAAATGGTGAGATTTACAATCATCGGGAATTACGTAAACCACTTGAAGACCATTATGAATTTCAAACAGAATCCGATTGCGAAGTCATTCTGGCACTTTACCGCGAAAAAGGGATCGACTTTCTCGAAGATCTTAACGGGATATTTGCTTTTGTACTCTACGATGAAGAGAAAGATTGTTACCTCGTAGCTCGCGACCATATCGGAATCATACCCCTCTATATGGGTTGGGATTCATTCGGCAACTTATATTTTGCATCCGAACTAAAAGCATTGGAAGGAACCTGCAAAAAAATTGAAGAGTTCTTGCCAGGTCATTATTTATATAGTAAAGACGGCGTTATTAAAAAATGGTACACTCGTGAGTGGCCTGAATTTGATGCTGTAAAGAACAATGAATCTGATATCGATGTGTTGAGAAAAGCGCTCGAAGATGCTGTCCATCGTCAGTTGATGTCAGATGTACCTTACGGAGTCCTGCTTTCAGGTGGTTTAGATTCATCTGTCATATCAGCTATTGCCAAAAAATACGCCAGCAAAAGAGTCGAAAGTGACAATGATCAGGAAGCCTGGTGGCCTCAACTCCATTCCTTTGCTGTCGGATTGGTCGGATCTCCCGATTTAGCTGCTGCCCAGAAAGTTGCGGACCATATTGGAACTATCCATCATCAGGTACATTTTACGGTACAGGAAGGACTTGATGCACTGAGCGATGTAATTTATCATCTCGAAACATACGATGTCACTACAGTCAGGGCATCAACACCAATGTACCTTTTAGCCCGAGTTATCAAATCGATGGGGGTAAAAATGGTATTATCTGGTGAAGGCGCAGATGAACTTTTTGGAGGATATCTTTATTTTCATAAAGCTCCAAATGCCCGGGCATTTCACGAGGAGACAGTCAGAAAAATCAATAAATTGCATCTTTACGACTGTTTGAGAGCAAATAAATCTCTTGCCGCATGGGGTGTTGAAGGTCGTGTTCCATTTCTCGATAAAGAGTTTATGGATGTTGCCATGCGCTTGAATCCCGAAGATAAAATGGCCAAAGACGGTAAAATGGAGAAATGGATCCTACGTAAGGCTTTTGAAGATTACCTTCCCGAGAGCGTAGTATGGCGCCAGAAAGAACAATTCTCAGACGGAGTCGGATACAACTGGATTGATTCATTGAAAGCGCTTACATCAGAAATAGTTACTGATGAACAGATGGCCAACTCCAAGTTCCTCTTCCCCATCAATACTCCCATGTCGAAAGAGGAATATTTCTATCGGTCAATCTTTACAGAACACTTCCCCTCCGATGCTGCTGCTACCTGTGTACCATCGGTTCCATCCATCGCTTGCAGCACTCCTGAAGCACTAGCATGGGATGCATCATTTCGCAACAACGCTGATCCATCGGGAAGATCCATGAAGAGTGTTCATACACAGGCATATAAATAATGTTTAATTAATGATCGTCAATGGTTTATATTTGAAAAAAGGTTAAAACACCAATTGTTGTTTTAACCTTTTTCTTTTAAATTGACTAAATCTCATATATCAATTTTTTTTGTATCTTTCATTGATCGTGGCAGGTATTCTATTGTTTATGAAGCAGATAATATTCTTTACTGAGATTATTCAACGTATTATTTGTGACTCGTTTCAAGGATTTTAAAAAGTTCATCCGTTGAAATATCCTCGTTGAGTTCACCTCCACTTGACATCGAAATGCGACCAGTCTCTTCACTCACAACAATCACGTAAGCATCAGTTTGCTCCGAAATACCTATCGCAGCACGATGCCGCAAACCCAGAACAGGACTGATTTCAAGCTTTTGCGATACCGGTAAAATACACCGGGCAGCTTTGATTCGATTCAAACTTATGATCATAGCACCGTCATGAAGAGGTGAGTTTTTGAAGAAGATGCTTTTTATAAGCTCTGAAGAAATCTCAGCATCAATCGTTTCTCCTGTTTCGACGTACTCTCTTAATTCACTTTCGCGGGCAAGTACAATTAAAGCTCCAACGCGGTTTTCGGACATTTGTCTACAGGCATCGACGATCGCATGCATACTTGCTTCGGAAGCCAATTTAAACTGGTTTGAAAAGAGATTCTCAAGCGAGAATTGCCGGTTCGCCCTGTAACGACTTCCAAGCAGCAGTAAAAACCTACGAACCTCTTGTTGAAAAACAATGATAATAGCAATAACGCCAACTCCAAAGAGCTGACCCAAAATGGAACCCAGCAATTCCATTTTCAGCGACTTTACCACTAACCAAACTACAAAAATGATGAAAATTCCCATGAAAATATTGAAAGCAACTGTCCCTTTAACCAGCTTATATATTTCATAGAAAATAATTGTAACAAGTAATATATCAATGATATCCAAAAATCTGATATGTATAAAAAGATTTATCATTTAGCAATACTTTTAATTTTACCGACCAATTTTATTGTCTCTACAGCCTCTTTTACATCGTGAACCCTCAGAATATCACATCCAGCTGATAAAGCTAAAGTATTAAGAACAGTTGTTCCATTCAGGCTTTCGTCAGGGGTAATACCCAAAGTGCGCCATATCATTGCTTTTCGCGAAACGCCCACTAATACTGGCAACTCAAAAATCTTAAACGCGCCTAACCTATTCATCAGTTCATAATTATGATCTGATGTCTTACCAAACCCAAACCCTGGGTCGATAATGATATCGGAAACTCCCAACAATCTTAATTTTTGTACCTGAGCTGAAAGAAACAAAACGACATCTTTTACAATATCTTCATAAACAGGGCCATTCTGCATTTCGTCACTCTTTCCCTTCGAATGCATCAATATATATGGCAAATGAAACCTGGCAACGGTCTCAAATATTTTTGCATCAAATGTGCCACCAGAAATATCATTAACCATGAAGCTGCCAATTTCATTGTAAATGGCTTCAATCACCTCCGAACGGTAAGTATCCACAGAAAGAGATACTTCCGGAAATTCAGTTCTTACAGCTTTGACAGCTGGCAATAGACGATCAAGTTCTTCACTTAAAGATATCTCCAAGGCACCTGGTCGGGTCGACATTGCCCCGATATCGATAAATTGCGCACCCTCCTCAAGAATTTGAGAAGCTCGTTTTATTATTGCATCTTTAGTGGTATAAGCACCCCCGTCATAGAAAGAATCAGGTGTAACATTCAAAATTCCCATAACCACAGGCGAGCTCAAATTGATTAGTTTCCCATCCATATTAAGGGTACTCTTCTTCTTATAAAAGCGCTTATCGTTCTTTGAAAATAACATCTATGATTTTTTAAAAAATTGCTATCAGCGAATTAATGCATTATAATCACCAAATAATCAGAGCAATAAAATACTAAAATACTGTATATAAAGGTATGATTTAATACAAAAGTAAGAATAAAAGTCACACTCATTCCCCAATTTTTAATACTTTTATGGTTCAATTAATAATTATGGATAAAACGAATCAACAGTTTGATCATGTCATAGGTATCTGTCGCGATGTATTTGTGAAAAAGATGAAAGATTATGGAACAGCGTGGAGAATTTTAAGGCCCAAATCAATGACTGACCAGATTTATATAAAGGCACAAAGAATCAGGAGCATAGAAGAAAAGGGCGTTGCAAAAATTGAAGAGGATGCACGCGGCGAATTCATCGGAATTATAAATTACTGTGCGATGGCATTGATTCAGCTTGAATTAGGTCCCTCTGAGGATGAACTTCCAACCGACATTACCGAACAAAAATATATGGCCAACTTAATTAAAGCCAAAAATCTGATGATGGATAAAAATCACGATTACGGCGAGGCGTGGCGACAAATGAGAATCAGTTCATATACCGATCTCATTTTAATGAAAATTAAAAGAACTAAACAAATAGAAGATAATCTGGGAGTTACGATAATATCAGAAGGTATTGATGCAAATTACCTTGATATGATAAACTATGCCATATTTGGATTGATTAAACTTGAATTTGAATAATATGAAGCAAACGTTGCTTGTGACAGCAAGATGGATTGTTGGGATCGTATTTACCTTTTCGGGATTTGTAAAAGGAATCGATCCTGTGGGATTTCAATATAAACTTACTGACTATCTTGAAGCCCTTCATATTCATACGCTTGAGTTTTTAGCATTCCCGGGTGCCTTTATGTTGCCCTTTGCCGAGTTTGCAATTGGTATTACGCTACTCACGGGCTTGATGATCAAGCTTTCAACAAAACTGGCATTTATTTTCATGCTCTTTTTTACACCATTTACCCTTTACATCGCATTGAAAAACCCGGTTACAGACTGCGGCTGCTTTGGTGATGCGCTGGTTATTAGTAATTGGCAGACTTTTTACAAAAATATCGTACTGATCATTCTTGCTATTGTATTACTCATAAACAGAAAAAATCTTCACTTTATTGCGACGGAAAAATATCGGAAAACCGTATTTGCATTGTCATTGTTTGCCTATCTATTGGTTGTTTATTGGTCGTATAACCACGAACCAATATTCGATTTCAGACCTTACAAGGTTGGTGCAAATATTCCGGATGGAATGAAAACTCCGGCAGGTTCATCTACAGATGTTTACCAAAATCTATATCATTACCGAAATCGCAAGTCAAATGAAGTTAAACAATTCAACGATAGTGATTTTCCATGGCAAGACACCATCAATTGGAAGTTTGAGTCAATGGATCCGCCTTTGCTTCTAAAAAAAGGATATCAGCCACCCATTCACGATTTTTCCATTCAAACCATTGATCAGGAAAATGTTACTGACTATTATCTTCAGGATTCGCTGTTTACCTTTTTTGTAATCGCTTACGATCTCGAGAAATCCTCGAATAAGAGGCAAAAAGAATTGAATTTGCTAGCTGAGTGGGCTAAACTGAAGGGGTATCATTTTATTGGTCTTACTTCAACGACAGGAGCTGAACTCACTAAATACAAACACGAGCAACATCCTTCATATGACATCCTCTTCACCGATCAGATAACTTTAAAAACGATTATACGTTCGAATCCGGGGCTCATTCTGTTAAAGAAAGGGACGGTCATCGGAAAATGGCACTACAATGACTTTCCAACACCTGAGGAAGCGGAGGTTATCGTCAAGGCTGAAATGAACAAAAAGTTAATTCGGTGATTTGATGCGTTACTGGATTTTAGACTTTGCCATTAAGTCTTATCTTTGCAGACTAATGTAGCAATTAAGCGTTAATTCATAATTATTTAAAATATCAGGGTAATGAGAAAGAAAATTGTAGCTGGTAACTGGAAATGCAACACAACGGTAAAAGAAGGTGTTGAATTGGCAATAAGTGTAAATGAACTTGTTTTGGACAAAGGTGCAAAAGATGTCGTTGTCGTTCTTGGCACCCCTTTCACCCATTTGACAAGCGTTGTTGATGCCGTTGATTCCGTTCGGATTAATGTTGCATCTCAAAACTGTGCCGCCGAACCCAAAGGTGCATTTACGGGAGAAGTTTCTGTATCAATGATTAATTCAACAGGAGCTACTTATGTCATTATCGGCCATTCCGAACGCCGCGAATACTATCACGAAACGAGTGAAACGCTTAATAAGAAACTGGCGCTAACCCTTGAACAAGGATTGACGCCAATTTATTGCTGTGGTGAGGCCTTGGCAGTCCGCGAAGCTGGTACACAAAATGAATTTGTCAAGAAACAACTCGACGAGACCATTTTCCTTTTACAGAAGGAACAACTTCTTAAGGTCGTTATTGCGTATGAACCCATCTGGGCGATCGGAACCGGTAAAACCGCCTCCACTCAACAGGCTCAGGATATGCTTGCCTTTATAAGAGGTTTAATTGCTGAAAAATACACCAAAGAAGTGGCTGAAGAAATATCCATTCTTTATGGTGGTTCTTGCAGCCCAAGCAATGCAAACGAATTGTTCAGTCAGCCTGACATTGATGGTGGATTAATTGGAGGAGCCTCTTTAAAAGCAGCAGATTTCCTTGCAATTATCAATGCCTATTGATTTTGAATTCAATTAAAGCAAAAAGTAAATGATATATTGAAAAGTGGATATGGGTAACCTCGTCCACTTTTTTTCATATCAATCTCAAATACAATGGAATATACAAAACTGAATTGCTGCATACAACCAGATAGCGAAGTCAACCGGGAGATTCTAGTTGCCGAATTAGGGAACATTGGTTATGAAAGTTTTACAGAAACCGATGCGCTCGTGGAAGCCTATATTCAAACACCTGATTTTTCAGAGAACTCACTCCGTCATCTTTTTCCGGTTGATTTTTCCAGCTTTCAGTTCTCCTGGAATTCCGAAATTATCCCTGATCAAAATTGGAATGAAGTTTGGGAAAAAAACTATTTTCAGCCCTTAATCATTGCTGACAAGTGCCTCATCAGAGCTCCTTTTCATACCGATTATACCAAGGCCGAATATGAAATTGTGATTGAACCGGGAATGGCTTTTGGTACTGGAAATCATGAAACAACAAGCCTTATGATCTCCGAGATTTTAAAACAGGATTTGAAGGGAAAAACGGTTCTTGACATGGGTTGTGGAACCGGAATATTGAGCATTCTTGCCTCAATGAGAGGTGCGGATACTGTAACAGGGATTGATATTGATAGTTGGGCCACCAATAGTGCTATCGAAAATGCACTTTACAATAACATTTCAAATTTGGAAGTAATCCTGGGCGGTGCTGATAAGATACCTGATAAAAAATTTGACTTAATCTATGCCAATATTCAACGAAATATACTTTTGAATGACATGTCCAAATATTGCAATGCCCTGAAACCTTATGGAAAGTTGATAGTAAGTGGATTTTATTCCGGAGATCTGGAACCAATCAAAGAACGGGCAACTGATTTAGGTTTACTGTTTAGCAGTTTTACCGAAATTAATAATTGGGTTGCGGCAGTATTTACATCGAAATAATTCCCTTTTGACTAAGCTCAATAACTTCTAAATCCTTAATTACCGCTTTATCAATTGTAAACCGGATTAATGTTCTTACCTGGTGAAATCCCTGAATTCCGGCAGCTCCCGGGTTAATATGAAGCAATTGATTCTTTTTGTCGAAAATCACCTTCAATATGTGAGAATGACCTGAAATGAATATTTTCGGAGCTAACAGATTTATCTCTTTTTGCGCTTCGGGAGAGTAGTGTCCCGGATATCCGCCAATGTGAACCATCAACACATCAACCTCCTCGCAATAAAACCTTAATTGTAACGGATATTCTTGTCGGAGGTCAGTTCCATCAATATTTCCAGAAACCGCCCTTAATGGCCTCAAAGCTGCAAGTTTTTGAGCAACTCCAATATTTCCAATATCTCCAGCATGCCATATTTCATCACATTCTTTTAAATAAACTAAAATCCGGTCATCTAAATATCCATGAGTATCCGATAATAATCCAATTCTCCTCATACTTAAGATTTTAAATTCAAAATGATTTTTTACCAAAAAAGAGAGGCTGCCAAATGACAACCTCTCTTCAATTATATGTTATACTTTACCTTTAATCAGGTAATATTTATGGGACTTATTCGATGACGATCGTTTCAGTTCTACGGTTGGCTGCATATTCAGCTTTAGTACATGGAACACCATCAACACACTTATTAACTGGTTGAGTTTCTCCAAATGCCTGAGCATTAATGCGTGAAGAACTAATTCCTTTGCTAACCAAATAGTCGATAACTGATTTACCACGCTTTTCAGAAAGCTTCATATTGTAGCTTGCTGGTCCTCTACAATCGGTATGAGATTTTATTTCAACATTAACAGTTGGATTTTCATTCATATCCTTAGCCAATTTATCAAGATCGGTTGTAGACTGATTGTCAAGATTCCATTTGTCAAAAGCAAAGTATACCTTGTAAACATTACCAATAACTGCAGGTTTAACAACTTTCACTTCAACCTTTGGTTCTGGTTTTGGTTCTGGTTTTGGAGCTTCAACTACAGGTTCCGGTTTTTTCTTCTTTTTTCCAAAAGCGTAAGAAAGACCTACATGAGTATAAAGTTTTGTTTCCATTACGTCAGCCAAATTATTACCAGCTTTTTTTGATGCAATGGTTATGTGTCCATCCATTTTGTCTGTATTAACCCAACTCCACTGAGTTCCAATATTTAACTTCATATTGTCATTCAAACGGAAAGCAACACCTGTACCAACCGGAATCGTAGGTTTCCAATGCTGGCCATTAAGAGGAGTCTCAGCCTCTTTCTTCCATAAATAAGTAGCGCCCACACCTAATTTAGCATACCAGTAAATCTTACGGTCGAATTTATTCTTAGAAAATAAATTATTCAAGTTCCATACTGTATTTAAATCAAACTCATTCACTTCCGTTTTGAAAGGCTTAATGTTTGTCCAACCAAGATATTTCCAGGAACCAGAAAGATTTGTATAGTTCCATCCTAATTCGGCAGCAAATACATGAGAAATGTTCTTTTTCACCAATGCACCAAAACCAAAATTCATATCACTTTTCCAGAAATTGAAATGGTGAAAACGGGCATCCTTAAACATATTGTATTCTCCGGCATAATTAGCAACGCCAGCGTTGATTCCAAATTCCCACCTTGTATCAGCAGGTTCGGATTTTGCTTTTTCCTGTGCGAAAGTTAATGCATAGCACATAAACAGTACTATAACACTTAAGCTAAGTTTTTTCATAAATAAAAAATTTTAATATTTGACTTAAGAACGTTATTTTACAAAAGGTTTTAAATGTATTTAATTATGCAAATATACTAAAATAAGGAAAACTAAATCACAAATTTGAATTATTCTTTTACTAATTTTAACACTCGCAAGGTAATAAAAAAAAATAAAACAAAACTTTTTTTCATGATAAAATGTATAAAATTAATAATCAATTAATTACTCACTATTTGAAAGGTACTTAAATTCATTAAACCCTGATTACAATGATTTAAACCCCCTGCTATCTGATTTTGTAAAATCACAAATTTAAATATCACAAAAATACATATTAATCAATGAATCAATATTTTATATATTTATTCTGAAAACTATGAAAATATATCTTAATTAATAGTTAAGGATATCCTGCTAATTTAACGATCAACAATTCGTCATTTTTTTCGCAAAAAAAGTTAAAATCAAAATAAAATTCCATTCAATTAAAACGCAGTTAAAACAGGTAATATTTAACGAAAAAATCCCAAAAAAGTATTATAATTAGGCATTATTAAGTGTTAGGGTTAAAAATTAGTTCCGGATAGATTTGTTCTACCTTGCAAATGTTGAACCTTATAAATAAAATATTAATCTTTGCTATTGTCCCATGAAAGGATTTACAAATGGATAACAAATGAACAAAAAGGTGATTGTCGTTACGGGTGGAGCCCAAGGAATTGGAAGAAAAATTGTTACGCATTTTCTTCGATATAGATGGAAATCAGTCATTTGGGAGATAGATAGTTTAGCAGGAGATGACCTCACCAACGATTTAAATCAACCGGATTTTTTGAATGTAAAATGCAATGTAGCCGTTGAGGATGAGGTAAAAAATGCTGTTCGGCTTACACTTGAAAGATTTGGCAGAATTGATGTCCTGGTCAACAATGCTGCAATCCAGTGTAATAAACCACTCTCCTCTCTTTCATTGCTGGACTGGCAAAAGGTAATTGATGTTAATCTGACCGGACCATTTCTTTGCTCTAAGTATTGTGAAACAGAGCTTAAACGAAACAGAGGTTCTATTATTAACATTTGTTCTACGAGAGCATTTCAATCGGAATGTAACACGGAGGCTTATTCTGCATCAAAAGGTGGAGTATTTTCTTTAACGCATGCTTTAGCTGTCAGCCTGGGCCCCGACATTCGCGTAAATTCCATATCACCCGGATGGATCGATCAGTCGGAAGAACAAAAAAGCGGTGTGGCAAAAAAGGAATTCTTTTCTGACGAAGATCACTTGCAGCATCCTGCAGGAAGAATTGGCAAGACGGATGATATTGCCCGTATTGCTTGGTTTCTTTCGCAACCGGAAAATAGTTTTATCACGGCTCAAAACTTTGTCGTCGATGGAGGAATGACCCGCAAAATGATTTATTTGTAGAACTTATTCTATCATAATCTTAAATAACTGCAGATAGTATGTCAACAGAAAAATATTACACTCCAGCTGAAGAACGATTAAATGTGATCACTCATGGATTTGGTTTTATACTTGCTATGTTCGGTTCGATTTTATTGTTAAGCCAAGGTCTTCGGGAAGGAATTCATTTAAAATTTATCAGTTATTGTATTTATTGTATTGGTTTACTGACTCTTTATCTTGCCTCAACGCTTTACCATTCAGCAAAGGTTCCTAAATTGAAAAATCGATTGAATATTTTTGACCATTCTGCGATATATGTTTTAATTGCCGGAACATATACGCCAATCGCATTGCTCACAATGAAAGGAAGCTGGGGTCTGGCCATTTTATGCACTGTATGGATCCTGGCCATTATCGGAATCATATTGAAATTCTTCTTTATTGGCCGCTATTCAAAATTTTCAACAGCCACCTATGTTTTAATGGGTTGGGTGGTTGTCATCGCAATTAAACCTTTAATAAACAGTATGGTTGCAGAAGGACTGCTTTGGTTGCTGGCTGGCGGAATATTTTATACAATCGGGGCTCTTCTTTATCAGCGGAAATCAATGAAGTATAACCATGCCATATTTCATGTTTTTGTATTACTGGGAAGCCTATGCCATTATATTGTAATTTTAAATTATACAAATTAATCTGATTTACTTGGCTTTAGCCAACCTGATCTTTCTGTAAATGCAAGTTTCAAGTTCACACATCTGACATTCGTAGGCTGTTTTTTTAACATTTGTGCCAAATCCAATAACTCCACTGACCGATTTAATCGGATCCATCAAACACGAATCAGACAGTTTAATTCCACATTGATTTTCAGGAAACAGGGCGAAAAATTGTTTCTGTTCACTTAGAGCCCATCCACAATAACCAGGACTGTATCGGTTGGCTATTTTATTTCCAAATTTATTTAATTCAGATTCAAAACTATTCTGAATTTTGTCGATTGCAGCTTCAACAGTCACAGAACCAATCACATCAAGAATATATCCTTCAATAAGATCACCTGCTGCCATGAGTTCTTTGCTTCGCTCACCAATTCCCGCACCTGCCGTGCATATAAAAAGGGCTCCACCGTCTGCATTTCGCAGTTGCCGGGCTATTTTCTTTCCCACATTAAAGGTGACTCCTTCAATAAGAAAACTCCCGGTTTTATCTACTGAAAAATTCCCCGATACTAACAAACTACCTTGAATATTACATAACTGGTCACATTGCCCAAGTGCATGGGCAATCATATCAGGAAAAGGTTCGGGCGATTGACCACGACCATAACCCATTGCCTCTTCAATTAGTCCGATATTGATATCCAGCTCATTAAACGAGTAAGAATAAATTTTCAGTTCTGGTTGCATAAATTTTCGAATTCGAGTTGTAAAACTTTTTGATCAATTTCTGGTCCAATAATTACCACCTCTGTATGATAAGGATTATCAGGAACTGGTTTAATTTCAATGTGCTCAAAACTTGTATGAACAGCCACGGGACCGTTCACCGTATCGACATATCCCTTAATGCGATAGGTAATTAAACTATATTTCCGAATAAAATGATCCAGATTTTCAGCCGAAACCGCCTTCGTACATTTTATTACAGCTGAACCAACATCGGGTCTTCCGGCGCTTTCATTCTGATTTTTTCCTATTAAGGAAATTGGCAGATGAAAAACTGAATCCTGTAGAAACTCAATTTTGCAATAGGATGTTTCGACTATCTTTGCAAAAGGGTTAATAATTAATAATTTGCTTCGGATTTCCGAAAGTAATTTAACTGCCAGATCACACTTATTCAACACAATTGTATCTGCAACACGAATCTGGTGTGTATTACGTCCTACCCTTTCAATCGTTTTCTGAAAATTCAACGCATCGACTATTGTGTAAGAATGCGCCAACCAAATCAAATTGCCCAAAGCTGAGGAAGAAATTATCTGACTGATCGTGATTGGATCAGAAAGTCCGGAAGCTTCCAAAATAACCTGATCGGGTTGATGCTGATGTATAAAATCAGCCAATGAATGAACAAAACTTCCCAATAAACAGACACAAAAAACGGAGCCATTATTCATTTCGAGCAACTCAAATGACTTGCCGGTTTGTTTCAGTTCGCGGCTGTCTATGTTCACTTCTGCATATTCGTTCTGAATGATCGCAATCTTTTTTGAATCAGCATAGCGCCCGATAAATTGCTTGATGAGCGTTGTTTTTCCGCTACCCAGAAAACCAGTCACCAGATAAAAAGGGATTTTTTTCATGCTGATCGGTTACAATTCCCTGGCAACCCGAGCTATCTGACGGATATGCTCGGGTGTTGTCCCACAGCATCCGCCAATAATATTAACGCCGGCATCAATTATCGCTTTTACGTAACTTGCTGTTTGTATAGGAGTTTCAGGAAAAACAGTCTTGCCATCATCATATACTGGCATGCCAGCATTGGCATGAACAAGAACAGGAATTACAGCATTGCATAACCGGATCTCTTTCACAATCTGAATCATCCCTTCAATTCCGTTGCCACAGTTTGCACCAATAATATCAACCCCTTCAGGAACAAGTTCCAGCATCATTTCAGTTGGAGAGACTCCCATCATCGAACGGTATGCGCCGTCAACCGTCCTTTCAAAAGTCATCGTGCATATCACTTCCCGTGTTGTGTTTTCTTTAGCTGCCCTGATCGCCAGACGAGCTTCGTCGATATCCGTAAAAGTCTCAATAATGATGGCATCGGCTCCACCTTTTTCCAATGCAATAACCTGTTCTTTAAACGATTCGTAAACCTCCTCTGGAGTTACTTCACCCATCATCAATATTTTCCCGGTAGGCCCAACAGAACCTAAAACAAATTTGTCACCAGCAGCTTTTCGCGATATGGCCGCAGCAGCCTGGTTTAACTCCGAAGCACGATCAGCTAATCCATAATGGATTAATTTAAAACTACTTCCTCCAAAACTATTTGTTTCAACCATATCAGCACCAGCATCGATATAGCTTTTGGCGATATCAAAAACTTCGTCAGAATGTTCAATATTCCAGAGTTCGGGACATTGACCCGGTTTTAAACCTTTTGCATGCAAAAAAGTTCCCCATGCTCCATCAGAAACCAGAATTTTTCCCTGCTTAATGCGATCCGTGATTTTTCCCATTTTAAGATAAATTTTAAAACATCAAAATTCTTTCAGCCATTCTGTAATTACATCAACTGATGGCACTTTTCCCTGTGATTTAATGGTGTATTTCTTCAGAATTACAGTCGGAGTTTGTGAAATACCATATTTTATAAGCTTTTCCGGATCTGTAACATACTTGACATCGATACTCTTACCTGTCTGTAAGAAGGCGGTATTGATCCGGGTTTTCATGATATTGATTTCGTCTTCGTCCTTGCAAAAGACAATAAACTCACCCTTTTTCGCCTGAATCTTCAGTTTTATTTTTTCATTGATCCTCTTTTGGATTGCAGCAATCAGCTCATTTTTAGGTGGTATCTGACTCACAAACGAGATTTTACCATCGATGCAGATTGTTGGAATATTCTTAACCATCAGCGATGCCATAAATGTGACTCCGTCCATCTGTTTAATCGCATGTTCACGCCATTCCACGATCCCTTCAAAATGTGGCGCTATTTTCTTCACCGCTTCAACCATGTATTGACAGGGAGCACACGATTCGGAGTCAAGCGTAATAATATCGACAATCACTTTATCACTTTGACCATAGTCTTTCATATTCAACAACTTAAGACTATCGCTATTCCGCGTCATTGCTCTGACAATCTGTTGTTCATATGGATCTTTAACCAATCTGGTTACTGCAATCAGGTTCTCTGACGGAGTTGCCATTGGAAGATCACAACCGGGAGCCAGAATAAACCCCCGGTCACCACCCAAATCAATGCAGTCGAGTGCATTAAAAGCTGCATCTTCCGGGCTCCCCATCAATAATACAACCGTCAACTGAAGATTTCCTCCAAAACTGATGTTGTGTCTAAGCGCAATATCTTTCACATAATCGAGCGGGATATTTTCGTCAATGCTGATATTGTCTGGCTTACATCCGCACATTACCTCGATGTTCTGCTGTGCATGTCCGCAAACGAAGAATGAGCTAAGCGCCCCTTTTTCTTTGATGTGCCGGAAAATTTCGGTCATTGGAGGTGAGACGAACGTTTCAAAAGTGACAGGATCAATTTGGCTGGTCATCGGATCAACAACTGCAATTACATCGCATCCTGCTTCGATGTAATAATCGGCCATTCTCTTCGCAACCTTTTCGCAAAATGCAAACAGTTTTGAAACATATTCCGGTTCTTCGAAGAGTTTCATAAAGATATCAGTTCCCAACAGATGAAGCGCCAATGTGAATGGTCCAGCTATGAGCCCATAGAGTGCCAGATCGGGATATTTAGCTCTTAATTGTTGTGTAGCATCAAGCACAATTGGCAAGCGGCCTTGGTGTTTCTCAGGAACCAACAGATCATCAATGGTTTTCCCTTCCAATAAAGGATGCGAAATGACGGCAGGAGGATTCTCTTCAGCCCAATTTAACTTACATCCAAGGAGTTCTGCTTCAAGTTGTAAATCAAATAATACAGGTATCCCATCAGGTTGGTACAATTCAACGGCCTTGGAAATCCCTTTGACAATATAATCCGACAAATGAAGAAATTCGGTGGCATTAACTCCTATCAGGCTGGCTGCATGAACACCAACAAATGGCACCCATGGAATCGAATCAGTTTGTTCAAGTTTAAAAGTCTTCCGGATCCTCTCTTTTCCTGTCATGATAATAATTTCAATTAGAGACTTGCTTTTCGCATCGCCATCAAATTCTCATGAGGTGTGGTCACAATTATTTCGCAACCTGCAGACAATATAAACTTATGGCCTTTCTCTTTATCGCACAATAGCTTACAAGTCATAAAAATTTCATTTGGCGTTCTATCCATCACAAAGCGCGGATCAATATTTCCGCAACGAATAACATCCGGCCCCATCACTTCAAATGCATGCTGAGGATCAATCTGCCAGTCGATGTCTAAAATATCAATTCCAAGATCTTTTAATGAAGGGAGTAAATGGGTAATATCGCCGCAAATGTGCATTTTAACCTTTGCTCCACAAGCATGAATAAAATTGATGATTTCGCGATGACGCTCTTTTACAAATACATCGTAAGTAACCGGATCGATTTGGGAACAAATTGCGTCACCCATTCCGATTACATCACATCCGGCTTCAATCTGTGCTTTGGCAAAATCCTTCGCCGTAAGCATACATTTATCCAACAGGAGATTTGTAACATCGGGATCCATCATCAGCATCATCATAATTTGCTCAATACCTGCAAGATCACACGCTTCTGCCAAAGGTCCTTCAATCCAGCCAATAATGGGAACATTGCCATTTGTCCGCTTCGACAACAACTCTGCACCTCGAATTCTGTCGAGTGTCCGCTCGCATTTATAAACATCAGGTATCTTGAGATTACGGATATCCTCCTCGTTTTTGATTATGAGATTCAGGCATCTTGGAACCCCTTCAGGTATGAACTCAATCTTAGCTCCGAAAGCACTTGTTTCGCGGTAGGGGTCTGAGATTAACCCAACCATATCAATATCAAAGTCTTCGAGAGCACGAAGATTGGCTTCGACCAGAAAACGGTAATCAGATGCAAATTTTGCATAATTACCACCGGCATACCGGGCAATAAAGTGCATCAGAATAGGCCGAAAGATGGTCCTTTCCGACGAATGAATACCATTGCATAAATTCTGAAAGACCTTTTTTTTGGTCATGCCGAATTTTATTAATTTAATTTCGCAAGAAGATCAATAAGCCCTTGTGGATCAGAAGAATAGATATCCATTCCAATTTTATTACTAAAATCCTTTGTTACAGGAGCTCCACCAACAGCAACTATTGTTCCCGGCACTGCCTCTTTCACTGCTTTGCCAATCTTCTCCATATTCACCATCGTTGTAGTTAGCAATGCTGAAAGGCAAACGATTGCGCCCGGATTTGCTTTCACTGACTCAACAAACTTTTCGGCTTTTACATCAGTCCCAAGGTCGATCACTTCCCAGCCACTTCCCTCTACCATCATAGACACCAAATTCTTACCGATATCATGAAGGTCTCCCTCAACCGTTCCAATAATAATTTTCCCTTTACGAACAACAGAGCCGTCATTAAAAAACGGTTTAAGATGTGCCATTCCGAAGCTCATCGCTTTGGCACTCATCAGTACCTGGGGAACAAAAACTTTATTTTCACGGAATTTAACTCCGACTTTTCCCATTCCAATCACAAGGCCTTTATTCAAAACTTCAGTCGGTGGAACGCCCATTTCAAGGGCTTTTTTAGTCAATTCATCGGCACCATCCTGTCCGCGCATATCGGGAGGATAAGGTGATGCCAGGTTAATTTTCCCAAACTCAACACAATACGCCAGTCTTTCAAGAATCTTTTCCATGGTTTTATTTGTTTATGTTTTATGTATAGTTAATTTTTAATTTAATAATCTGTTAATGAGTCATATCTAATTAAAGTTAATTATTTCTATCGTAAATAGTAATGGTGTATAAGCCGGAATTGTTGCATACCCACCTGTACCATAAGCTTGAGCCGATGGGATCAGAAAAATTCCGCTTCCTCCCTTGCTCAATTTCTCAATTCCCTCTTCAAAACCCGGAATCATTCTCTGATCAGCTGCTTTATGCACATAAGTGAAACTTGCCGAAGAATCAAAAACTGTTCCATCCACAAACTTCCCGGTATATTTAAGTGTTACTGTATTACCTGCAGTTACAGTAGCACCTGTTCCTACCTTACTGATGATATAATGCAATCCGGTAGAGGTGGAGTCAACAATATTATTAGTATTCACCATGGTTTTCACCCACGCATTAATCAGGTTAGCTTCTTTTTCAGAAGAATTAGTTTCTGCAGTCTTCTTGCACCCTGACACAAATACCATTGCAAACAAAACAACAGCATAAACTTTAAGACATGTATTCAATTTTTTCATTTAGTAGTTTTTTGAGTCCACAACAATTTTTGTAATGGCATTGCAAAGATAAAATTTATTCATCCTGCCATACTTTAATATATTGCCGACCCATGAAGAACCAACATTATCATCCTTCCTGTTTACCGATTTACGATTTTCTCTTCGAAATAACAGATATACTATTTTTATTTATATCATAACTAATCAATTACCATACTTTCAGCTTGATTGTACCGTTACCTGCATTTTCAAAAGGACCAGGGAACGGATTGGCAATATTGCGTTTTTTACCAAAATAATCGGTGTCTATTTTGAGCGGCGTACCGTCAGCATTTTCGTATGAAAGGCTTGGAACTCTTGCCTTACCAAGAAGTTCGGTAGTGACAAGCTGGCGCTTCTGCTCTTTTGTCCAGTTGGGATCGACAGCAAATTCAAGATACCAGCCATTTGGTTTCTCTGTTAACCTGACGCCAGCGTCAAATTCAGGTTTGACCAGAACTTCGCGGTCAAACTTTGATGCTTGTGTGCCCTCGGTAAAGACATTGCCCTTCGCCCATACCTGAAGAATGGAATTATCCAGTTCATTAGCCTTGCATGATGAGACAAACAGGTTATTGTAGAAGCGGTGGTCACCGCCAGGGGCATTAAACAGACCTGCAATCTCAGTCGAATGAGCCTGATGAAATGGGGTGTTTCGTTCGTCAAGATTAATAGCTTGGATCGGCCCCAGGATCAGGTTGTGAACAATGGCAAGACCCTTTGAGTTGATCAGAAATGATCTTTCTTTTGATAATAGGATGTTGTTGGCGATAAGGAGTGGCCCGTGTTGCATTTCGCAGAAAATATCTATTTGGTTATCATGCAGCAAGTTCATGGTCACTTGAGCCCCCTGCGCCATCCAGTCGAGCCAGATGCCCGCAACGCCTCCCACCCGATAGATATGGTTGCCACTGATCTTAACGTCAATTGCTCCGTGGAATTTGATGCCACCCATTTCTGCCCCGGTAAATAACCGTCGCACATAAATGTCGTGAATATCATTTCCGGTTACGGTGCTAAATGAGCAACCCATACTTCCGACAATGCCGGTCTGCTCACAATTGTAAATTTGATTGTTGCGAACGAGGTGACTGCCGACGGTTTCCTTGTTCCACCCGTTTTTCAACGCACGGCGAACGCATTCGGTATAGGGGTCGGCAGCACCGGCATCGTTGGTGTTGTCGAATTCGTCACCATATTTGCCCAGCGAAATGCCAGAGCACTTCGAATTGCGCACTGTGTTGTTTTCAATGATCCAGCCCTTACTCCAGTTGGTACCGACAATTCCGGTCTGCTCGGCAGATGGCGGTGCCCAGTTTGTTGCGGCATTTTCCAGCGTGAATCCGCTCACCGTAATGTAGTTGACGAAGTTTTTATTGGGATAAAATACCACTTTTCTTGCATTGATCTCTACCTGCTCCGTATTCGGGTTAACTCCCTTGAATTGTGCCCAGATCGTGGTTGTGTCCTTTTCCACTTGTCCGAACCATAACTGCGTCTTGTCAGTGGGTTTCTTTAACTCGTCAAAGTTTATGGCTTCGATCATCCAATTACCGTTCAAATATACACAGCCTGTGTGGTGTTGACGACCTTTGGGATCGAACCAGTCACCACGGATCAAATCGCTGTAAGGATTGAAGTTGCCGAAAAATGAATTGGGTAGCATCAGTTTCCATATATCTCCGCTGACCTTTTCCCATCCTTTGACAGGCTCGGAACCGGTTATGACCACTTTTTCGCCTTTAGCAGCCCGATAAATAATCCGTTTGGTATCACTTTCTCCTCCCCGAACGGGGTTGACCCACTCACGATAAGTTCCGGTATGAACGGTAATTACATCACCTGGCATCGCAAGCTGAGCCGCAAAATTGATCGTCTTGAATGGGTTAGTTGAAGATCCATCATTTTTATCACTTCCGTTTACCGATACTTGGTACTCCTTTGCAGAGATCACAAAAGATGCCAACACTAATAACATCAACAATTTAATTTTTAATATTTTCATTACGCTTGTTTAAGATTTGCCGTTAAATTCTTTGACTGCATCCATCATTGCTGCAAGATTTTCAATTGGAACATTTGCCTGAATATTATGAACGGTTGTAAAGACAAATCCACCATCTTTGGCAAAAATCTCACAATTATCGAGCACCTGTTTTTTCACTTCTGCGGGAGTACCAAAGGAAAGCATTTTTTGAGTATCGACTCCCCCGCCCCAGAATACCAGGTCTTTACCGTATGTATTTTTCAAATGGCGTGGATCCATCCCTTTGGCATTGATCTGTACCGGATTGATAATGTCGATTCCAGCTTCAATAAAAAGTGGCATAAACGACTCAACAGCTCCGCACGAGTGCTTAAAACTTTTCCATTCGGTATTTTGATGCATCCAGTCGTTAACTCGCCTGTAATATGGAAGGTACAACTCTCTGAACTGATCGGGAGAACAAAAGGTGGAATCCTGTGTTCCAAAATCGGTACCACAAATAAAGGCAGCATCAATCTTATTTCCAATTCTTTGGTAAATCTTTTTTAAGTTTTCAATGGCAATTTCAGTCTGTTTCTCAAAAATTGAGTGGATATAATCGGGACGCATAACCGTACTCATATACCATTCGGCCACATCGCGTATTCCTTTTGGATGTTTCAGATTCATTCCGGGAACAAGCGCGATATCGCCCAAAGCGGTTCCACCCAGGCTAGCAATAATTCCCTTCCCTGATGCAGATAACTGATTGATTGTCCTTTCCCAGTAATCTATGGTTTCGTTATCAATTTCGCCAAACTCCTCCAGATTATCTTCGGTATTCAACTTCTCTTCATCAATGGGTTCCTGGCGAATTATTGCGTCAAAGAAATACCCGGTTTTAGGCATACGGGCACTTGGCGGAACGGACATGTCTCCTTGCGGATAGATGAGCAAACCTCCATCTTCAGCCATCGTATAATTAAAATCTTCGGGAACCAGCAATTTCTGTCCCCAATTGGAAGTGAAGGGTTTCCACCCGCATTCATTATTTGCAAATCCGATCAGGTTGCCTTTGCCGTAAGCACCGATAACATCAATACCCATCGCTTCGCGCAACTCCTCATCAACTTCACCTAACATCTGGAAAGGTTCAACCACCTTCACCGGACGTTCTTCCAATCCGTAATGTTCCCTGAGATTTTTCACCGCCAGACAATGAATACCGGTGACACCTGTTCCGCCAAAATCAAGAACCAGATGTTCAGGTTGCTGATGGTTCAATGTCCTTTTTAGGTTTTCTCTTGAATTCATATTCCAGTAGATTTTAGTATTGACTCGATTTCAGTTATGGCATTGCAGGTAAGTTCCACCCTTCCCGATAAGTATGCCGGATGTATTCTTTAGCCGTATCCAATGCATTAAATTTGGCATATTGGGTATTAAAATGGGGATGACCGTCGATCACTTTAAAATCTTTGGAAGTGATGATTTTCAGCTCTTCTGTAGCTGAGATATTAGTGATTTGCATTTTTTCAGCATCCCATTTCAGCGATTTATTCAAACTTTGAAGTCTGATAGCCAGCACGCCCAGAAGCACCATCTCGTTAAACGGTCCGGAATAGGCAAAATTAGAAGTACCCTCCACCCTGCTTTCGGGCGATTCCTTGCAGGCACGGATCCAGTCTTGTTCGTGAAATCCATCGACATACCCGATTGCTCCGGGAATACGACGCAAATAGGGTGTAACTTTCGGTACACGACCCGAAACCAGGCGACTGTTGAAGCCGCCACAGCCACAAATCAGCGTATCTTTCGAACCGACAAATATGCAACCTCCAAGTCCATCTGCCATTAGGTTTTCTCCTTCGGGAAGCAATTCCGAGACATTTGGGTACAGTCCACCGTCGTACCAATAAACTTTCACGGGTGGCATTCCCACTTTCGGAAGATTCTCGCGTGCCGGAAAGGTGAACTCAACAGTTTCAGCCTGAGGTGCAGATTCAGTATTAATAGATGTTGAACATCCTCTGACCTTTTCAGGACTACCCAATTTAAGCGACTGATAAACAGGATCTAACACATGACAGGCCATGTCTCCAAAAGCGCCGGTTCCAAAATCCCACCAGCCACGCCAGTTCCATGGGGTATAAATATCATTGAAAGGACGCATGGGCGCAGTTCCGATAAACAGATTCCAGTCTAAAGTCTTTGGAGTTTTCATTAATTGAGTCGGCCTTTGAAGTCCTTGCGGCCAAATGGGACGGTCGGTCCAGGCATGAACTTCCTTTATCTCACCAATTTCGCCATTCCATATCCACTCGCAAAGTTGCCGGACACCGTCGCCCGAATTACCTTGGTTCCCCATTTGGGTTGCCACTTTGTGTTTGGCCGCGAGCTTAGTCAGAAGCCGTGATTCGTAAACCGAATGCGTTAAAGGTTTTTGGCAATAGACATGCTTGCCCATTGTAAGTGCAGTCGCAGCTACTATTGCATGCGTATGGTCAGGAGTTGCAACCATCACACCATCTATTGTACTGCCCAATTCGTCGAACATTTTGCGCCAGTCCGAATAACGCTTCGCATTCGGAAACTCTTTAAAGCAGTTGTCCGCGTATTTCCAATCCACATCGCACAAGCCAATTATATTTTCTTTTGCCATTCCAACAAGGTTTGGATGACCTTTACCGCCGACGCCAACTCCGACAATGTTTATCTTGTCGCTAGGCGCCTTGTGGCCTAAACCGCTGACCGAAAAGCTTGGAACAATTGAGATTCCCGCGGTTGCTATCGCACTGTGTTTTAAAAAATTCCTCCGTGAATTATTGAGATTTTCCATCTGGATAGCTGGTTTATAGTTAGTTAATTTCTTTTAATTTAATATTCCGGAACCATACCTGCGTTCCATGGTTTTGAAGAGAGATGAATCCTTCATCGAACTTTCCATAATCGGGGAAGGTTGCCCACTTGCCGCTGTCGCGAAGTTTTTTCCACTCAGCGGTATATTTTTCATACTCCACAACGACCACTCCATTAATAATTTGCGTTACATGGTTGCCATCGACGACGAGCATCAGGTGATTCCATTCGCCAACAGGTTTGCTTGGAAGCGATTTTGGAGGGTACATCGCATAATTGGCGCCACAAATCTGCCAGTCTTTCAAAGGATCGGGCCAGTTGGCCTGATCGATCAGCTGAAATTCAGGTCCTGTTTCATATGGAAATTTGTATTTTGCATCTTCAGCTATCTGGAAAATAATACCGCTGTTGGTGCCCTTCATTAGTTTAAAATCAACGCTAAAAGCAAAACTGCGGTATTTTTTGTTTGTGATAATATCCTGACTTTCAGCACCGCCTTTGGTTGTAGTTGTAAATACACCATCCTGTATAATCCAGCAATCGGGAAAACCCTTTAAATTGTAACCATGCCAGCCATTCGTTGTTTTACCATCGAACAGGAGGTTCCATCCTGCCTTTTTCTCCTTCGCAACCAATGTATTCGGTGCTGATGAACGATCGATTTGATCATAAAGGGTTAGTGGATCTCTCTTTTCAGACGGAGCCCACGATATCATTAAAATGATTGCCAGACCCAAAAGCAATGCAGTAATTCGATTTTTCATTTCAGGTTTATTTTATATTTATAAATCAGCTCTTTACAATTTCAATCTGAAAATTATGAAACGATAGCTTATTAAAACGATCCCCTGTCTATAAACCGGCAAGGGTTCTGAACGCAAACCTTTTCGTTGTTAAGGATCATTCCGGCAATGGTCTCCCCCATCTTTTTAAAATCGGTTGAGATCACTGAGATCCCGTTACCAACTACTTTTTTTAATGGCGTGTCATTGTACGAAATAATACCAATGTCCTGTCCGATAATAAGTTTACGTTCATTTGCTATTTCAACCAGCCTCACGAGATCATCGTCATCAATAATCAGAAACGAATCACCTTTGCTGATGATCTCATCTGAAGCAATTCCACACGAAATCTGGTAATTAATACCATTTTGGCTGCAATACCGCTCAAATCCCTCTTTTAATTCGACAGGTACCTCGGTAATCGTATCACAAAAGACAAGTGTCAGGCAGTTGTATTTTTTAATAAGTTGCCCGGCTGTAGTAAGTGCCTTGTAAACATCATCGTCAAACTTTTGGTATACGGCAGAATAACCATTTTTCAGATAGTTCGGATAACGATCAGTCAGGCACAAGTGCTCTTCGGGAACATATTTCAGATAGTCGGCTATTTCGGGATAATCGAATGGAAGTACCACATAATAGGTATAATTACCCACTGCTTCGCGCAACAGTTTCTTGAAAATCTTTGGATTGAAATGGTGAAAGTAGAGATCAACAATGCTGTTCGGTCCAAGCGAATCACGAAGCGCCTTGTAAAATGTCTGTTTGTAGGCACTAAAAGTATCGAACAACAAGAATACCCGGTTTCGGATATCAACGCTTTTGGTCATAACGAAATAGCCCTTTCCCTGAACTGCCTGAACAATTCCCCGCTCTTGCAAGGCCGAAAATGACTTGATGACCGTTTCGCGCGCAACATTGTTCTCCCTGGCAACCTGATTGATAGAGGGAAGCATATCTCCTACCTGAACGAGTCCGGTCTCAATACCTTTTATAATGAAATCTGTAATCTGCTGATAAATTGGGACTTTAAGCGATTTGTCAATTTCGATCTGAAAGCTCATTAGCCTGGTTTTTGTACTGTACTATACTGTAATACCAATACAAAGAAAACGAATATTTTTATTGTCGCAAACAAAAGCGATAAAAAATCTTTTCCCTTGAAAATCTTTCCGACTGGCCGGAATGATTTCTTAATAGTGTTAGAATTGGAAATAGATAAACGGCTGTATTTCTGATGATTTAAATTGAACAACCAGAAGGATCACCAGCATCATGAATACAACTTTTAAAAGCAAAGGAAGGTTCGTGACAATGTTCTCCGTTTTAAGCTCAGCAGATTTAGGAATAAAATGGAGTGCATAACCGATTAACATCATCAACAGCACCGACTTATACCCGGTTATAAACTCAAAGAATATCTGAGGATTAAAATGAAAGACGATTTGACGGATCATCTGCATTGCTGTCTCCATGTTGTCAGCTCTGAAAAATATCCAACAGAAACTTACAAAATGGAAAGTAACAAAAACGCTCAAAGTCGTAATTAAAAACTGTCTGACAGGTGAACGATTCGCTGTTTTTGCAGGGAAAACTTCAAGATAAAGCTTATGAATTGCGAGCGCAATTCCATGCATTACACCCCAGAGTACAAACCTAAAGCCTGCTCCATGCCAGAGCCCTCCAAGTAACATGGTGATAAATAAATTAATATAGGTTCTTATCCTTCCTTTTCGATTTCCACCTAATGAGATATAGAGATAATCTTTAAGCCAGGTCGATAACGAGATGTGCCATCTTTTCCAGAATTCAGTAATATTCTTCGATTGATAAGGGGAATCAAAATTGATTTTGAAATGAAATCCAATGAGGAGTGCAATGCCGATGGCCATGTCGGAATAACCCGAAAAATCGCAATAAATCTGCAAGGCATAGCCATAAACTCCAAAAAGGTTTTCGAGTCCGGTGTAAAGTGTGGGATGTTCAAATATTCGATCCACAAAGTTGGCACTGATAAAATCGGCAATCACCACTTTTTTGATTACGCCGCTGGCAATCAGAAAAATTCCTCTTCCGATCATTTCGTCTGTTACCTTTAATGGCTTAAATATCTGCGGAATAAAATCGGCTGCCCGGACAATAGGACCAGCAACTAATTGTGGAAAGAAGGTAACAAAAAAGGTGTAATCTAGAAAACTTTTTACAGGCTTTAGTTTACCACGATAAATATCAATGGTATAGCTAAGTGATTGAAAGGTAAAGAAAGAAACACCTACGGGCAGAAAGATGCTCAGTGGTGAAAAAGATTGAGCTGTTATATCACAAATGATTGAATAAAAGAAATTTGTGTACTTAAAATAAGCCAACATACCAAGATTAAGCACTAAGCTGATTATAAGAATCACCTTTTTCTTCCTCGCACCTTCTGCCCTGAAAATTGCATTGGCCAGCAAAAAATCGACAATAGCAGAGAGAATCAGCAACAAAAAATAGATTCCACTTGACTTATAATAGAAATAGAGCGAAAAGAGGATAACAAAAATGGTTTTAGCCCGATGCTGCTTGTATACAAGAAAATAGACATACATAAATCCTGTAAACAGGAAAATAAACAACCCGGAACTGAAAAGCAGCGGTTCCTTTGGACTGTAAATCAACTGTTGCCAGATTTTACTGAGGTCTATTTGCAACATAGGCGTTATAAGAGTTTAAGAATGCTTTGCAAAAAAGGTTTCCTTGAAGTTCGTATCCGGCAAGGTTGTAATGAACGCCATCCGGACGAAGCAGTTGGTTTTTTTTCCAGTTAACTGCTGAATTATCACCACCGGTAGCTCCCTGCAAATCCCAACAGGAGATATTATTATCGGCTGTAAAGCGGATAATCGTTTTGCCTGCCAGGGGCAGTCGCGGATTGGCCTTCTTCCGGCGGTACGAACAAGCAGGTATTGTAAACAGGAAACATGCATTGGGATTTTCCTTTTTCAATTGACTATATAACAACTGCATATCAGCGTAAAACTTATCCTGCCTGAAATTGAGACCGAATGCCTCGTTGGTTCCCAATGAAATAATGATCAGATCGGGTTTGAGCGCTTTGGTCTGTTCACTGAAATGAAGCGCTTCGGAATAATGCTGAAATTGAGCACCATTGACACCAACGGTGTGGTAGATGATTCCCGGATTGCCATTTTCGAGAAGTAATCCGTAGATTACTGCCCGCGACTGTTCCGCTGCGGTTTTAACTAATTTAATCGTTCCTTTATTCGCCGGAGTGGGAAGAGCTATGGATGAAATATATGGAGAATGATCAATTGAATCCGGTGCAAACATACCAACCTTGCCTCCCAGGCTATCCAAAAGAGCCATGCTGTAGCTGGTCGAATCGTTCTCATAAAACACTTTCATCTTGTTAAAACTGTAATTCAACAGTGAATCATTATTCGTTTTAATGGTGAAATCAGCACACGAATCTGAAGTACTGATGGTTAAACCACCTATCCCAATAGGCATTGGTTGACCGGGGAAAACACACCTTTTGGATTTCCAATCAAAAGAAGAGGAGGATACGTAATTAAATGGCTCATTCGATTTTGCCAAACGAAATGGTACGACCAATCCCCTGCCTCCATTTCCAAATGTTGTCTGCAGCGTTGTGCGGATGACGCTTGTGACAAAATCGGCCTGCAGGTGAGAATCACCAATATGAAGAATATTGATGGTTCGCTTGCCATTAGTCTTTAGATCGTATAGTTTTTCCATGAGCCCGGCAAGATGCCCGCTGTTCGAAATAACATTACACTCCTCGTTCACAAAAGGATAATTCTTCTCAAGTTCAGGAATTGCAATTGGTTGTCCAATACTATTTTGCACTGACAACCAAAGTGCTGCCAGCAGGAGTGTGTTTTTTAATCTTATCATTATACTTTTGATACTCATTGATTAAACTTTTCACAAAGATACCTGCCACCCTGCGTCCACCCTGGAAATTGAGGTGCGTGTAATCCTTGTTGGCCAGTGGCGGATCGTTTTCAACAAAGGCAACCATACTGTTTTCGCCTCCCATCGCTTCAAAAAGATTGTAGAAAGCGACTTGCGACTGACGTGCAATTTCCCGTTGCGCCTCCACCATCAGCGGAACACTCTCCATCGTCTGGTATTCTCCGTCCACTTTTGTGCTTCTGTCCGAAACACTCATCAGAAGAATTGAAGCATCAGGATAACACCGTTTTAGCCGCTGCACAACATTGATCATGGGGTTCACATACCAGCTAAAATCTTTTGTATCTGAAGCAATTACGTTGAGTCCATACTGCAGAATAATCAACTGGTAATTCTGAAATTGATTAAACTGACGGTTCATCGTCTCTGATATCCTTGTCAGTGCGAGTCCCGAATTACCACGCAAACCAAAATTGTCAACATAGATCCCTGTTGAATCTTCAAAACTTACACCATATAATTTAATGGTATCCGATACAGGGAAAATGAAACTCACGGTTGTGGCATTGACATCGTTAAACACTTTTTGCTGAAGCCGATCCGAGGCAACGATCTTCGTTTCCCTTATGCCATTGTTATTCAAACTATAATTAAAGGTGGTATTTTCAGGAGAGTTATAAAAAAGTTTGATTTCGCGAAACAGGTCGAGGTGTTTGGATTTTGGATTGGCCGAATAGGTTACGTCATTGTCTTTGCCAGCCGTAAAACAGTAACCTCCCGCGCCGAACGGCTCAGAAACAGAATCTTTCTTAACCAATGAATACGACTGAAATCCTGTAAAAGTGTGTCCAATCGTATTTCTGAATTGCGCCACCTCCGAAGTGATGGGTACAAATCCGACGCCATTACCACCGAAAAGATCCTGCAACGAGTTTCTTACATCGGAACAAAAAATATCGCCTTCGATAAACGAATCACCAAAAAGGGCAACGCGTCCCTTCTCTTCTCCCCGCTTGATCGCGCCCAACTCCTTAAAAAATTGCTTTAAAGAATGACCTTCCGGGGAAAAATCCTCGAACAACACAGGTCCTGCGAGCAATTCGGCAATCGATTTTAGACTCACCGACCGGTTATCCTTAGATCTGTAAACTAACCGCTTTTTATTCACTGCAACTGAAAAATGGGGCAAGGCAAGTAAAGGGGATATTCCACCCGAAGCTGTCAGGTAATAGGTGAAACCATCGAAGTAAGGGAGATAGGTCAGATCGAAAATGACTGATTGGTTAGCCTGAAGGCGACGATTGGGGGCACTTTTGCGAAAATTAATTCGGAGATCCGAAAAGAGATCGACACCTTTCAGCTCAAATCCTGCAACATTGATTCGGGGAAAGAATGCACCCAACGAGAGACCGGCGAGAACAAGTACACATATGATCAACGATTTATAAAGTTTGTTTTCGTCCATTCTCCCTGATTAATTCCCGACTAAAATAATATAAAAAACCGTCCCGGAAACGAATTCGGAGACGGTTTTCATATAAATGTTGGGTAAAGAAACGATGATTCGCGTCTTTACAATCCAATTCCTAAGATTCGATAATTACGATTTTTTCGATTTTATCACCCTGACGGATGGCATCAATAACATCCAATCCTTCATAAACCTTACCAAAACAGGTATGTTTACGATCGAGATGGCTTGTATTGGTGCGGCTGTGACAAACAAAAAATTGTGATCCGCCTGTATCTTTGCCTGCATGTGCCATCGACAAAACGCCACGATCGTGGTATTGGTTGTCTCCGTCCAATTCGCATTTAATAGTATATCCTGGTCCACCTGAACCTGTTCCCTTTGGGCATCCCCCTTGAATTACAAAGTTCGGGATAACACGATGGAAAGTAAGTCCGTCGTAGAAACCTTCTTTCGAAAGTTTTACAAAGTTGGCCACTGCTATGGGTGCATCCTTTTCGAAGAAGTTAACCTTCATCACCCCTTTTACTGTATGAATTTCAGCTTGAATCATAATTGTTACATTTTAAAAGGCCAAAGGTACAATCTTTCGTTCAATTAGCGATAATTTTCACAATCGGACCAAATAAAAATCTGCTAATAAGTTATCTTTGTCCATCACATCACCTGCAATCTACCATTTGATTTAATTTATTTTCGCATATGAATTATCTTAAAATACGTCATTTCTGCCTTTTGATACTTGTCGGATTCACCATTTCCTGCACCGTATCAAAGCAATACCGTTCAGCAATGACCTCTTTTGAGATAGGAGAGTATACGAAAAGTATTGCCTCCTTTCGAAAGGTTTACACGCAAACCAAGGATCGGCAGAAAAAAGCGGAAATCCAGTTTAAAATTGCGGAAGCCTATTATAAAATCGGCCAATACCGCTCGGCTGAAAGTTATTATAAAAGTGCGTTGATACGCAATGCAGGCGGTGCAATCACCTGGCTTCATTATGCAGAAGTGCTTCGTGCAAATGGAAAGTATGACGAAGCCATCAAAAATTATACTGCTTATCTCGATTCTGTTCCCAAAGACGAAATGGCCCTGAACGGGATAGAATCGTCGCTGAAAACAAAAGAATGGCTGAAAACTCCTACACGATATAAGATTGATAACCTGAAAGAAATTAATTCTGTCTCGAATGATTTTGCAGCCGCATATGCCGGGGTCCACGATAATGAGATTTTCTTCACCTCTTCAAGAAAAGGGGCTACCGGAAAAAAGAAAAGTGCCATAACGGGAGAATACAATGCCGATATTTTCAGGGCCAGTTATAATCTCCAGAAAAACCGGTGGGATAAGCCGCAACTCGTTGACGAACAAAAGGTCATTGATACCTTTGACGAAGAAGGAGCTGCCTCATTTAATGCAACCGGCAATAAAATGTATTTTACACGTTGTCCTTACGACAAAACAGAAGAGCGGGGTGCTGAGATCTTTTCTGCTACACAACTCTCAGGTTTATGGGGAGATCCGGTAAAAGTAAAGATTGGAAATGATAGTTTGATGGCCGCTCACCCTTCAGTTTCAGCTGATGGCAATACCCTTTACTTCGTTTCAGACCGCCCGGGTGGTTACGGCGGAAAAGATATCTGGTTTGCTGTGAAGAAAAAAGGAGAATCGTGGGAAAAACCGGTGAATGCGGGACCGGAGATCAACACATCGGGTGACGAGATGTTCCCCTGCATCCGCGAAAACGGAACACTTTATTTCTCCTCAAATGCCCATATTGGAATGGGAGGACTCGATCTGTTTATGGCTCACAAAGACGAAAAAGGGAAATGGGTAGTTGAAAATATGAAATCCCCCATCAACTCTACCGGAGATGATTTTGCCATCTCATTTTACAAGGGAGAAGAGCGGGGTTTGTTTAGCAGTAATCGCGAAGGAAGTCGTAAAGACGACATTTACACTTTTTTACTGCCACCAAAAACCTATGAAATAGAAGGGAACATCTTTAACAAAGAAAACGGATCAAGAATCAACGATGCTACGGTGAAGTTGATCGGAACTGATGGTACGATGCTGAAAATGACCGCAGAGAATGGCAAATTTAACTTCAAATTAAAACCTGAGGTTGAATATATTGTAGCTGCTTACCGAAAAGGATTTCTGAATACGAAAACAGTCGCTTCAACTATTGGAATCGATGAGGGAAAACAGTTCCAGGTACGATTGGAACTTACGCCAGCCGACTTGCCAATCAGTGTTGACAATATTTATTACGAATTCGGTAAATGGGATCTGCTTCCTGAATCTGTGACAGCTCTCGACAGCCTGACCGAATTGCTCGTTCTGAATCCGACTACTGTCATTGAATTAATGGCGCACACCGATTGCAGGGGTGACGATGCCACTAATTCCGAAATATCTCAGAAACGGGCACAATCGGTCGTTACTTATTTAATTGCCAAAGGTATACAGCCCGGTAGATTGGTTGCTAAAGGATACGGAAAGACTGCACCTAAAACAGTCACGAAGAAACTGGCCAAAGAATATCCGTTTCTGAAACAGGGAAGAGAACTCACCTGCAGTTTTATTGAATCGCTTGCAGATGAAAAACAACGGGAAATTTGTCACCAGATCAATCGCCGGACTGAATTCAGGGTCTTATCTTCCGATTACAAGGAGAAGTTTGAGAAGTAGGGCGTTCAAAGGAAATAAAGCTGAGAAAGCAATACCAAAGCAGCCGCAAGTTGCCAAAAGCAAGTTGCCAGGAATCAGTTGTCAGCTGCCGGTGGCAAGGATTTGACAAAGGAAGAAGGTAAATCCACGAAATAGTGCTAATTTCGCGCCACTTGAAAACGGGAAACCGGAATATTTTCAGGATTATTGCAAACAATTGATTATCAACATGAGTTCCGACAACAGATATGACCTCAGGGGTGTTTCGGCTTCTAAAGAGGATGTTCATAATGCCATTAAAAACATTGACAAAGGGCTTTTTCCGAAAGCTTTTTGTAAAGTCGTACCCGATTTTCTGGGTGGAGATTCGGAATACTGTAATATAATGCATGCTGATGGAGCCGGAACAAAATCCTCTCTCGCATACCTTTATTGGAAAGAGACAGGTGATCTATCGGTTTGGAAAGGGATTGCACAGGATGCAATTGTAATGAATCTTGATGATTTACTTTGCGTTGGAGCGGTTGATAATATCCTCCTTTCCTCGACAATTGGAAGAAATAAGAACAAAATACCGGGCGAGGTGATCTCTGCCATCATTGAAGGAACCGAAGATCTTTGCACAGAGTTAAGAGAAACCGGAATAAATATTTGGCCCACAGGTGGCGAAACTGCCGATGTCGGCGACCTCGTGCGAACTATCATTGTCGATTCGACGGTAACCTGCCGAATGAAAAGATCTGAGGTTATTTCGGCAGATCAGATAAAAGCCGGCAATTGCATTATTGGGTTATCATCTTCAGGAAAAGCTTCTTACGAAAAAGAATACAACGGAGGAATGGGAAGCAATGGTCTTACCTCTGCTCGTCACGATGTCTTCGCCAAATACCTCGCCAAAAAATATCCTGAAAGTTACGATCCATCGGTACCCGAATCGCTTGTCTTTTCTGGCAATTGTAAACTGACCGATCGTATCGAAGGAACAGACCTGGATGCTGGCAAGTTGGTTCTTTCACCCACGAGAACTTATGCACCAGTTATTAAAAAGGTACTGGAACAATTCAGATCTTCCATCTCAGGAATGATTCATTGCTCTGGAGGAGCTCAGACAAAAGTCCTCCATTTTATTGAAAATGTACATGTTATAAAAGACAATCTTTTCCCGGTTCCGCCGCTCTTCAAACTGATTCAGGAACAAAGCGGAACGTCGTGGCAAGAAATGTACAAGGTTTTCAATATGGGACATCGGTTCGAAATATATGCCGATAAGGAAGCAGTTGATGGAATAATAGCCATCGCCAAATCATTTAATATTGATGCCCAGGTTATTGGACATGTCGAATTGTACAATGGTAAAAAGGTAACCATCCACTCCGAATTTGGCACCTTTGAGTATTAGCTACGCTTTACTTCATTGCGAATTCAATTTCATTTCCCTCAACCAGTAAAAACACAATTAGATGTCAAATAATTCATTAATAGAAAAATACGAAGGGATTAAGATCCGCTTCGACGAAGTTAGCCAGCAGATTTCCGATCCGGATATCATGAAAGATATGAAGCGATATGTAAAACTTAATCAGGATTACAAACAGCTCGATTCGCTGGTAAAATCATTTAAGAGGTACCAGAATCTATTGAAAAACTTTTCGGATGCCAAGGAAATACTTGAAACCGAAACAGATGAAGATTTACGTGAAATGGCTCGTGAAGAGCTCGAAAACAGCGAGAATCTGATCAAAGAACATGAGGATGAGATCAGGTTTCTGCTCGTTCCGGCTGATCCCGAAGATAGCAAGAATGCAATTTTGGAGATTCGTGGCGGAACAGGTGGTGATGAAGCCGCCATTTTTGCAGGTGATCTTTTCAGGATGTATTCGAAATTCTGCGATCGCAAGAACTGGAAACTCGAAGTGACAAGCTCAACAGAAGGAACTTCAGGTGGATTTAAAGAAATAGTCGCCAAGGTAACGGGCGAAAATGTCTACGGAATTCTTAAATTCGAATCGGGGGTACATCGCGTACAAAGGGTTCCGCAAACCGAAACGCAGGGACGTATTCACACTTCGGCATCTACTGTCGCCGTGTTACCTGAAGCAGAAGAGTTTGATATTGATCTTCGCGAAACGGATATTCGCAAAGACACTTACTGCTCTTCCGGTCCCGGCGGTCAGAGTGTAAATACCACCTATTCAGCCATCAGGTTAACCCATATTCCAACAGGAATTGTCGTGACTTGTCAGGATGAGAAATCGCAGATAAAAAACTTGTCGAAGGCAATGGGTGAGCTCCGGACAAGGATCTACAACATGGAATACCAAAAATACATGGATGATATTGCATCACGGAGGAAAACAATGGTCTCAACAGGTGACCGTTCAGCCAAAATCCGCACGTACAATTATCCGCAGGGTCGTATGACTGATCACCGGATTGGGTACACCGTTTATAATCTTCCCGCCGTTATGGATGGTGATATTGAAGATATTATCGATAAACTCAGGGTCGAGGAGAATACAGAAAGGTTAAAGGAGACAGAATTATAATCCAATTGTAGAGAAGCACTGCCGTGCGTCTCTACAGCGCAATTAATATTATTAATGAATTACCGATCAAAATTGAAAGCATGAACAATCAGCAACTATTCGAAAATATTCAAAAGAAGGGTTCGTTTCTTTGTGTAGGTCTCGATACCGACATCAAGAAAATTCCAGGTTTTTTACTTGACACAACCGATCCGATCTTTGCGTTCAATAAAGAGATCGTCGATGCTACAGCCCAATATACAGTTGCTTACAAGCCAAACCTTGCGTTTTACGAATCGGAAGGGTTGGAGGGCTGGCGAAGTCTTGAAAAAACAGTTCACTACATTCGTGAAAATTATCCCGACATTTTCTTGATCGCTGATGCGAAACGGGGAGATATAGGAAATACTTCATCAATGTATGCAAGGGCTTTTTTCGAGAAATTAAAGTTTGATGCAGTCACAGTCGCTCCTTATATGGGCGAAGATTCTGTGAAACCATTTCTGGCTTATGAAGGGAAACGGGTGGTTCTCCTTGCATTAACATCAAATAAAGGAGCATCTGATTTCCAGTTCATTGCTGACGCTATTACTGGCGAAAAGCTTTTCGAGAAGGTGCTTCGGATTTCGCAGGAGTGGGGAAATGCAGAGAATATGATGTTTGTAATTGGAGCAACCAAAGCTGCAGAACTAGCCGGAATCAGAAATATTGTTCCTGATCACTTTCTGCTTGTTCCAGGAGTAGGTGCACAAGGAGGAAGCTTGCAGGAAGTTGCAAAATATGGAATGAATGCACAATGTGGTCTGCTTGTAAATTCATCAAGAGCGATCATTTACGCTTCAAATGGTCATGATTTTGCACTCAAAGCGGCTGAAAGCGCCAAAGAAACCAGGGACGAAATGTTTGAACTGTTGAAATGTAATAGTCAAACAGCTTCGTCTTTTTGAAGTTCAATTGGGAATAAAAGTCAGTTAAAGCACTATTCAACTTACAAATGCAAAATAGCGCATATGAACAAATTAATATTTAATATGCATTATATCAAATATTTGCGCTTAGTATTTTTTCGAATATTGTGTTAAAATATTTTAAAAAACCTGAATTTAGGTTTTCGCACCAATTAAAAAGTTATTTTTGCGTATTATTCACTTAACAGGACAAGATATGAGATTAATCGCCCTGATTGCACTTTTAAGTTTTACTGTGTCGCTCACAGCTAAAACACCGGGAGGCAATTCTCCGCTAATGGCAGAAAAATCAAAAACTTACCCTTACCTGGCATATTTACCAGACGGATATAGCAAGGCAAACGCAAAGGTTTGGCCTCTAATAATTTACCTTCATGGCAGTTCTTGCAAAGGCAACAATCTTGAAAGATTAAAAAAGTACGGCCCACCATTTTATCTCGAAAGAGGAATGAACGTTGATGCTATTGTAATCTCACCTCAATGTCCATCAAACAAAAACTGGACAGCCGGAGCATGGTTCGAATCGTTTTACAAAGAACTGAAGGACAAGTATAACATCGATCCTTCCCGCGTTTATCTTACAGGAATGAGTCTTGGAGGTTTTGGTACCTGGGACATCGCATCACGTTATCCTGAATACTTTGCAGCAATTATGCCACTTTGTGGTGGTGGACAGACAAGAATGGTGGAGACACTAAAAGATATACCAACCTGGGTGTTCCATGGTGAAGTAGATAAAAAAGTAAATCTCAAACGTTCGGTGCAGATGGTTGATGCATTGCAGGAACTTGGATCAAAACCAAAGTTTTCTGTATTGAAAGGACAAGGGCATGGTATCCAGAAAGTTTATTCTGATCAGACTATTTACAAATGGTTACTTAGTCAGCATAAGCAAGCATATGAGAAGTTTATGGAAATTACTTCCTTATGGAATCCAAAGGTTGATTCGGTTAACTCCGGAAGTATTACCAACGAAAAGAAGGCACTTTTAGTAAAGAACCTTCCGATGCAGCCTGATAATCAGGATAACAAACCAGAATCAAAATCGTTTCTTTACAATTTATTCAACAAGAAACCAGAGTATAAACAGTCGACTTTGTATTAATAGTTGATTTGGTAATATTTAAACCCCCGAAAAACGAATCGCTTTTCGGGGGTTTTGTTTGCAAAATATTTAACCATCTGGTTAATATTTCCAGTAAAACTATTGCTTGAATCAAAAAAATATCTTTTCTTTGACCCATGTTTAACCGGATGGTTAAACCAAAAGGATAAGAACATGGATCGTACAACAGAAGAGAAAATTTACGAAGCTGCCCGGCGAATATTTATTCTTAAAGGAATGGAAGGTGCCCGTATGCAGGAAATTGCCGATGAAGCCGGTATGAATAAGGCATTACTGCATTACTATTTCAGAAGCAAAGAAAACCTATTTAAATCGGTATTCAAAGATACCTTCTCCAAATTTTTTGTAAAAGTAAAAGACACGCTTTCTTCTGAAGTTTCTGCCAAAGAAAAGCTGATCGCATTTATCGACAACTATATCAATCTGATTCAGGCCAATCCCTATGTTCCGCAATTCATTATTAGTGAGATCAACCGCGATCCTAAAGTATTAAAAACCCTCATGTTTGAATCGGGAATTGAACCGCAAAAGATACTTGACTTGCTTTTAAATGGAGTTCATTCTGGTAATTTGTCAAAACTCGATCCCCGGCATATTGTTATTAGTTTATTGGGAATGCTGGTCTTCCCTTTTGTCGCGCGCCCTTTGTTGCAAATGGTTTATTTTAATGATGACAGGGAAGCGTACGATCGCTTTCTAAATGAACGGAAAGAGGTTGTTAAAAATATGATTTTAAAATTTATAGAAGCATGAGAAGATTCATTTCAATTTTGTTTTTCACCTTTACTTGTTTGTGGTCATACGGGCAAGAAATGAGCTTAGATAGCTGCCAGTCAATGGCCCGAAGAAATCACCCCTTGTTGAGACAAGCAGGAATTATTAACCAGATTTCGGAACTCCGTCAACAAAACATTCAGGTATTGAACTTGCCACAATTCGATCTTACCGCAAGGGCATCGTGGCAGTCGGATGTAACGAAATTGGCGCTAAAAATACCAGGGTTTGCAGGTCCTGAGCCACTTTCGAAAGATCAGTATAAGGCATATGTCGATATCCGTCAAAAACTTTTTGACGGAGGAGTTGCAAAAAAAAGACAAGAACTTGAAGAGGCAGACAGGCTGGTATCGAAACAACAAATCGAAACGGAGCTATATAAAATAAAAGAAACAGTAAATACGTTGTATTTTAACGCTTTGATAATTCAGGAAAATTTAAGGATTGTCGATCTGAAAAAAGAGACGCTTGACGAAAGAATAAAAATTGTAAGTTCTGCCGTGAATAATGGCGTTTCCTTACCCAATGAACTGGATCAGTTGCGGGCTGAAAAATTGCTGACAGAACAACAAGAGACAGAACTGAAATCAACCTGCCGCACGACATTAGCTCTTCTCGAAATTGTTGCAGGAACAGCAATCACTGAACAAACAACCTTTTCGAAACCAGCGCTTATGACAATCGACGTTAACAATGATTTAAAAAGGCCGGAGTTGATGCTTTTCACATTGCAGAAATCGAAAATCGATAAAAATGAGGACGTTCTGACCAATTCACGAAAACCATTTGTATTTGCATTCGGTCAGGCCGGATATGGTCGGCCGGGGTTGAATATGCTCGACAACAATTTTGCCGACTGGTACATGGTTGGTGCGGGATTGTCGTGGAACATATGGGATTGGCATAAAACAAGCCGTGAAAGATCGGCTATGAAACTTCAGAAGGACATCATCGAAACGAATCTTGACAATTTCAATCGTTCAATAAAGATGTCACTTGCTCAGGAAGAGAACAATGCACAAAGACTTAAAAATCTTATAAATAGTGATGAACAGTTGGTTGCAATTAAGGATCAAATCAGTAAACGATCGGCCGTTGCACTCGAAAATGGCGCGATCACCTCGGCAGATTACATCCGCGATCTGAACGCTGCGCTTCAGGCCAAAGCAAACCTCGAAACACGGAAGGTTCAATTAGTACAAGTATCTGTGAATTACCAGACAATTAAGGGAGAATAGACTTATAAAAGATTACATATGAAATGAGCATGATTCTACAATCACAAATCGAAATGATAATAAACTTCATGCGAATTCCATCTGGCCATTAAAAACAAATTATTAACAGATGAATCAAATTGCCTATATCAATAAGAATTCAAAATCACAAACTACCTTGAATATGAGAACATTTTTATTTTTATCCTTGATATTACTTCTTGGAGCTTGCTCAAACAATAAAACAAAGTCGGACGCCTTTGGAAACTTCGAAACTAACGAGGTGATTATCTCATCCGAAAACAGTGGAAAAATCATAATGACAGCCTTTAGCGAAGGGCAAAAGGTAAAAAAAGGGGACGTTATGGCGATTACGGATACGGCCAATCTTGTACTTCAACGCAGCCAACTTTTGGCACAGAAAGCATCGGTATTGGCTCAAAAGGCCGGATTATTTGCATCGATTGCAGTTTCTGATCAGCAAATTACCAATGTTCAGAAGGACCAGGTACGAATAAAGAAAATGCTTGCCGATGGGGCTGCAACGCCAAAGCAAATGGATGATATTGACGGACAGATTGCACTTACAGGGAAACAGAAAAAAGCTTATTCGGCCCAAATTGCAGCAATAGAGATGAATGCTGAAGCTGTTGATGCGCAGATTGCCGTATTGAATGACAAAATCGGGACATCAGTTGTACGAGCCCCGATTTCCGGAATCATTCTCGAAAAATATGCCGAAACCGGTGAGTTGGCTATACCCGGAAAATCGCTTTATAAAATGGCAAATGTTGATAGCCTGATTCTCCGGGTTTATATTAGTGGCCCGCAACTTACACAGATTAAAACCGGTAAAGCGGTTAAAGTGATGATTGATACCAATGAAGGGTTAAAAGAGATAGCCGGGACCGTCGAATGGATCTCTCCGGAAGCTGAATTTACGCCAAAGATTATACAGACCCGGGAAGAACGCGTCAAACTGGTGTATGCTGCCAAAGTTCGTGTTCCGAATGATGGGTCACTAAAACTGGGTATGCCGGGCGAAATAAAATTTTAATATCGGCTCCAAATGATTGAAGTCAAAGATATTCATAAACAGTACGGTGACGTTGTTGCCCTTGAGAGGGTCTCCCTTTCGGTCAAAAAGGGGGAACTTTTTGGACTGATTGGTCCCGACGGAGCGGGAAAAACATCGCTGATGCGCATCCTGATGTCGCTTTTGCTTCCTGACGGAGGTTTGGCAACAATGAATAGTCTGGATGTTGTGGCTGATTATAAAAAGGTAAGGCTGATCACCGGTTATATGCCCGGGCGGTTTTCGCTTTATCCTGATCTGACAGTTGAAGAAAATCTGAAATTCTTTGCCACGGTCTTTGGCACAACCATTCAGGAAAATTACTACCTGATTAAAGATATTTACCAACAGATTGAACCATTTAAAACCCGTAGGGCTGGTAAACTTTCAGGAGGAATGAAACAGAAACTGGCACTTTCGTGCGCAATGATTCATAAACCCGAAATACTGATTCTCGATGAGCCAACAACAGGGGTTGATGCTGTTTCGCGAAAGGAATTTTGGGAAATGCTGAAACGTCTCAAAGAAATGGGAATCACCATTCTTGTTTCAACCCCATACATGGACGAAGCATCAATGTGTGACCGGATTGCATTGATCCAGCAGGGGAGCCTGATGTCTGTCGCAACACCTCAGGCTATGACTCAATCATTTCCTGAAGATTTATGGACCGTCCGTACCCGGAAGATTTACAACACTTCGAAGTTCCTCGAAAAACTCCCTTCGATGATCTCTGTCAATAGTTTCGGTCAGGTCTTGCACCTGGTTACACCCAAAGGAGCATATACTTCAGACTCAATTCATCATTTTTTGATAAATAATGGTGAAGCCGAAATTGCCGTTGAAACGGCTGAAGCAACCATCGAAGATGTATTTATCTTCCTGATGAACAAACCAAAAGAGAAATCATGATGACAAAAGAACCGGTTATTACCGTAAAAAATATGGTGAAGAAATTCGGAAATTTTGTTGCCAACGACAACCTTAATTTCGAAGTATACAAGGGAGAAATATTTGGGTTCCTGGGTGCCAATGGCGCCGGAAAAACAACTGCCATCCGGATTTTATGCGGACTCTCCACTCCCACTTCGGGTCAGATGACCGTCGCAGGATTCGACGTATTCCGTCAAACCGAAAAGATCAAGCAGAACATCGGATATATGAGTCAGAAGTTCTCGTTGTACGAAGACCTTACCGTTTATGAGAACATCCGTTTTTATGGAGGTGTATACGGTATGAAGATTGCCGACCGAAAAGCTAAAACTGCCGAGATGCTTGACAGATTAGAACTTACAGCTTACGAAAATCGCAAAATAGGTGATCTGCCGCTCGGGTGGAAACAAAAACTCGCCTTTTCGATCGCGATTCTTCACAGTCCTAAAATTGTCTTTCTCGACGAACCTACAGGTGGAGTTGATCCGATCACGCGCCGGCAATTCTGGAACCTGATTTACGAGGCTGTCGAAAGGGGAATTACTGTATTTGTGACAACCCATTATATGGATGAAGCTGAATATTGCGACCGGGTTTCTATCATGGCCGACGGTAAAATCGTTGCGCTCGACACCCCTGAAAAGTTGAAAGAACAATACAATGCAGCCAATATGGATGAAGTATTTTTAAAAATTGCACGATGAGCAGATTCCTCGCATTTCTCCGGAAGGAGTTTTACCATATTTTCCGCGATCCCCGAACCCTGATCATCCTGTTCGGAATTCCGATTGCACAGCTGATGCTCTTTGGTTATGTAATGACCAACGAGGTTCGCAATGTGAAAGTAGCAATTGTCGATCATTCAAAAGATGATCTCAGCAAACGCTTAAGTCAGCAATTATTATCCTCAGGATTCTTTCAGTTATCAGCAATTCCCAGCTCTGAAAGCGATTATGAAAGTCTTTTCCGGAGTGGTACCGTGAAAGAAATTGTTGTTTTCGAACCCGATTTTGCCCTTCACCTGATGAAAGAAGGGAAAGCAAATATTCAGGTAATTGCTGACGCTTCTGAGCCAAATGCGGCGCAATTGACTGTGAATTATACCACTGCCATTGTCAACAACTTTGTCAAAAATGAGTTGATGCAAAACCAGGCGCTTCCGGGAATCAATATAAAGGTCAGAATGTTATTCAACGAAGATATGCGCGATGCCTATAACTTCATACCAGGCCTGATTGCAGTAATCTTAATGCTAATTTCTGCGATGATGACAGCAATTACAATCGCACGCGAAAAAGAAATGGGGACAATGGAGATTCTGCTCGCGTCTCCGCTGAAACCAATTCAGATCATTCTTGGAAAAGTTGTACCCTACATGATTCTTTCAATCGTTAGTGCGTTGGTTGTATTGGCATTAGGTATGCTGGTATTTAAAGTCCCAGTAATCGGAAGCTTTGCATTATTACTGGCCGAGATTCTGCTTTACATTTTTCTGGCACTTTCACTTGGAATCCTGATCTCCACCTTTGTTGATAGTCAGCTTACAGCAATGGCAATATCGGGGTTTGTCCTTATGCTGCCCAGTATTTTGCTCTCGGGTTTTATATTTCCGGTTAAAAATATGCCAATCCCGCTGCAAATTGTTGCTAATCTGATGCCGCCTCGCTGGTTTATTGAAATCAACCGGACCGTAATGCTCAAAGGTGGCGGATTAAATGAAATTTGGCCTAATACCCTGGTTTTAATGGGCATGTCAGCGCTGTTTATTTTTATCAGTATCCGAAAATTTAAAATCCGTCTTCAATAGATAACCATGCGAACACTATATTATATTCTTCAAAAGGAGTTTACCCAGATTTTTCGCAACAAATCGATGCTGCCTGTCATTTTTGTGATGCCGCTGGTCCAGATGCTGGTCCTTGTTTTTGCAGCAACCAACGAGCTTCGCCAGGTTGATCTTGCCATTGTTGATTTTGACAATTCAGTTTCATCACGAAAACTGACAGCCGAGATTACCGGAAATCCTTTCTTTATTGTCAGGCAAAACCTCGCCAGTACACGAGATGCAGAGGATCTTTTGATGCGGAATAAGATAGATCTTGCACTGGTCATCCCCCGAAATTTTGACAAAGATTTGACTTTGAGTAAAAAAGCAGATGTCCAAATACTTGTAGATGCGATTAATGGTATGGCAGCTCAGCTTTCGCTTGGATACCTTTCGAATGTGATCGGGAATTACAGCCAAAAGATATTGGTCAAAACGGGTAAACCGGAACCGGGTCTGATGAAAAGCATCGACGTCAAACCAATTTACTGGTTCAATCCGCAACTCAACTTTAAATTTTATATGGCGCCGGGAATTCTCGTTGTATTGATCACGGTAATTGGAATATTGCTTGGAGGGATGAACCTGGTTCGTGAAAAAGAGCTCGGAACAATTGAGCAGATCAATGTTACACCCATCCAAAAGTGGCAGTTTATTGCCGGAAAACTCCTTCCGTTCCTCGCAATCGGGTTGTTTGATCTTGCCTTCGGACTTATGATTGCCCGGTTAGCTTTTAACATTCCAATCAGGGGAAGTATGCCGCTCCTTTTTGGGATGGCCAGTATCTATCTGGTGCTGGTACTCTCGCTGGGACTTTTTATCTCCACTATCAGCGATACCGTGCAACAGGCCACATTTGTTACTTTTTTCATGCTGATAGTTTTTATCCTCATGAGCGGACTGTTTACACCCGTCGAAAGTATGCCCGACTGGGCGCAAAAACTTGATTATGCGAATCCGCTTTACTATTTTGTGAAAATTATGCGTAGTATCATCTTAAAAGGTTCTAATTTCGCGGATATCTTTAACGAATTTGCTGCCCTTTCAGTTTTTGCGATTTCGATGTTTGGAATGGCAATATTCAGGTATAAAAAGACGTCATAAATCATTTTAAATTTGTAGCAACGCGGTTAATTGCGTCGCTATAGCAAAAATATATTTTCCATGTGCAAATCCTTCGTATTAATTGTCTTCACAATGATCTCATTATTTGGCTTTAGCCAAAATCAAAAACCAATCTACCTATGGCCTGACCAGGTACCAGGAGAAACAGTAAGCAAACACGATCCGGTTCAGACTCCAGATAAAAGTAGAGATGTCATCCGGCTGACCGATGTAACCAATCCCGCATTTCTGGTCTTCAAACCGACCAATGAAAAAAATAACGGCGCAGGTGTGATTGTTTGCCCGGGCGGAGGTTATGAAATTCTTGCAATTAATTTAGAAGGATATGAAATTGCAGACTGGCTTACGAAACAAGGATTTACAGCCTTTGTTCTCCAATACCGGGTTCCGAAAAAGCAGGAAGGCGCTTTAATGGACGCGCAAAGGGCGATTCGTATCATCAGGAATAATCCAGATACATACGGAGTGAAACCAAATCAATTAGGTATTATGGGATTCTCAGCAGGTGCAAGTTTATCGGCAAGGGCAGCGATATTATCTTCAAAGAAAACTTATTCACCTGTCGATAAAGCAGATTCGGTGTCGTGTCGTCCCGATTTTGCATTACTGATTTACCCGGCTTATCTCGACCTTGGAATGAACAGGGCATTAACTCCTGAACTGGCCGTCGATAAAAACACACCGCCTATGTTTCTTTTCGCTACAGCTGACGATACTTACAGTAACAGTGCATTGGTGATGGCTACTTCACTTAGGGATGCAAAAGTGCCTGTTGAATTGCACATTCTGGCGAATGGAGGACATGGTTATGGTTTGCGAAAAGGTAATATTGCGGGTGAAACGTGGCCAAAACTGGCCGAAATATGGCTGAAGAATATCATTTCGAATAAATAATTGACTTAAGAAAGTGATGCTAACCTACTTCGCAACGCAGCAGGATTTCAGAAACTGGCTTGAGAAAAACTACGACAAAGAGACCGAACTTTTGGTAGGTTTTTACAAAGTGAGTTGTGGTAAACCGAGCCTTACCTGGCCGCAGTCGGTTGATCAGGCACTTTGTTTCGGGTGGATAGATGGTATACGAAAATCAATCGATTCAGAAAGTTATTGCATCCGGTTTACGCCCCGAAAACCCAAAAGTACCTGGAGTGCGATAAATATCCGAAAGGTGGAAGAGATGAACAAACCTGGGTTGATGCTTCCTGCCGGACTTGCTGCATTTGAAAAACGAAATGAACTAAAATCAGCTATCTATTCCTACGAAAACAGACCGGAAATGCTTTCTTCCGAATATGAAATTGTATTTAAAACTCATCCAAAAGCATGGGAATTTTTTCAGGCACAACCCCCATCTTATCAAAAAACTGCCATTTATTGGGTAATGAGTGCAAAACAGGAACCAACCCGGCAAAAACGACTGAATGAATTGTAGACAGCGAAAATGGATTGAAAATTAAGCCATTGCGTTAGTATCCGGTAAATCCCAAAACCTATTCCTCGTTGTTCTGAATAAACTCATTAATAATGGGTTCTGCTTCCTTCAGGTCTGATTCCCGGATATAAAGATCAACTGCAGAAGGAACTCCGCTTACAAAACCAACAGTAAGTCCTGATTGAAAATCATCTTTAATTAATGCAGAAATCTCAACCTCTTCCAGTCTTTCCTTTAATAGATACACCAGGACATCGGTACCCGTAAAAACCCTGATCAGATTATTGCCATTTTTCATATCGATTATTTTAAATTTTGAAGTTTATGATACTTATATCAAAGGAAACGATATAAAACAGACTTTCAAAATTTTACATAAAGAAAAGCGGATTATCAATGGATTTCTTTCACAAGTCAATTAACTGAGAATTCTGTGATTAGTAAGTCAATTTTACGAATCATCTCAAAATTGCATTTACACACTTTGATGGACACTCTCTAATTATTCAAAGGTGTATTTCGAAGATTTCCAGCATTTCAATGCTCAATCAACTGCTTTTGCCTTTAACTCGACCGAAAACAGTTTCAGGTTATTGCCTTTCTATGAATTTTCGACCCAAAAATCGTTTTTGGATGCACCTATTAACTGGCAATCGAGCAGGTTGATTTTGAAACATCTACCCATCATCAAAAATTCATCGGTTTCGGAAAACCTTTTCGTGAATTTTTTACATACTCCGGAGATGAAAAATTACATGGAAGCAGGTTACGGACACCGCCAATTATTTCTATTATTGAATGTTGAAGCGGTGGCTGGTTTTGAGAGCGGTAAATTTCGTTCGGCTGGCATCAAGGTAAGTATCAATCTTAAATAGCAAAAATGCAAGGCAATCCTTCCGACAATTAAAAAGGACGACCTTACATTTTACGGCTTAAAACTTTTCCCGTTTTACTTCTTTTTGGCAAAATTTACAATCAGGAAATAAATGATAAAACCCAACGAAATAGAAACCAATTCAATACCAAATGGCAACATACTGTCGTGCATAAAATCACGGTAATGATCCTGATTGCTGAATCCCGGACCCATCTGGTCAATTAATATAAACCCGATTCCGCCAAAGAAGGCGACCAAACCCCATTTCAGGGAAGGGTACCTGTTTACTTCCTGGTTCTCGGATGTTGCAGAAGATACCTTTTGTTCCAAAATTCCGGCATTGTCAAAATGACCGGTCTTGATGATCATCCGTTTTAGTAAATAATCAGTAAAATTTTTAAAAATCTGGTAAATCGCGAAAAAGATTACGACTGGAATTAAAATTTGTTGCATAATTTTCAGTTTTATGTGTTTGTAAGATGTGACGCCGCTGGTCTGCGAAATGTTGCAGTTGCATTCAGTTTTTTTCGAATAAAAATGTTGGTACTTTGTGCAACATTTCAATATCGGTCGTTGTCAAACAGAAAGTATGAATGACGCTGAATTAGTAGCCCAAATTTTAAACGGAAATATGAAATCCTTCACGTTTTTGGTAAACCGTTACCAAAAGCTGGTGGTGCATATTATGGGGCGGTTAATTCAACGGCACGATGAATTGGAAGATGTCAGCCAGGAGGTATTTCTGAAAGTGTATCAGAATCTGGGAAAATACCGGAATGAATGTAAACTGTCGACGTGGATTGCAACGATCGCTTACAATACAAGTATCAATTACCTGCGGAAGTTTAAAAAAAGTGATGAGGCAAGTTTGGATGACAAGGCAATATTGGATAAACTCACCGACTTTAGACAAGATGATTACGAGACGGCCGATCTGCATCGTTACATTCGCGAACAGATTGAATTATTGCCGGTTCAGTATCGCACCGTTTTGACATTGTATCACCTTGAGGAGTTTTCGTACCAGGAGATCGAACAGATTACCGGAATGCCCGAGGGAACGGTTAAAAACTACCTGTTCAGGGCAAAGGCGCTTTTAAAGGAAAAACTTAAGTTTGTGGTGAACGAAAGCAGTTTAAAATTAGCGAAGGAGATTACGAATGAAAAATGATGAACTCGATTATATAATAGATGAATCGTTCAGAACAGCACCTGATTTTCACCTGCCTGCTGATTTTGCATGGAGGCTTACCTTATCGGTTACCCGCCGTGAGCAGTGGAAAACTGACTTGCGTGAATATCTTTACCTGACAGCTGTTCTGATTTCATTACTCACCGTAGCAACGGTGACCTATTATCTGATTGACAAAGATATCGTGATTCGTTTCTTTTCTTTTATCACTCAAAATGCTGTAAGCGTAGTTTTTATCGTATTTATTCTGAATTTTATCCTGTTTGCAGACCGGGTTTTACTGCCATTGCTATTCAACCGGTGGAAAAGAGCCTGCTAAAATAGAATTTAAAATATAGACTGATGAAACTGCTCTTGTATTTCAATCTGAGAAGTCACATTAAGGTAATATTGAAATAGTTCGAACGATAAGGAGTTTGTGTACTTTTGTCGCAAAATATTTTAACTATGATTTACATGGCAGACACAGCCGATCTGGACGAACTCCGGAAGCTGTACCTTTTTTTTCCCCTCGAAGGAGTCACCACCAACCCCACAATTTTAGCCCACGCAGGAAACAGACTATCGGTTGCCATTGAAGGCATTCAAAACCTGGTTGGATCCGGAATGGTACACGTACAAATGGTCTCTTCCGAATCGGACGATATGGTGCGTGAAGCAAAAAAATACCGCAGTTATTTCGATTTTGGTGATAATTTTTATGCCAAGATACCTGTAACTGCCAATGGTTTCAGGGCGATGCGTATTCTGAAGGATGCAGGCATCAATGTAACTGCAACCGCAATTTTTACGCAACAGCAGGCCTTGGTAGCAATGAAGGCCGGTGCCGATTTTGTAGCTCCGTATGTAAGCCGCCTCGACAATATTTCGTCGCACGGAATTGAAGTAGTAGAAAATATCGTCGATAATATCTTGGAGTATAATCTGAATGGCAGGGTTTTAGCCGCCAGTTTCAAAACTGTCGACCAGATTTACCGGACAAGTATGGCCGGGGCTCACTCTGCAACAATCAGTCCCGAATTGCTTTATCAACTGATTAGTCATCCGATGACCGACATCGGTGTGAAACAGTTTGAATTGGATGCTGAAGGTCTTTACGATATTGATTTTTAAGTTGCCACCATTCTATAGAAAAGGGATTTCATTTTGACGTGAAATCCCTTTTCTGTTTTATGACTGCAAGGTGGTTTGAATTCAACGACAACAATTCATGAGTGATTATTGCTGGTTTTCAGGTACAAAAAACAATCCGGCAATTTTACGCTCTTTGTCAAATACCAGTTTCATTTTCAACTTCATATTTTCGAAATGGCACAAGGTATAGGTGACGTCATAAGTTTGGATTTTGCCAACCGTTATCTCACCCATTTTTTGAAATTTGCCACATTTACTATTTAAATCGTCCCATACAAGTTTTAATTTTTCAGCTGGCAAGGCGGTTTTCATATTCTGGTCAAAAGTTTCAACAATCTTTGGAAATTCATTCTTTTGAAAACTGTTGATGACCAATTTTGAGATCTCAGTGTTTCGGCTTTCCTGGGCAAATAGGAATATACTCAACGTACAGAAAATAAGCATTAAAAGTGTTCTTTTCATCGTTTTTGATATTAAGTTGAATTATTGTAAAATTAGTAAAACAATTTTTGTACCGAAGCATCAGACAGCAGCATTATTGCTGTCTTCGATTAACAGATGCAAGTTAAAGAATTGCAGATAAAAATAGGATGAGCAACTTTAATATTAATCATTAAATTGCTCATCCTATCTGTTTGCAGGTATAAAACCCTTGTATAACTAACCGAATAATCAGGCAATCGCCGGTTCCTTACTTACATCCAAACCTGCCTTACTTCGTGTGGCGCGGGCCTTGAGTTGTGTTTTGTATAAATCAATCACTTCGTTAAAACGATTGGCCGGAGTCGTATAGTCGGGTTCGTCGTATTCCGAGCTGCAGAATTCGAAGGCATTAAAAAACACGGTCAAAATCTTGTCAGTTTCATTACGAATGGCGCGTGTATCGACAATTTCTTTATCTGCATCTTCTTCAGCACGTAGTAAATACAGGTTCGCAAATTGAGTATTCACAACGCTTAGATTATCAAACAATAATTTGAGGCCAGCTGCTTCTGCCGCAGCCTTGACATCTGCCTTCGCCTCATAATCAACCAACAGCTTAATCGTGCGCTCAGTGGCCGAGTTGTAATTCGCATCGGAAATGTCGCTTCCATGAATTTTCAGAAAACGTTTCAATACAACGATATGCGGAGCTACGGAAGGTAGTGTCAGTCTGCCCAATATTTTTGCATTCATAAAAATTGCTTTGATCAAATTGGCGCGATCATTGCCCAGCTCCTGCAACGAATTGCTCAGTGCATTACTTAATTCCTGTGCTTTCACTTTTTCCAGGTCGGGCAACACATTCAGGAGTTTTCCGAAGGCTTTTTGCAGATGCAGCTTTTCGGAATCATACTTAACAAATACATCCACTACCTGATTAACGAATCTTGTATATTCGCTATTCCAAAGATGATTCAATTGTAACCGATTGATTTTTGTTTCCATGGTATTAGGTATTAAATTATGGTTTTTCTTCTGTTAACGATGGAATTTTATATATGTTTCGAACTACAAAACATTTTATTCATTTTTTTTATTTTTCTTAAATTTTTCTGTTGAAATAGTGATTGAGGATAAAAAAAAACGGTCAGAAACAGTAGGTTGCGTTAATGACGCAAGGTCAAATTAGTTTTAGGGCAAGCTTGCGTTATTAACGCAAGGTCAATTCGGTTTTGAATCATTTATGCGTTAATAACGCAAGGACCATTCAGTTTTAAATCCATCTTGCGTTATTAACGCAAGTTCCATCCAATTTCAAATCGGGTTTGCGTTAATAACGCAAGGTCCATTCGGGTTTGAATCATGTATGCGTTAATAACGCAAGGCCCATTAGTTTTGAAACTTACCTGCGCCAAAAAGGCAAGGTCCATTATTTCCAAGGAAGCTTTGTGTGTAAAAAATGTTGAATGGTAATTTATATAATTAAATTTAGAGAATGTGTGGAATAGTTTCGGAGCAAAGGGGATCTGAAGTGGTGTAAGTTTAATGTCAGGCCGTGCGGTGGGAAAATAAATTGGTAAAAAAGTGCGTTGCATTTTTCCCGGGAGGGAAAAATACGCTCTTAAAAACTTCGGCTGCAGCGTTGGCTTGCAGTGGTTTTTAAGAGCGTATTATTTTGTGGACTGGCTTGGTTACCTGCCGGTTTGATTTGTCAATCAGTTTACACTGTTGTACTCTTCGTCTGTCACTGGTTGTAGCCAGGTTACCTGTACATCATCCTTGTAATTGGTAATTGCAATATGTACCATTTTACTTGCAGCAGATGCACCATGCCAATGTTCCGTATTTTCCGGAATATTTACTACATCGCCTTTTTTGATGGGTTGTGCTGGTTTGCCTTTCTCCTGATAGAAACCCATCCCATCAATCACAATCAACACCTGTCCTTTCGGGTGTGTATGCCAAACAGTTCTTGCTTTAGGTTCAAAAGTTACACAACCTGCCGAAAACTCATTGTTTTGGTCTTTTGCAACCAATGGTGTTAGAAAAGCATTTCCGCTAAACCACTCTTTGGGTAATTGCTCTCCTTTGGGGAATATATCCTTTGTCTCCATTTTATTTTCTTTTTTTAAATTACAACTGCTTATGATGATGATTGAAATCAATATCGAAATAATGTGTTTTGTATTCATACCTATTTTAATGATTATATTTTATAACCAGTTTGTTTATAGAGTTTTTCTTTTTTCAATTAAATAGTTGCGGCATCAATCACAAAACGATAACGAGCCTCTTTATTCACTACTTTTTTCCAGGCTTCGTTGATTTCTTCAGCTTTAATAATTTGTATCTGCGGATAAATTTTATTTTCTGCACAATAATCCATCACCTCTTGTGTTTCGGGAATACCCCCGATCAACGAACCGTTGAAATTTACACGGTTAAAAATCATGTTGAAGTTGTTAATCATGAGTTTGCCGTTGATTGGTTGACCTACTTGTGTGAAGTAACCGTATGGTTTTACACAATCTATGTAACCAGACATTTCATAAGCATAAGGAACGGTTGAAATCATATAATCCATTTTGCCTTTCCAGGGTTTTAATTTGTCTGCCGCATCTACAACTATTACTTCTTTTGCACCAAAAGCTTTGATGTCATTAACTTTTGAAGGAGAAGTGGTAAATGCCACTACTTCTGCACCTTTTGAAACTGCTAATTTAATTGCCATGTGTCCTAAGCCACCAATGCCTACTACGCCTACTTTGTCGCCTTTCTTTATTTTGTACTGCATCATTGGCGAATAAGTAGTGATGCCTGCACAAAGCAAAGGTGCGGCAAACTTCAGGTCCATATTTTCGGGAATCTTGATTGCAAAATGCTCCGTCACCACCATATTGCTGGCGTATCCGCCTTGTGTTATCCCTGACGGCGATGATTTTTCGGGGGAACCGTAAGTGCCTGTCATTCCTGTGGTTTCGCAATGATGCTCTTCACCTTTTTTGCAACTTTCGCATTCCATACAACTGTTTACCATACAACCGACACCAGCTTTATCACCTACTTTAAATTTGGTTACATTTTTCCCTGCGGCAGTTACGATACCTGCAATTTCGTGTCCCGGAACCTGTGGATATTGCTGTTTTCCCCAATGTCCTTTGATGGTGTGTATGTCGGAATGGCAGATTCCAGAATATTTCATTTCAATTAAAATATCGTTATCACCAACTGGTCTGCGTTCAAAATTCCATAAGGCTAAGTTTCCTTGTTCATCTTTTCCGGCATAGCCTTTTGATTCTATATTCTTACTCATATTGTTTGTTTTATTTGTCTGCGAAAAAAGTTGAACCGGATTTGCAAGCATTGCACCCGCACCTACCACAACTGATTGTTGAATGAACTTCCTTCTGGAAGAGTTGTCTTGTTCGTTCATGTCTATTATATTTTATTGAAGTTAAATTATACGAAGCATCTTTATGGCTTTTTATCAGCCATTTTCAACAGTACATTTTTTGCTATTTCAGCCTGCTGCTTTCCTATATGTGTTTCTATAATCGAAAAGACCTCATTCAACTGGCTTTCTGTAAGTCCGATATTCATCCCTGTTGCCAGGTGAAACTGAAGTTGTGGTGCTACACCTTCCATTGCTGAAAGCACCGAAATAGTTGCTAATTCACGCTGTTGGTGGGTAAGTATATCACGGCTGAATATATCGGCAAATAGATGTTCTTTTAAAAAAGTATCAATGGCTGGAGCAAAGGCATTGGCACTGGTTTTGGGACTCTTTTCTTCCCGTCCGGTAAGCGTTTGCAAAGTTTTCTTCCCGGTCTCGTATTTGTTTGCAACGTCGGTAATGGGCGAAGCATCTTTGCCCTCCACATCTGTTATACCGTTAGCTTTTCTTGCTTCCACAACACTCATAAAAGTATTTATACCGTTAAGGCTTCGTGGAAAACCGCAATATGCATAGAGCTGTACCAACACTTCTTTTATTTCGTTGATGGTAAGCCCTGCATCAAGCCCTGCATTTAATTGTGTTTTTAAGTGCTCTAAATCGCCAACCGCCGTCAATGCGGCAATGCTTACAATGCTTTTCTGTTGTGGATTCAAAGACTGATTTGCGTTTATGTTATTTTGTGCATTCATTGTATTTATGTTTATTGTTAGAATAAATAAAAGGGTATACTTTAGAAAGTTGTTTTTGCTACTCATGGCTTTTGTTCAATTGATAGATTCAGATGGTTTTAATCACTTTCGCCGGAACTCCGCCAACCACGGTATTCGCCGGAACATCTTTGGTAACCACAGCTCCGGCTGCCACCACCGAATTTTCACCGATTGTAACTCCGGCTAAAACCGTGACTCCGACACCAATCCAGGCATTTCGCTTAATTACGATCGGTTTCACCAGCAACTTTTTCCGCTCCTGCGGATCTATCGGGTGACCTTCGGTGGTTAAGCAGACTTTTGGGCCAATCAATACATCATCTTCAATGGTTATTCCACCAATATCAAGGAAGGTACAGCCGTGATTAATAAAGACATTTTTACCAATCCGGGTAAATATCCCTAAATTGATATAAAACGGTGTAAGAACTGTAGTGCTTTCATCAATTGGTGCTCTTGTAATTTCTATCAATAACTGCCGTATTTGGTCAATATCGGCAGAATTATTAAGTTTAGCTGCAAGTTGCATTGTACGGGTAGCCAGTTCAAAAATCTGCTGATACTGAGGATCGTTAAACGGAACTGCTTCCCCGGATTGTAATCTTTCGAAAATTGCCATATTCAGCTCTGAATTAGTAACGACTATTACAATTTGTTGTAGTCCTCTTCGGTAACAGGATTTAACCACTCATGAGTTGCACCTTCTGCCGGTACCATAAGGGCAATATGCGAAAACCAGCTATCTTTTGTAGCCCCGTGCCAGTGATTGACTCCCGCCGGAATGTTTATTACATCCCCCGGATTCAATAGTCTTGCGGGTTTTCCTTCTTCCTGATACCAACCGGTTCCGGCAGTGCAAAACAATATCTGACCTCCTTTATGATGAATATGCCAGTTGTTGCGACAACCGGGCTCGAATGTCACATTATAGGATGTAACATGGTCCGTTGTTAGTACTGCCAAATAACTCTGACCTGTGAAATATGGTGCGTTAGCATCATTTTTTTCACCCAATGGAAAAATCTGCTTGAATTCGTTCATTTTTACTCGTTTTTCAGATTGCATTTTTTAATACTGTGGTAATCATCTCTTTGGTGTAAAGCGCTTCGGCTCCCCACATTTTAGCAACTCCTGATAACTTTTCAACCAGCATTGGAATGTCTTCTTCCGGAATGTTGCCTTCTTTTAAAGTTACCGGTGTGCCAATTTTTGAGTACCAGTTTTTCAGAGCTTCAATACCCGCGTCGGCTCCTTCCACATTAAACATGTTTTTGGCAAATTGTACGAAGCGTTCGGGCAGATTGTTCTTTTGCCATTTCATCCATGCTGGCATCACAATCGACAGTCCGGCGCCATGAGCAATGTTGTACTCTGCTGATAAAGTGTGCTCGATAAAATGAGTGTCATACCGGTTGTTTTCAACGCCACAAAAAGTTGTGAAATTCAGCGCTTGTGTGGCGGCCCAGGCAAATTCGCCACGGGCTTCGTTATTGTCTGGATCGGCCAGTAAAATTTCGGTGGTACGCATCACTGTTTTCAGGATATTTTCGACATATCCGGCCATGTATGTAGGCAAATAAGTGGCCGACAAATACATATCCAGACTGTGTGCAAAGATATCAGCAGCTGAATAAACCAGGTATTCATTGGTGACTGAAGCCTGAAGTTCAGGATTAATTACCGAAACGGTGGGGTAGGTTGCAGCTCCGGCAAGACTGAATTTCTCTTTGGTTTCTTCCTTGGTTACCACGGCAAAATTGTTCATTTCGCTGCCGGTAGCAGCCAAGGTTATGATATCGAAGATTTTCAATGCTTTGTTCGGAACTGCTTTATAGGTAAAGAAATCCCACACATCACCTTCGTAAGTTGCACCGGCAGCGATGGCTTTCGACGAATCGAGAACCGACCCACCGCCCACCGCAAGAACAGCATCGGCTCCAATTGATTTAGCCAAAGCCACTCCTTCGTACACTTTGCTTAAAACCGGGTTGCTTTGCACACCGCCCAGTGCTTCAAAAATAATTTTGTGGTCAGTCAGCGACTTAGTAACCGTATTGAATAATCCGCTCTTTTTAATGCGTTCCGATCCGTAAACAATCAAAACTTTTTTTACGCCATATTCTGAAATGTACTGTCCGATGTTTTTTTCTTTTCCTTGTCCGAATTCAATTCGGGTTGGATTGCAATAAGTGAATGATTTCATGTCTTTGTTTTTTGATATTTCATTAATATTCGATGATGCAAATTTCGATTGAAAAATCCGTAATGAATGACCCAAATTACGGAGATGCTTACCCAAATTACTGAATCTGATTTCTGGGGTATTTTTTTAGGAATGAGTTCCTTACTTTTGCTGGAGAATAAAATATGAATTGAAAGTTATGAAAGAGATTAAAATATTAAATACCGTTACTGAATACAATAATCTGGTGGGACAGGAAACTTTACATCCCTTGGTAAGTGTTGTCGATTTTTCGAAAGTGGAACCATTTTGCAATTTCAGACGACAAAATGGGATATATACCATTTTCTTAAAAGAATTAAAATGTGGCAACATGACTTATGGCTGCAATAACTACGATTACGAGGAAGGTTCTTTGATTTTTGTAGCGCCAGGACAAGTTTACGGAATCGAAGGGAACAATGAAAAACAGAAAGCCAAGGGATATGCTTTATTATTTCATCCTGATTTGATACGTGGAACATCGCTGGGGCAGCATATTAAGGAATACACCTTTTTTTCGTACGAAATCAATGAGGCGTTACACCTTTCAACAAGGGAAAGAGCAATAATAAATGATTGTATTGAAAAGATTCAATACGAACTGGAACACGCCATTGACACGCACAGTAAAACACTGATCGTGTCGTATATTGAACTCTTCCTGAATTATTGCAAGCGTTTTTACGAGCGTCAGTTCATTACCCGAAACCATGTAAACAAAGATGTATTGGCACGGTTTGAAAAAGTGCTGAACGAATACTTCTTATCTGAATTGACCATCGAATCAGGATTACCGTCGGTTCGTTATTGTGCTGATAAATTATTTATTTCGCCAAACTATTTAGGTGACCTGTTAAAAAAGGAAACAGGCAAATCTGCACAAGAGCATATTCAACTCAAACTTATTGATGTTGCCAAGGAAAAAATCTTCGAACATGGCAAATCAATCAGTGAAATTGCTTATGAATTGGGATTTAAACATCCTCAGCACTTTACAAGGATGTTTAAGAAACAAGTAGGGATGTCGCCTCTTGAATATAGGTCTTTGAATTAACCACAAAACTATCCACGAAGCGGGTGCGGTGGAAGTGTTTGGAAGCGAAGCGAGGCTTGCTGGGCAGGGCTACCAAACTGTTGCTTTTGTGCGTTGGCGTATTTTGTTTTTTTTCTTTTCAATGTTGCAGAAAATTGTCGCAGCGCGTTTTTTTCGCTTATGCCTAACTCATCACTAAAAGCACCATCCTCCGGAGTCCCTCACTTTAGCCTTTAACCTTTAACCTTTAACCTTTAACCTTTAGCCTTTAGCCTTTAGCCTTTAACCTTTAGCCTTTAGTCTTTTATCCTTATTCTGTCTTTTTATCAATAAGGTAATGATTCCTGCTTGCGGATGTCCTCGAGATGAGTTCTCCCAGAAAGCCAGCAAGGAATAGCTGCGTACCAAGGATCATCGAAGTAAGGGCTAGATAAAAGTAGGGGCTGATAGTGACCCGTTCGACCAATATTCCATTAAATTGCTGGTATATTTTGTATCCCCCCAACCAGGCAACTGCAAGGAATCCAAGCAGAAACAT
>JANXZJ010000126.1 GCA_025355585.1 Mariniphaga sp. | reverse complement strand
CGATAGTATTGTGGAAAAAACGAGGGAAATCATACGACCTGGGAGAAGTGAACCCAGAAATATGAAACCCAAGCGACCTTACTCGATGAACTACAAACGTTTATAATAAAACGTTAACTAAACGACATTGAATTACGAATTGTCAATTATGAATGAGTTCTTTGTAATTTGATAATTTTATTACCTTCAATTTTTCTTTAATTCGTAATTATTAATTTCATAATTCCAAATGAAACTCATCGATCTTACCCATACCATTCATTCCAATATTGCCGTTTTCCCGGGTGATGATGCGATTCAGCTTGATCAGATCAGAACACTTGAACGTGACGGATTTAATAATTACCGACTATCGACGGGAATGCATGTCGGAACCCATATCGACGGGCCAAAACACATGACATCTGATACCCGTTTGATGGCCGATCTTCCGCTTGAAATGTTTACAGGCAAAGGTGTGCTGGTAGATGTGAGGGGAGAGGCGAAGATCGAATTCATGGAGTCGTTCCGGACAAGTATTCTCCCGGATAGTATTGTGTTGTTTTATTCGGGAATGGATCGCCATTTTGGTGAAGCCGGTTACTTTACAAACTATCCCGATATTACCGAAGAGCTTGCCCGTTTTTTAGCAGATCAACACGTCAAAATAGTCGGACTTGACTGGGTTTCTCCCGATCATGAACCCTATCCAATCCATGATATCCTTTTCAAAAGTGATGTATTAATCCTTGAAAACCTTACCAATCTCGATCAGTTACTGCACGAAACCAACTTCGAAGTTTTTACTTTTCCCCTTAAGATTGAAGCGGATAGCTCGATTGTAAGGGTGGTGGCGAGGGTGAAATGAATTATCCAATGCTTAATCTATTGTTTCTTTAATCAACGAATTTTTCATTTTATGCTTATTTTTGTTCTGATTTTATCAATTAAGAACAGGAAAGTCTCGATATTTCCACAGTACGTTGAAAAGTAGATATTAAAATGAATAAATTTACATTTATTTAAAATCATTTCTATGAGACAATTAACTTACAGAGTATTACTTAATCGCGAGCCGGAAGGTGGCTATACAGTGACGGTCCCAACTTTGCCAGGTTGCATCACTTATGGTGAAAATGTTGATGAAGCTCTTTTAATGGCGAAGGAAGCAATCGGATTATATATTGAAAGCCTTGTCGCTCATGATGAACCTGTCCCTGATGAATCTAATACACTTGAATATGCGTTGACAATCCCCGCGACAGCATGAGCAATATGCCTTCACTGACTTCGAAAGACTTGGTGAGAATACTACAACAAAAAGGTTTTTTATTGGATCGTAGTGGTGGCAGTCACCAGATTTGGCGGCACCCCGTTTCCCGTAAACGTGCTATCGTCCCCAAGCATAGCAAAGATCTTCCAACCGGAACTCTTTATGCCATCCTAAAACAAGCTGGTATTGACAAGAATGAACTTTAGTGCCTAAAAAAGCCCCATCTTCCGACAGGGCTTTCCTCTTTATTTCAATATTTTATCCTTTAGAGAATCGCTTTCATCGCGTCCATTGCTTCACGCAATTCTTCGCCGATGACCTCAACTTCGTGGTAACGAATGGCGGCGTTAACCTGGATCAATTCTTTGTTATCGACATGCGCATCGATTCCTTCATTGAAGTTTTTACCGATTACGTTTGTATCGATTTTTGACATGAAACCGGCCAGTAATGGTTTGCAGGCGTGATCGAACAAGTAACAGCCATACTCTGCAGTATCGGAAATCACACGGTTCATCTCAAATAATTTCTTACGTGCAATTGTATTGGCAATCAGCGGTGTTTCGTGCAACGACTCATAGTAAGCTGACTCAGCTTTGATACCGGCCTGTGTCATCGTTTCGAAAGCAAGTTCAACGCCCGATTTGATGAACGCAACCATCAGGGTACCGTTGTCGAAGTATTCCTGTTCGGAAATTTTCATATCTCCGGCAGGTGTCTTTTCGAAAGCTGTTTCGCCTGTTTCGGCTCTCCATGTCAACAGGTTTTTATCGTTGTTGGCCCAGTCTTCCATCATCGTTTTCGAGAACTGGCCTGACATGATGTCATCCATATGTTTCCAGAACAACGGGCGCATGATCTCTTTTAATTCTTCCGAAAGTTCGAAAGCTTTGATTTTTGCAGGATTCGATAAACGATCCATCATATTGGTGATACCACCATGTTTCAAAGCTTCGGTGATAACTTCGATACCATATTGTACCAGTTTGGAAGCGTATCCTTTGTCGATTCCTTTTTCGACCATTTTATTGAACGACAGGATGGCTCCGGTTTGTAATAAACCGCAAAGAATTGTCTGCTCGCCCATAAGGTCCGATTTTACTTCGGCAACAAACGACGATTTAAGCACACCAGCCTTGTGTCCACCGGTGCCTACGCAATAGGCTTTAGCAATTTCAAAACCATCACCATTCGGATCGTTTTCGGGATGAACGGCAATCAGGGTTGGAACGCCAAAACCACGCAGGTATTCGGCACGAACTTCGGAGCCCGGAGATTTAGGGGCCACCATGATTACTGTAATGTCTTTGCGGATCTGCATTCCTTCTTCGACGATGTTGAAACCGTGAGAATAGGAGAGGGTTGCACCTTTTTTAATCAAAGGCATTATAGTTTTGATTACATCTGAATGTTGTTTGTCGGGTGTCAGGTTGATGACAAGGTCGGCCGTAGGAATCATCTCTTCGTAAGTTCCTACTTTAAAACCATTCCCGGTTGCATTCTTATATGATTGACGTTGTTCTTTAATTGCTTCGGCACGAAGGGTGTACGATACATCAAGTCCTGAATCACGAAGGTTCAGTCCCTGGTTTAATCCCTGGGCACCGCAACCAACGATTACGATCTTTTTGTCCTCGAGCTTATCTACGCCGTCAGCAAACTCTGAACGATCCATGAATTCGCAGGTTCCCAATTGTGCCAATTGAAGACGAAGAGGCAATGTGTTGAAATAATTTCCCATTTGATTGATTTTTATAGTGTTTATTTATTCTGTCGTTAACTAATTTTTGATCATACAAAGCAAAGGAATATCCAGCAAAGAAAACTGTAGAAAACCATTTATTTTAGGTACTTTTCATGGATGTTAATTTCAATAAAACTCAGTAGCCAAATATATTTACTAAATAACAGCGAGTTAAGGCCAATGTTCAATTGGTGATTTTATAAGCTACATCAGTGCCTCGCCACGATACTGAAGGGGTGTTAAGCCGGTTTCGCGTTTAAAGAATTTTGAAAAATAGGATTGATCTTCGAAGTTTAGCTGGTTCGCAATTTCGGAAATATTCAGATTTGTATGAACCAGTAACCGTTTTATTTCAAGTAACTGTTTGGATTTGATGATTTGCAGAGAAGTTTTTCCTGTGAGCACTTTAACTGTCTGGGTGAGATGATTGGCAGTAACACCAATTATATTGGCATAATCGCTCAGCGAAAGATTTTTCTGTTTGTTTTCTTCAATCAGATGAAAAAAGCGTTTTACAAGGAATTGTCCTTTTCCCTTATTTAAAGAGTTTTCATTCACCGGATAACGCGCTGAACAGGTTGTCAGAATCAGGTCGAGGATAGCTCGCAGCATTTCGGGAATATGATCGCCGGACTGTTCAATTTCAGCAATACTTTGCAGGAACAATGTTTCCAAAAAGCGAACATCGCTATCACTATTAAGCAACAATGGCGGATTATCCTGGTGTATTGTGTAAAAGAAAGGGAATTCAATCAGACTATCCTGATTGGTGCGATTCAGCAGGTAAAAATCGGATGTGAAGATAAAGATATAGCCTTCAATATCATGCGAAAGTTCGAGTTTATGTGCCTGACCGGGAGACATGAAAAAAACGCAGGGCGGTTTAATCTCGTATTTATTGTCATCGATCACATGGTAACCAGAGCCTTTCTGCAAATATAACACTTCGAAAAAATCGTGCCGGTGCGGATATTTCACGCTGAAATGCCGTTTCGCATCGAAGACTTCAACCTGAAACTGCTGGCTTTTCCGTTCGGGAGAACTGAAATTATGCAGGCTATAAACGGGTAATTGTTCGGCAGATGACTTCATAAAGAAGAATGAATTTCGGATTGAGTACGAAATAAGGAATTCATGAACAACCAGTTATCGATGATGTAGAGAAAAGGCATTGCCTTTTCTCTACCAACCTATTATGAAATCAATATGTACCCCCAAATTTATGATGGCCTATTTGCTGAGATAATCTACAATCCAGTCACCAACAGCTGAAGTTGTTAACGCTTTTGATTTATCTTCGCACAGATCTTCCGTAACTGCACCTGCAACAATAGCGGCTTCGACGGCTTTGCGGATTAAGGCTCCCTCTTCCATCAACGAGAAGGCATATTCGAACATCATAGCTGCAGATAGAATAGTGGCACAAGGATTGGCAATGTTTTTACCTGCTGCCTGAGGATAGGAACCATGGATTGGTTCAAATACCGAAGTGTGCGTTCCGATAGAAGCCGATGGCAGAAGTCCCATCGAACCTGTGATGACGCTTGCCTCGTCGGTGAGGATATCTCCGAACATATTCTCGGTAACCATCACATCAAACTTCTTGGGCCATTGAATGATCTGCATCGCGGCATTGTCGACAAACATATAATCAACAACCACTTCGGGAAAATGTGGCTCCATCTCTTTGGCAACCTGGCGCCATAATCTTGAAGTGGCAAGCACATTGGCTTTATCTACAACGGTGAGTCTTTTATTGCGTTTCATCGCAAACTGGAAAGCGAGCTCAAGTATGCGCTCAACTTCTAAACGGGTGTAGACAGATGAATCGAAAGCCGTATTTCCATCCTCGGAACGACCCTGTGGTTGCCCGAAGTAGATACCGCCTGTTAGTTCGCGGATCGCCACAAAATCAACACCTTCAACACGATCTCTTTTTAAAGGTGATTTGTCAAGCAACGATTCGAATATGGTTACGGGACGGATATTGGCATACAACCCAAGCTTCTTACGCATAGCGAGCAAACCTTGTTCCGGACGGACTTTGGCTGACGGGTCGTTATCGTAACGCGGGTGACCAATTGCGCCAAAAAGGACGGCATCGGAGTTCATACAAAGGTTGTGAGTTTCGTCGGGATAGGGATTGCCAACCTGGTCGATGGCTACGGCGCCAACCAGTGCGGTTCTGGTAATCAGTTCGTGACCGAATTTCTGACAAACTACTTTGGTGACGCGAAGTGCCTGTTCAATAATTTCAGGCCCGATTCCGTCTCCGGCCAATACTGCAATGTTAAGCTTCATTATTTGATGTGATTTATAATTTGTAAATAACCGGTTTCTATATTTTCTGAAGTTTCAATTTGTGGTGCAAACAGATGTCAGGTTTCTTTTGACTTTTCCAGATGCACCATGGTATGTTGTTTATTTCTCACCCAGGGTTGCATCATTCTTCCTTACCCGGGGTTATTCATATATAACCCTTTCAGGGTATAATGATGACGTTCGATAAATTGTTGGGTTAAGAAGCTATATTTTATTTTTCTCATCATCCCATCTTCTCACCTCTCATCTTCTCTATCCGCTGCCAGTTGCCAGCTGCTAGAACATCTGATTGTCGTTTTCAACAATGTTAAGCATTTTCATTGTTGCTTTGATGGCAGCTGTTGTCTGGTCAGGATCAAGACCACGGGTTTTAAATTCGCGTCCCATTTTCCAGGTAATCAAGGTTTCGACCAATGCGTCAGTCTTTCCTCCCGGAGGTATTGTAACGATATAATCGATGAGTAAAGGGAAGGACTTGTTCTGTTTATGATATATCTTTCGCAAGGAGTTCATAAAAGCGTCGTATTGACCATCGCCGGACGAAGCTGCCTCGAACAGTTCACCATCTACTTCTATAGCAACAGTCGCCATTGGACGGAGTCCGAGTGCATGAGAGATGGCATAATTCCGAAGCCTGATTTTTTCAATAACTGCTTCGCTTTTTAAAACATCCGAAAGGATATAGGGAAGATCATCTGATGTGACCGATTCTTTCTTGTCGGCAAGTTCGATCACCTTGTCTGTCACCCGTTTTAAATCTTCCGGCTCGAGACGTATTCCAATATCCTCCAGATTTTTGGCAATGTTCGCTTTACCCGAAGTTTTGCCAAGTGCATATTTTCGTATCCGGCCAAACCGTTCGGGAAGTAAATCGTTGAAATAGAGCTGATCTTTATTGTCGCCATCTGCATGAATTCCGCTGCATTGTGTAAAGACGTTCTCACCGATAATCGGTTTATTGCCTGCAACGCGAATTCCTGAAAAATTTTCGACAAGCCGGCTGGCCAGACTTAGTTTTCTTTCATTCACCGAATTAGGAAGTTTGAGCTGATCGTTTAGTAACGCGATTACGCTCGAAAGGGGCGCGTTTCCTGCACGTTCACCCAAACCGTTCACAGTTGTATGAACAGTTGTTATTCCGGCCCGAATGGCAGCATCAACATTGGCAATGGCAAGGTCGTAATCGTTGTGAGCATGGAAATCGAACCGAAGATTGGGAAACTTTTGAATCATCGAAGAACAGAAATTGAATGTTTCTGTCGGATTTAATATTCCAAGTGTATCGGGTAACATCACCCTTCCTAATTTTTCCGATTTGAGACCTTCAAGCATAAAATCAACGTATTCCGGCGAATTCCGCATGCCGTTCGACCAGTCCTCGAGGTAAATATTTACCCTGATTCCCATCGATTCAGCCAGTTGTAGCGAACTTTTAATGTTGGCAAGGTGCTCTTCCGGCGATTTCTTTAATTGTTGGGTGACATGTCGCAGCGATCCTTTCGCTAAGAGATTCAGTACTTTTCCTCCGGCACGCGAAATCCATTCGAGTGAAGTTTTCCCATCCACAAAGCCTAGAATTTCAATTTGTTCGAGATATCCGGCTTGTTTGGCCCAATCGAGCACTTTTTTGGCTCCCCTTAACTCTCCGTCTGAAACACGTGCAGAGGCTACTTCAATAAAATCAACATGAAGTTCATCCAAAAGAATCTTTGCAATGTTCAGCTTTTCCGCCTCGGAAAAGGAGACGCCTGAGGTCTGTTCTCCATCCCTCAGGGTCGTATCCATTATATAAACCATATGCTCTTTATTTGTGTTCACGATTGAACCTGTGTATAATTATGCCTGTTCAAACGCGAGGATCTCCTCTTTCAGACTCAACAGAAAGTCAATATCATCGTAGCCATTCAGGAGGCACTCTTTTTTATAAGGATTAATATCGAAATTAACGCTTATACCTGCCTTGAGAATCGTGATTGTTTGACTTTCAAGATCAACTTCAAACTTGGCAGACGGGTCGGTTTCAACAATCTGGAAGATTTCGTCAAGGAAAGCATCGGGAACCTGAACCGGTAATAACCCGTTATTTAAAACATTGCTTTTGAAAATATCAGCAAAGAAGCTTGAAACAACCACCCTGAAACCCGCATCATAAACCGCCCAGGCAGCATGTTCACGACTGGAACCACTGCCGAAATTTTTTCCGGCTACCAAAATCTGACCTGAATAGCGGGGATTGTTCAGCACAAAATCAGGATTTGGTGTGCCATCCTTTTTGTATCGCCAGTCCCTGAAGAGATTATCTCCAAATCCTTTTCGTTCCACGGCTTTGAGAAATCGTGCAGGGATGATTTGGTCGGTGTCCACATTCTCTATTGGAAGCGGAACAACTGTACTGACCAGTTTCTGGAATTTTTCTATAGACATTTCTAATAATTTTAAAATTCGTAATCGATCAGAACTCTCTCGGATCGGAAACAACGCCTGTAATCGCAGCTGCTGCAGCCATTAACGGACTCGCCAGCATCGTGCGGGCACCAGGTCCCTGACGGCCTTCGAAATTGCGGTTCGATGTTGAGACTGAATATTTCCCCGCCGGGATTTTATCATCGTTCATCGCAAGGCAAGCTGAGCAGCCTGGTTGACGCAATGCAAAACCTGCAGCTTCAAATATTTCGACTAATCCCTCTTCACGTATCTGTTGTTCAACTTTTTTAGAACCAGGAACAATCCAAGCAATTACTGAAGCTGCTTTCTTTTTCCCTTTCACAAAGTTGGCGAATAGCCTGAAATCTTCGATTCGTCCATTTGTGCAACTTCCGATAAAAACATAATCGACTTTTTTACCCTTGATTTTATCCCCGGGTTTAAAGCCCATGTATTCCAATGATTTATCGAACGTGATCCGGTCAGAACCTGTAAGGTTTTCGCCGGTTGGAATATTCCCGCTCACACCAATACCCATCCCGGGATTTGTGCCATAGGTGATCATGGGTTCAATATCTGAAGCGTCATATTTGTATTCTGTATCAAAAACAGCGTTATCGTCAGATTTCAATTGTTTCCAAATGGCCAGTTTTTTATTCCAATCTTCACCTTTGGGAGCAAATTCGCGTCCTTTGATGTAGTTGAATGTTTCTTCATCAGGAGCAATCATGCCGCCGCGGGCGCCACATTCGATACTCATGTTGCACAATGTCATTCGACCTTCCATGGTCAGATTCCGTATGGCAGAACCGGCAAATTCGATAAAGTGTCCTGTACCACCCGATGTCGATATTTTTGAAATCACATAAAGTGCAATATCTTTTGCGGTTACATCCTTTTGCAATTTGCCTTCGACGCTGATCCTCATTTTTTTCGGTTTTGGTTGAAGGATGCACTGACTCGCAAAAACCATCTCGACCTCGCTTGTTCCGATTCCGAAAGCGATGCTTCCGAAAGCGCCATGCGTTGAGGTGTGACTGTCGCCACAAACAATGGTCATACCCGGCTGCGTAATTCCCAACTCCGGACCAATGATGTGTACGATTCCATGATATTGATGATCGAGGCCATACAATTCAATGCCATTTTTTGCGCAATTGTCCTTGAGCGCCTGCACTTGAATTCGCGAGAGCTCTTCTTTGATAGGAAGATGCTGATCGATGGTGGGAACATTATGGTCGGGGGTGGCAATTGTATTTTTCGGGCGAAATACTTTCATACCTCTCTTCTCCAATCCTAAGAAGGCGACAGGACTTGTGACTTCATGAATAAAGTGCCTGTCGATGTACAATACATCGGGGCCATCTTTTACCTGTTTAACCACATGTCCGTCCCAGATTTTATCAAAAAGTGTTTTTGGTTCCAAAATCATATTTTTTAAATTACTGAATTATTACAATCCAAAATTGGCAATTGTTCATTTCGCGGCAGCTAATTCTGCGTTACCGATCTTATTAATTGCATCAATAAATGCTTCGACCGAAGCGGTAATAATATCGGTGTTTGCGCCAAAACCATTGTAAATGTTGTCGTCGTACTCAACCTGCATGTGAACTTTTCCAATGTCATCACTTCCTTTATTAATTGCCTGAATCAGGAACTCCTGAAGCGTTACTTTACGATGTATAATGCTTTTTACCGCTTTGATGGCAGCATCAACCGGGCCATTCCCCGATTCTGTGGCAGAGAATTTTTCACCTGCAATATCCAATCTGATGGTTGCCATCGGAACAAGGTTCTTCCCGGTAACCACCTGCAGAAAGTCGAGCTTGATACGGTGTTCGCTTTTAACCTTCTCGCCCACAAGCATCAACAAATCATCTTCTTTGATGTCTTTTTTCTTATCGGCTAACAGCAAAAACTCCTCGTAAACTTCGTCGAGTTTTTCTTTATCCAGTGTGATTCCCAATAAATCAAGCCGGTGTTTCAGTGCTGCACGTCCGCTACGGGCGGTCAGAACAATCGATGATTCGCTGATCCCAACTTCTACCGGATCAATGATTTCGTAGTTTTCACGATTTTTCAAAACGCCATCCTGATGGATGCCACTCGAATGTGAGAAGGCATTCCGGCCCACAATTGCCTTATTGGGTTGAACAGGCATGTTCATCAGACTGGAAATCAGACGACTTGTTTTGTATATATTTTTCGAGTTGACATTCGTATAAAGGTTCAGCTCTTTGTGCGAACGAAGGATCATCACTACTTCTTCGAGTGCCGTATTTCCGGCACGTTCACCAATTCCGTTAATCGTCACTTCAACCTGTCGCGCACCATTCATTACACCTGCGATTGAGTTGGCAGTTGCCATGCCCAAATCGTTGTGGCAATGCGTCGATATGATTGCTTTGTGGATGTTCGGCACATTATCAATCAAAAATTTGATTTTTTCCCCAAATTCACTTGGCAAACAATATCCTGTTGTGTCAGGTATATTTACAACTGTTGCACCCGCTTTGATAACTGCTTCGATAACTCTGGCGAGGTAAACATTGTCTGAACGACCGGCATCTTCGGCATAGAACTCAACATCCTCGACGTATTTTTTTGCATACTTTACAGCCGCAACGGCTCTTGCAAGAATCTCTTCGGGATTCGAATTCAGTTTATACTGAATATGATAGGGCGAAGTCCCAATACCTGTATGAATACGACCACGTTTCGCAAATTTCAGTGATTCGGCAGCCACATCAATATCTTTTTCGACTGCACGGGTAAGCGCGCAGATGGTTGGCCAGGTTACCGCTTTCGAGATTTCGACGACTGACTTAAAGTCGCCGGGACTGGAGATGGGAAAGCCTGCTTCGATAACATCAACACCCAATTGCTCAAGAACTTTGGCAACTTCGACTTTCTCGATGGTATTCAGCTGGCAACCAGGAACCTGTTCTCCATCACGCAGTGTTGTGTCGAAAATATATACGCGATTATCCATAACTATTGTTTTTATTTAAATTTTTTATGCGATTACATCATTTTCTTTGCTTCCATTTTTTCGAAAAGAGAATCCCGCTCTTTCAGAAATTCAGACAATCTTTCGATTGGTGAACGTGTTATGGCTACTCTTCCCGAACGTATAAACTGTAAAACGCCGAAAGAGTTCAATCCTTCGAAAAGTTCCTGTGTTTCTTCTTTATGCCCCGTCTTTTCAATCACCGTATATTCATGCGTGATTTCGAGAATCCTGGCGTTGTGCTTCCTGATCAGTTTTTCGATTTGATCACTTTCCATCAGTGCAGTTGTAGGGACTTTATAAAGGGCGATTTCCTGAAAAATCATCTCGTCATTCGTATAGTAGAATGCTTTCAAAACCTCTATCTGCTTGTCGATCTGTTTGACAATATTGACCACCTTTTCCTTCTCCTCGTTGACAACGATTGTAAATTTGCTGATTCCTTTCAACGCAGATTCTGAGACTGTAAGGCTTTCGATATTTACTTTACGCCTTGTAAATATGATGGTAATCCGGTTCAGCAAACCTATGTGGTTCTCGCTGTAGGCTGTTATAATGTATTCTTGCTTCATCTTGTAGATTTTAATTCAGTTCGTCTGCACTAAGAATGATTTGTGAAACCGATTTTCCGGCCGGAACCATCGGAAAGATATTGTCTTCTTTTTCGATCATCACTTCGAGCAAATAAGGTCCGTCGTGATCTATCATCTTCTTCATCGCACCTTCAAGTTCGTTCCGATTATGTACTGCACTGCCTGGAATGCCATAAGCATCAGCCACTTTTACAAAATCAGGACTCAAAATCTCGGTAAAAGAGTAACGTTTTTCGAAGAAAAGTTCCTGCCATTGCCTCACCATTCCAAGGAAATGGTTATTCAGAATCACAATTTTAACTGCCAGTTTTTCCTGTGCAATTGTTCCCAACTCCTGAATAGTCATCTGCATTCCTCCGTCACCTGTAAAGAGTACAACTTCGCGATCAGGCGAACCAAATTTGGCTCCCATCGCTGCGGGTAAACCAAAGCCCATTGTTCCTAATCCTCCGGAAGTGACCCAACTGCGGGAATCGACAAATTTCGAATAACGGGCAGCTGCCATTTGGTTCTGCCCAACATCAGTAATAACAATGGCTTTATTATCGGTGAGATCCGAAACCATCCGAACCACTTCGGCCATAGTCAGTCCTGGTTTCCGGGGAGAAAGGTCGTCGTTTACGACTTTTATATTTTCAATATCCTCAGCTGCCTGGAATTCAGCGACCCATTCGGGGTACTGCTTTTCGGCGACTAACTTCGAAAGTAATCGTAACGTATGTTTTGCATCTCCAATCAGCGCAACTTCAGTTTTGACATTTTTATCAATTTCTGCCGGATCAATTTCGATGTGAATTACTTTTGCTTGTTTTGCATACGTTGAAGTGCTGCCGGTTACCCGGTCATCAAAACGCATCCCAACAGCAATTAACACATCGCATTCGTTGGTCTTGATATTGGGTCCGTAGTTTCCGTGCATTCCGAGCATTCCCATATTCAATGGATGGTCTGTAGGAATTGCCGATAAACCAAGCAATGTGCCTGCTGCCGGGATTCCGGTTTTCTCAAGAAAATTGATGAGCTCTTTTTCTCCACCTGACAACATAACTCCTTGGCCATAAAGCACAAATGGTTTTTTTGCGTTGTTAATTAAGTCAGCTGCTTTCTTTATCAATAATTTATCAGCCGGATATTCAGGGACATACGAACGGATCTTGATGCACTTGGCATAGGAATATTTTACTTTTGCAAACTGGGCGTCCTTGGTAATGTCTAAAACCACAGGACCCGGTCGGCCACTTGCTGCAATATAAAAAGCTCTCGATATTGCTTCCGGAATTTCCTCAGCACTGGTAATCTGGTAATTCCACTTAGTGACGGGCATGGTAATGCCAATAACATCCGATTCCTGAAAAGCGTCGGTGCCCAATAGCCCTGAAGTAACTTGCCCGGTGATGCAAACAAGCGGCGTGGAATCAATAAGAGCATCTGCAATTCCGGTAATCAGATTGGTTGCACCCGGACCGGAAGTTGCAAGACATACCCCTACCTTACCTGAAACGCGTGCATACCCCTGTGCCGCGTGAACAGCTCCTTGTTCATGGCGCGTAAGGACATGTTTAAGGTGATGATGGTGATCATGTAATGCATCATACACAGGCATAATGGCTCCGCCCGGGTATCCAAAGATTGTATCAACACCTTCGGCAATCAGCGAGCGGCATACCGCTTCGGAACCTGTAATTTCATCTGGCTCCTGATCAATTATATTGTCGTTTGTTAGAGATGTCATAACTATTTAATTTTTAATTAGTCAATAATTCTTACTGCTCCCTTGTCTGCCGAGGCAACAAGGCTAGCATATGCTTTTAGCGCTTTGCTGATAATTCGATTTCTTTTTTCTGGCTGATAGGCCATCTTCCCGCGTGATTCCTGTGCTTTTTTCCGGGCTTCCATTTCTTCGTTCGAGATGATCAACTCAATCCGACGCTGAGGAATATCGATTTCAATCCGGTCGCCATCTTTTACAAGGGCAATTTCACCACCTCCGGCAGCCTCCGGAGATACGTGCCCGATCGAGAGGCCTGAAGTTCCACCCGAAAAACGTCCATCGGTTAGTAAGGCGCAAACTTTGTCAAGTCTGGATGCTTTCAAATAGGAAGTCGGGTAAAGCATTTCCTGCATCCCCGGACCACCCTTGGGACCTTCGTAGCGAATAATCACCACTTCACCGGCAACCACTTCTCGTTTCAAGATACCTTCGCAAGCATCATCCTGTGATTCATAAACCCTGGCAACACCACTAAAACGAAATACGGAAGGATCGACACCGGCAGTTTTTACAATACATCCATCACGGGCAATGTTCCCATAAAGAATCGCCAAGCCACCTTCCTTTGTATAAGCGTGTTCGATGTCGCGGATACAGCCTTTCTGCCGGTCTGTATCCAGTTCGGGATAGTATTTTTCCTGTGAACCCAATGTCAGGTTACGGCCAATATTCCCCGGAGCAGAAGAATAAAGTTTCTGCGCGTCAACGTCGGATGAGGTTCTTTGGATATCCCATTTGCAAATGGTTGTGGCAAGAGTTCCTTCGCTAACACGTGAAACTGAAGTGTTTAACAATCCTCCTTTTTCAAGTTCTCCAAGAATCCCCATGATGCCACCGGCACGGTTAACATCCTGGATGTGATAATGGGAATTAGGTGAAACTTTGCAAATACAGGGAACTTTTCGGGAAAGCGCATCAATGTCGTGCATCGTGAAATCAACAGCTGCTTCGTGAGCAACTGCCAACAAATGCAGAACCGTGTTGGTCGATCCACCCATTGCAATATCGAGCGTCATTGCATTCATAAATGCTTCGCGTGAGGCAATACTCCGTGGCAGTACTTTCTCATTACCATTCTGGTAGTAATCCATGGTGATTTCAACCAACCGTTTCGCCGCTTTTTCGAACAGTTTCTTACGGTTTAAATGAGTTGCAACAACTGTTCCATTACCAGGAAGTGAAAGACCTAAAGCCTCAGTCAAACAGTTCATCGAATTTGCGGTGAACATTCCCGAACAGGAACCGCATGTGGGACAGGCCTTTTGCTCAACTTCAAAAAGTAATTTTTCGTCAACCGAAGGATCTGCAGCCATCACCATGGCATCGACCAGATCGTATTTTTTATCTGCAACAACTCCGGCTTCCATCGGACCACCCGAGACAAAAATGCAAGGAATATTTAGCCGCATGGCAGCCATCAACATACCAGGGGTAATCTTATCGCAATTCGAGATACAGATCATTGCATCAGCTTTGTGCGCATTGATCATATACTCGACACTGTCGGCAATCAGGTCGCGTGAAGGGAGCGAATATAACATCCCGTCGTGTCCCATTGCAATTCCGTCGTCAATCGCGATTGTATTGAACTCCGCAGCAAAACAACCCTGATCTTCAATTAATTTCTTGACCATCTGCCCAATCTCATGAAGATGAGCGTGTCCCGGAACAAATTGGGTAAAGGAGTTTACCACAGCTATTAAAGGTTTGCCAAAGTGTTCCTCCTTCATGCCATTGGCTCTCCATAAGCTACGTGCACCAGCCATCCGGCGGCCCATTGTAGTTGTATTGCTCCTAAGTTCGTTTTTCATAATGGCAAAGTTTTGTTTAAAAAAAAGCCTTTCTCATTTCGAGAAAGGCCCTTATATGTTTTATCATACAATATACAACCCTCCTCACCCGTTATCGACGAGAATAAGAATGACCACGATTAGGAGGCTATATAAATTTAAATTCTTCATAATTTCTAAAAATACAAATCTACTAAAATAACAATCGAACTTTTGTTTTTGTTTAACCAAATTTTCCGGCTAATGCTTTTCAATAAATTTCGAGGCAAAACTACGAATAAAACTTTCATCTCAAAATAAAATCGTAAGCAATTTACAATTATTTAATGCAATTCGATATTTAAATGGCACATTTGCTAATGTTTGAGAATTTTAAAAGATTTTGGCCCGAAGTTTTAATAAAATTCAGTGAACTACTTGTTTCTTAACCTGGGCTGAATCCAGAAAATAAATTTGGTTCAGCAATGCTTCAAATGAATGTCCAATCGAAGCTTGCGAGCCTTCGAAATTGTTCGTAATAACAGCAAATATCACCTTTTTACCTTTTTGACTAGTGAAAATTCCGGCCATACTTCTGACTCTTGTCATTGAGCCGGTTTTAGCCCGCAAATTATTTTCAAGTTTAGACCCTTTAAATGCGGATTGAAGTGTCCCGCTTTGTCCGGCTACGGGGAGTGAATTAAAAAAATCGTCACGGTTAGAGCTAAGATGCATATAGCGAAATATTTCTGCCAATGTTCGCGGACAAATCCCATTCGAACGGGATAGACCACTTCCGTCAGTCGGGTAGAACCCATTCAAAAAGATTCCCTTTTCTATCCAAAATTTATTTAATGCATCCAGACTTTTATCAAGCGATGGAGAACCATTTCTGGCGCGACCAATTTCGCGTAACAAATGCTCTGCAAAAAGATTGATGCTTTCCTTGTTGAGCGGAACAATCAGATCATGAAGTGGAGGAGACAATTTTTCTGCGATCAGTGTAAACGGTTCAATGGTTGGTGCATTGACAAATAAGATTTTTCCGGATGTCTCTATTTTATTATATTTCAGTATTTTAATGAATTCATTGGCTACAATCCGGGCAGGATCGGGCATTGCGGCTTTCACAACGAAATCAGTGCGTCCTTTGGGAATTGTTCCTTCAACGAGTTGTGTTAAAGAACCTGGGGCGCCATAAATAAAAGCGAGGTCGCGGTTTACTTCTGATGAAACTACTTTATTAATAAGGTGGAGACTGTCTATCAGAGGATCAGTTTTATTGACGATTACAGTTTTGTCGGATTCGGCCGGAGAGGAAAAATGAATATTGTAGTAATTGTCGGAATAGGTTAGCGCTGAAATGCCCGTTCCATAGTAGTTGCCGATATCTTCCCATAACCAGCCTCCGGGTATAGTTGGTTCATTCATTTGAGATAAATCAACGATAAAATCTCCACCAATACTTTTTATACCTGCTTTTGAAAGGGCTTCAGCCCATGCTTGGAAGGTTCCCCTGTAATGTTCAGGGAAATATCCGGAGTAAAATGCAGGGTCACAACCACCTTTAAGTACCATATTCCCTGATAATAACCCAGTTTCCGAATTTACTTTACCGGTAATACCTAATCGAGTGTGGAATACAAAATCAGCACCTAATATTTCCAATGCTGCGGCTGTGGTAACGATTTTCATTACCGAAGCCGGGACCAAACTCACCTGAGGCGTTTCAAGCAAAACATGACCGCTCTCTGCATCAATTACATAGACAGATTGACTGGCATTTAGTAGCGCATCGCCTTTTAGAGAAGGGCCGGATTGAGCATATATTGTCTGGAAAAGTAAACATCCCAATATGGTTAAAACTGAATGCTTCATTCTTACGTTTTTTTTTACCTTTAATTTGAATTGAAAATCAGTGGTTTAATAAAGTAAAAAATCGTTCATTTATTACTTTCGTTAGGTAACTACTAAAAACAGTAACCCAAGGAGAAGAAGGCGGCTATTTTTTGATTTATATTTGAGGAGCCTAGATTGAATTCGATTGGTCCTACCACGCTGTCATAGGCAATTGAAGCACCTCCTCCAACTATAAAATTTCCTTCAATAAATGGGGAAATACTGTCACCATACATTCCAATATTGGAGTTCACAGACACAAAGACTTTCTGCCACAATCTCAACCGAAGGTCTAAACTGACAATCGCCACATTATCTGCGCTTAGTTCCATTCTCCTTAATCCGGCAAAAGGTATATAAACACCAAAGTAGTTGGTACGTTGGCTACCACCAATATATGATTTGTAATATACCGGAGTAGTTGTTGCAAGTGTAAATTGCGAGTAAAATGATGGAAGAAAAGTGAGTCGATTTGAGATTCGGTTAGCCCCTTTAACTGTGAATCCTGTCAATACAACAGGTGACCTCCCGGTATAAGTCCATCCATTGTCAGTGACAAGCTTAAAGTTCCCCTCCATTGCCCATCCCTTCGTTGGGAAATATGGTTTATCTAAATCATCGAGCTTTAATTTTGCAAAATAATTATAAAAAGTTCCATCTTTCAATTCAGTAACATCTGGCGTCCCGATAATTGCACCAAATCGAAAGTGTTCCAGAGAGGCACCAATCGAGATTCTGAAAGCATCGAAAATAACAGCCTGGGTTGCTACCTGTAAATTGAACATCTGAACATTAATTTCTGATGATTTGCTGCCGTTTTCGTATCCCCATATTCTGTCGGCAGTAAATGAACCTGCTCCTGTAAAGCCTGGTTTCCATCCTCTGTCAAGCGAATAGCGGGCTGAGAACATTGGGAAAGAGGATAATTTAGCATCCAGCGAAAGATTCGACCCGCTGATCCGATCGCTGTATAATGTTGTGTTGATGAGTGCTGCAGCTTTAAGATCAGTGTCATAATGCAATCCAACATTTAAACGTTGCGTTGAACTTTCCTTTACTGCGATATTGATTGTTTTCTTGGCGTCACCTGATATTCTGAAATCTACGCTTTCATAATTACCGGCAGCATAAATTATTGAAACACTTTGTCTTATATGTTGTAATGTGACCATTTTGTCTTTAATTATCCCCATTTTACCCATAAAAGAAACAATATTCGTTTTATCGGTTCCTTCGACCTCAATCTTATTTACATCAACCAATGTGCTATCGTCAGGCAATTCCCGTGTTTTTTTGAAAACAGGGATGATGCCCAGCGAATCTCTCAATCTGATGAGTTGCGGTAACATTTTCCGGGCAGCTTCCTCACCGCGTTTCATCAAAGCTATTGCCGATTCGGTATCAAAACTTGAGGCGGAATATCCTGATATATCGGGTTTTATTAGAAAATCAACATTTTTACGATTCCGATCACTTTTTTCAATCGACATCAGGCTGGTTAGCTGAGAAATCACATCAGGAATCGATTTAATTTTGTCTTTAGTCATTAAATCATCCTGAATATCAATTCCAATAATAATATCGGCACCCATCTCCCGACAACGGTCAACCGGAAAGTTATTTACTATTCCACCGTCAACGAGCATGCGACCATCGATCTCGCAAGCCGCAATAGCTGCCGGTACAGCCATACTTGCCCTAATTGCTTTTGGAAGGAATCCTTTTTTAAGAACGACTTCTTCACCTGTGGCTATATCAGCTGCAATGCATTCAAAAGGGATAGGTAATTTCGAGAAATCAGTTACATCGTGGTATCCATAAGTGAGATAGGTGAAAAATTCCATTACATTCTGACCATTTAGTAACCCGGACGGAATACTGATTTTTTTCGTTTCTATTGGCAACGAAATGAGATAACGTGATTGCTCCTCTTTTGTAATAGCAGAAATATATTCCCTTTTAAAGCTGTTGCTTAATAGCTCCTGCCAATTCTGACTTTGAATGATATTTTCAAGCATGGAAGCGTCATAACCAATTGCATAAAGCCCCCCCACAATACTACCGACACTGGTTCCTGTAATATAATCAATTGGTATTCCAGCCTCTTCAATTACTTTAAGAACACCAACATGGGCAAATCCCTTCGCTCCGCCGCCAGAAAGAACCAAGCCTATTTTGGGCCTTTTTGAAGATTCTTCAGCATTGACAAAAAGTGAAAACACAGTTAAAAGCGCAATAATTATCCTTCGTTTCACAATATTACCGATTTATCAAAATTCCATTCCTATTTTCACTGCCAAAATAGTTAAAATCTCTGAATATTTGACTTTTATGCATTTTAATAAACCTGTTTTTGATTACATGCCAATGATTCCTAAAAAAAGAAGGTTCCTGTTATAAGGGTGTTTTAGTAACTGGCTGTCTCATGAGTATAAAGTCCACTTTTTAATATATATGTCATGAAAACACAAACTTTCTTCTTCGTAAAAAGATCAACAATAATAACCGCTATTATTTTGATTTTAATCGGATTTTCGAAAGCCGCGCTTGCTACTCCGGCTATCCCAAAATCAAATCAACCCGATACATTGACGTATGTTCAGTATAAGGGTTCTGTGTCTGACCAGGAAACAAGATCACCTCTTGCTTTTGCTTCATTAACCTTGAACGGAACAAATATTGCTACAGTCACAAATTCGGAAGGTGAATTCGCTTTAAAAGTTCCAAAGAATCTGACAGAAGGAAAAGTTACTGTATCCTTTATAGGATATAAGAACAAAATTTTGAATATCTCGGAATTCAAATCTGAGAAAACCAGGATAGAGCTTGAATTATTGGTCATTACATTGAATGAGGTCCGTGTATTTCCTAAGGATCCTGAGTTACTGATCCGTGCCGTGATGAATAAGAGAGCAGAGAACTATTTCAGTGATCAAACTTTAATGTCAGCATTCTACCGCGAAACAATCAAAAAGAGAAGGACTTATGTGTCACTTTCTGAAGCTGTTGTTGAAATACATAAACAGCCTTATATGTCATCGAGAAGTGATGCTGCTCAGCTATTTAAGGCGAGAAAAAGCACCGATTATACCAAGTTGGACACCTTGACATTTAAACTCCAGGGAGGACCATATACAACTTTGTACCTGGATATTATGAAGAATCCTGAAATGATTTTCACGGAAGATATGATCGGCAACTATGAATTCACCCTTGAGAATGTTACGAAAATTAACGAACGGTTAATTTATGTGCTGGCATTCAAACAACGTTCTCACATTACTGAACCACTTTACTTTGGAAAGTTGTTTATTGATACTGAAAGTCTGGCTATTACAAGCGCCACATTTAACCTGAATGTCGAGAACAAATCGTTGGTCAGCGATATGTTTATCAAGAAGAAACCCGCCGGTGCAAGAGTTTATCCGACAATGGCTGCCTACCACATAGATTATCGCGAAAAAGATGGCAAATGGTACTATAGCTATTCAAGAGGTCAGATTACTTTCAAGGTCGATTGGAATAAGCGGTTGTTCAATACAGTCTATGAATCAACTATCGAAATGGCAGTTACCGATTGGGAAAAGACAACTGATAAACCGGTGAAAATGGCCGACAGAATGAAATCAACCGTAGTTTTGACGGACGAGATTTCCGGCTTTGCTGATCGCGAGTTTTGGGGAGAATACAATGTGATTGAACCTGAAAAACCGATTGAAAACGCCATCAAGAAAATTCAAAAGAGACTAGAAAAAACTAAAATGTAACATCTTAATTGTCGGCTTAATAAAATCAGAAATTTCTTAGTCGTCCGATATATTCAGCATGAAGAACCCCGGAATTATTCACGGGGTTTTTTCATTTTTCCTTCACTCATTTTCTATTCAATTTTAATCAAATTATCCCCTTAGCAAATCAAATTTTAGCTATAAAATTTAACCACTTCTTAACAGTTCTACTGAAATTTTGGAGGTTTATGAATTCCGGAATATTTATCTTTGTCTGGTTTAACGATTTTGAAACTATTTTTTGTATCAAACTGTTAGTATAACAGCAACATTAATGTTTAATACTATTAATACCAAAAACGATGTTAATTTACAAAGTAATCGGAAGAGAAATTCTCGATTCTCGCGGGAACCCAACCGTTGAGGTTGAAGTTACACTGGAAAGTGGAATCATAGGACGTGCTGCTGTACCATCGGGTGCATCGACCGGCGAAAATGAAGCGCTTGAACTTCGCGACGGAGATAAAAAACGTTATCTCGGCAAAGGTGTACTTAAAGCAGTTGAAAATATCAATAAAACGATTGCTGAAGAGGTAGTTGGAATGAGTGCACTTAATCAGGTTGAATTGGATCGTAAACTGATCGAACTTGATGGCACAAAAACAAAATCGAATCTTGGCGCAAACGCCATTCTGGGTGTATCACTGGCTGTTGCCAAAGCTGCCGCTGCTTATCTTGATATGCCTCTTTATCGGTACATAGGAGGAACAAATGCCAAAACATTGCCTGTTCCGATGATGAATATCATCAATGGCGGTTCGCATTCTGACGCCCCGATTGCATTCCAGGAATTCATGATTCGCCCAATTGGGGCAACTTCGTTCCGCGAAGGACTTCGAATGGGTGCTGAAGTATTTCATAGCCTTAAAAAAGTGCTTCACGATCGGAACCTCAGTACCGCTGTTGGCGACGAAGGTGGTTTTGCACCTGCTCTTGCCGGAACCGAAGATGCTTTAAACTGCATCATCGACGCAATTAAAAAAGCAGGTTACAAACCTGGACGAGCCGAAGATGGCGGTGATGTTTCAATCGGATTGGATTGTGCCGCTTCCGAATTTTACGAAAATGGTATTTATAACTACGCCAAATTCGAAGGCGCAAATGGTGCAAAAAGAACCCGCGAACAGCAGGTTGATTTTTTGGCCAGCCTCGTTGCTAATTTTCCAATCGACTCTGTTGAGGACGGTTTTGATCAGAATGACTGGGAAGGTTGGGTTATGCTTACCAAAAAGATTGGTGATAAATGCCAGTTGGTTGGTGATGACTTGTTTGTAACCAATGTTGAATACCTGAAGAAAGGGATTGAATTAGGCGCGGCCAATTCTATTCTGATTAAAGTAAATCAAATTGGTACACTGACAGAAACACTTGACGCCATCGAAATGGCCCATCGTGCAGGTTACACAAGTGTTACTTCACATCGTTCAGGAGAAACTGAAGATACAACAATCGCTGATATCGCTGTTGCAACAAATAGCGGACAGATCAAAACCGGTTCGTTGAGCCGTACTGACCGGATCGCAAAATACAATCAATTGCTCCGCATCGAAGAGGAATTGGGCGGAAGCGCCGTTTATGGAGTCAAAAAAGTAAAGAAGGGATAGTTTATTTCACTCAATAAGAAAGAGTTGTAGAGACAAGGCATTGCTTTGTCTCTATTTTTTTATCGGTTATCCACCTTCTCCGGATAAAGGTCGTGATTCATCAACCTAAATTCAGCCATCGTCACAAATTTGGTTTCAGGTTTCCCATAATTGCAATACGGATCGATGCTGATTCCGCCACGGGGTGTGAATTTCCCCCAAACTTCGATATACCTTGGCTCCATGAGTTTGATCAGGTCTTTCATGATGATATTAACGCAATCTTCATGGAATCCACCATGGTTCCTGAAACTGAAAAGATAGAGCTTCAAACTTTTACTTTCAACCATTTTCACATCGGGTATATAGCTGATATAAATGGCGGCAAAATCGGGCTGACCCGTAATCGGACACAATGAAGTGAACTCCGGACAATTGAATTTAACCCAATAGTCGTTTCCGGGATGCCGGTTTTCAAAGGTTTCCAGTACTTGTGGCGAATAGCTGAATTCATATCCGGTTGACTTTCCCAAACTTTTTAAATCATTCATTATCCTTTGATTTTAAATATTTTAACAATCCCCTGTTTCGTAATTTGCATGACGGACAGGTTCCGCAACCTTCTCCTGGAATCCCGTGATAACATGTGATCGTCTGATCCCGCACGATTTCAAATACGCCAAGTTCATCTGCCATCTGCCAGATTTCAGATTTGTCGAGCCACATCAAAGGGGTATGGATATGGTACTCGAAATCCATTGATAGATTTAGCGTTTGATTGAGAGACAGTATAAATTCATTCCGGCAATCGGGATATCCGCTGTAATCGGCCTGTCCGACACCCGTGATGATGTCGCTGATGCCATTCGCCTTCGCAAATATGGCGGCATAAGTCAGAAAAAGCATATTTCTTCCTTCAACCAACGTATTGGGCGGGCGGTGATCGGGCTGATTTGTTTCAACCTCCATCGCGTTATCTGTTAATGAATTATGCGACACCTCACTCAATAGATTAATCTTAAAGATGTTCAGCCGGACACCTGCTTCCGACGCAATCTTTTTAGCGGCGTCAAGTTCAACAATATGTCGCTGTCCATAGTCAAATGCAATCGCCACAATTTCGTCAAAATGTTTCTTTGCCCAGAAAAGACAGGTTGTCGAATCCTGACCGCCTGAATAAACCACCAATGCTTTAGGCATATATATCAGATTTGATTAATCGAAAAAGGATTGTATGAAATTGACTCGTCAAACGTATCGACACCTTCAACTTTCTTGACCCATTTTACAACTACGATTGTAAATGGAAGAATCACAATCTCATAGACCGTTTTAATGGTTGCCTGGGTGAAGATCATTCCAATTAGAATATTAAACGGGAGGTTTCCGGCAAATGCTATTAAAATAAAAATAAATGAGTCGGCGGCTTCGCCAACCAAAGTTGAGAGAATCGCCCTGACTGAAAAATCTTTTCCCTTCATAAGAATTTTGACCTTACTCATTACAAAAGCATTTAGGAAAGATCCTGTAAGATAGGCCAATAGGCTGGCAGCAATAATTCGGGGAGTATTTCCTAAAATGGTGGAAAATGCAGCCTGGTTTTGCCAGAAAGGGGCGGCGGGAACAACGATTGCCAGCGTAAAGAAAAGAGCAGCCAAAAGATTCACCGCGAAACCTGACCAGATGATTAACCGTGCCTTTTGATAACCCCAAACCTCTACAATCACATCGTTAATGATATATGCAATGGGGAATATCAATACACCTGCCGGTGCAGCCCAGGGACCAATCAAAATAATTTTGGTGGCCAGGATATTGGATATCAACAAACAAATTGCAAACAGTATGCCTGCAAACATAAACAAAACGGAAACGGTCTTTTTCATCTTTCTTGTTTTTTACGTGGTATTCAAGCACACGGAGTTTAAACTCGATTTGAGCGGCAAAGGTAATAACAAATAGTGTAAATCAAATATCACTATTTGTAACAGCTTGACCCAATTTTGATTTACTTTTGATTTCCGGACAATGAATTAAAGAATGAAAAACTGAAATAATAAGAAAGTATGGATCAAAATCTTAGACAACTAATTGAAACATCGAGGCTTTACGGTAAAGACAAAACTTTTGTCATTGCCGGAGGCGGGAATACGTCATTTAAAGATGAAAGCCATATCTGGGTCAAGGCCAGCGGTGTTGCACTAGAAACAATTGACGAGAATGGCTTTGTATGCCTGTCGCGCGCCAAACTTAAAATTGTCTCCACAAAAACATATAGTTCCGATGCGACTGAACGTGAGGCTGAAGTAAAAGCCGATCTCGCGAATGCAATTGTTTCTGCAGGAGGCAATCGACCTTCCGTCGAAACTTCTATGCATGAGATTATTGACTATCAATTTGTTGTTCATACGCATCCTACTTTGGTCAATGCGCTGATGTGTTCAAACAAGGCAGAAAGCATTTGTTTTGAACTATTTGGCGAACAGGCTCTTTTCATTCCTTATACAGATCCCGGTTATATCCTATTCAAAAAGGTGGAAACTGAAATCGTCCGGTTTACTACGAAATTCGGGAAGGCGCCACAAATTATATTTCTGGAAAACCACGGTGTGTTTGTTGCCGCCAATTCAATTCCTGCGATAAATGAAATATATTCCTCAATCATACAAAAGATTACTGGTAAAATACACGAAGTCCTACCGACTGATGATGTAAAACCTTTTGAGGCTCCAATCATTGATGAGATTCAGCACATGCACCCTGAATTTAGAACTTTTGTTGCAAAGGGAATTGAAAGCAGTTTGATCCATCATTTCACGGCAGACCGAAAAAGCTTTTTAAAAGCGGATACCGCTTTTACTCCTGATGATATCGTCTATTGCAAGGCTCATTACCTGTTTATTCCGGCATTAAAAAATGATGAAAAGCAAATTGAATCGGTCGGAAGACTAATCGATGGCTATTTGTGTACCTATGGTTATCTTCCTAAAGTTATGGCTATTGAAGGACAGGGAGTTATTGCTGTTGAAGAGAATATCAAATCAGTTTTGAATGTCCTCGAAGTGTTTTCAAATATATTAAAAATCAGCTATCTGTCTGAGAACTTTGGTGGTCCGAAATTTATGACAAAAGCTCAGATAGATTTTATTGACAACTGGGAAGTCGAAAATTACCGTCGTAAAATGGCGAAATCTTAAAACATATTTTATGAATTTACTTGACATCAGCCTGATGCATCCACGTGATCAGATAGTGCTGATTATTAGCCGGATCTATCACAATGGGATGACCACTACCACAGGCGGAAATGTTTCGATCATTGATGAACAGGGCGATATCTGGATCACTCCTTCAGCCGTTGACAAAGGTACGCTTGGACCGGGTGATATTAATTGCATTAAAGCCGACGG
>JANXZJ010000117.1 GCA_025355585.1 Mariniphaga sp. | reverse complement strand
TAATCAACAAAGGCAGTTTTTGTTTTGTCCGACCATGAATCGCCATTGTAGTCGATAACGACAACGTTGTATTTTGCGAAATCGGGATTGAACGAATTCATGTCTCCCCCTTTATCGGGAGATTTGACAATGTCGGCGGTGAACAGACCTGTCTGTTCGAGCAATTGTTTTAAGATTGGTGAACTGGCTTTCCAGTTATGGTTATTTTGTCCGGTAACGATTAGAGCCTTGTATTCGGCACTTTTCTGGCTTGCACCTTGCTGGCATGAATTAAAAATGGCTAAAAGTCCGGCACAAACAAATATAAACAGATATTGCTTCTTCATTTTGATATCAGATTAAATAGTTGGTAAGCTCCAGGGTTGACGATAAGGACGAGTCAATAAACGACTTGCCATCGGATTTCCGATGATCTCCTGTTTTTCAGGATCCCACTGAATTTTCTGCCCGGTTGTCATCGCGATTTCGCCCAGTAAGGCAACTGAAATTGCACGGTAGGCCACTTCAATTGGTGCGATGGTTTCCTTTCGGGAACGGACGCAATCGATAAAGTTCTGCCAATGGTTTTCACTTTTATAGATCTGTATCTCGTTAGCGCCAATTACTTCCTGAAGAATTTTTGGATCGGAAGCTTCCAGCCTGCCGCGGTCAACATTAATCCAACCTTTTTCACCATACCAGGTTGCACCACCGCCATGAACCAGCCGTGAACTATTGGCTACGCGCATTTCGATGCCATTGGCATATTTGCAGAGAAAATCGTATTCAACAGGAACGTTATAAATACCATCCCTTGGATAAACGCCCTCTCCCGAAATTTCAACAGGGCCAGTCCTTTCAAGTTCTGCGCCCCAGTTGGCAATATCAATATGGTGACCAGCCCAGTCGGTGAGCTGTCCACCTGAATAATCGAGGATCCAACGCCAGTTCCAATGACTTACGCCCCGGTAGGGAACTTTAAGTGCTGGTCCGAGCCACATTTCCCAGTTGAGTTCAGCAGGTACATCTATGACGGGTGGAGTTCCAATCCCTTTACTTCCATTTGGTAATCCTACTTCAATTGTTTTTATTTTTCCAATTCTGCCATTTCGAACCAATTCAACTGCATGATGGAAATTAGGCTGAGAGCGTTGCCAGCTGCCTGTCTGCCAGATAATATTGTTCTTTTTAACCGCATCGACGATTGTCCGACCGTCCTCAATGGTCCGGCAGATCGGTTTTTCACCATAAACATCCAATTTTTTATTCGCTGCAGCACTGTAAATAATTCCATGCCAGTGGTCTGGCAGCGCAATCGATACGGCATCCAGTTTCTCTTTTTCAAGGAACTCCCGATAATCGCCATAGACACGGCAATCTTTGTTTTTGTTGGCTTCGTCGGCGTAACCTTTTGCTTTAGCTGAATGATTCGAGTCAACATCACATACGGCAACAAACTGAACCTGATTTTTAAGTTTCAAAAAGTCTCTCATGTTACTGGTTCCCTGCGAACCGGTTCCGATAGCTCCCATTACAATCCTGTCACTTGGAGGAAGTTTACCTCCCATGCCCAAGGCAGTTGAAGGGATGATCTGCGGGAGGATCAATGCACCGGTTGCTACGGTCGCAGATCGTTTCAGAAAATCTCTTCTGGTCGATTTGTCAAACATTGCGATTAATTTTAGTTGTTAATATTAGTTGTTGATATCTATACGTTTACGGGTGTTCCCGGAATTGGCGTTTCAAAAACCATGTCAACAGGACCAAATTCTATTTTGGTCGGACCAAGATCCATATCTGATTTCATAATGGCATCCCAGGTTACCTGCTGTCCGGTATAGGCTGCCGTGCGTCCCATGATCGCGGTAAGCGTTGACAAAGCCGTCCGTTCTGCTTCGTTCACATATTTGCCTGTTCTGATCGCATACACAAGGTGCATGTGTTCCTGTACATAGGCCGGAATTTTCAGCTGGTTCATCGGATTGCCATTCTCGTCCTTCGGATATTCAAACTGCCACTTTACGGTTCCATCGAGGTTCCAGATCGTGTTAACACAATTGGTATATCCTTCTGTTCCATTGATGATTTCACCAGTTCCATTGGCGCAGCTATCGACCTGGCGGCACATGCTATGTGAGCTTACGCCATTGCCGTAATCGAAATCGATGCTGAAAAAGTCATACTGGTCGCCGGTTACCCTGCGGGCACGACCGCCATATCCAACTGCCTTTTCAGGATATTTACCCATGAACCAATTGATGACGTCGATGTTGTGAACATGTGTGTCGAGAATATGGTCACCGCAGAGCCAGCAAAAGTTGTTCCAGTTGCGGATCATGTACTCCATATCGTTCCATCCCTCTTCGCGTGTGCGGAACCAAACATGCTCCTGGTTCCAGAATGCTTTGGCTGAAGTTAATTTGCCGATGGCGCCATTGGCCACCTGTTTATAAGTTTCGATGTAATCTTCCTGATGTCGCCGTTGTGTACCTGTCACAACGCAAAGTCCGAGGGCTTCTGCTTTTTTAGCTGTGGCGATCATTAACCGGGCACCGACGGGATCGACACAGACCGGTTTTTCGAGGAAAACATGTTTTTTATTGGTAACGGCTTCAAGGAAATGTTCCGGGCGAAACTGAGGCGGAGTTGCCAGTATAACAACATCAATTTCAGGAATCGCCATCAGTTTTTTGTAAGCATCAAAACCTGTAAAACAGTTTTCTGATGGAATCGGCATTTTGAAACCTGCAAACCGCTCCCGACAACCATCGACCTTATCCTGAAATACATCGGCGAGTGCAATGATTTCGAGGTCAGGACCTGCGCTGATAAAGTTTATTGCAGCTCCGGTTCCGCGGTTTCCGCAACCAACAAGACCCGCACGAAGCTTCCGCCCTTTAGGTGCTCCTTTAAGAATTGGGGGAAGTCCCAATGCTTCGTTGGTTATCTCTTTTTTACAGGATGAAAGGATAGCTCCGGCACCGGCAACCGTAATACCTGCCAGTACACCGACGCCTAAAAATTTCCTTCTGTTGATATTTTTTGACTCGTTTTTCATTATGATGTTCTTTTTTTATTTCCCAACAATACTATCTGCCTCACACACAACCCTGAATCCATTATCAATGCAATCGGAATACCACCAGACACTCTTGGGCATCTGCGGGTCAGTAACCAGCCAAGCCTTTGTCTTGGTGAAATCTCTTGCAGCACTTCTCACATCTTTGGCATCGCTTTTAAACGAGCCCCCTCTGATCACATGCTCTTCACCCGATTGAGGTCCGATAGGATTTTCAATCTCTCTTCTTCTTTTACTGTAAGTGTCGGGTGCATAATAATCTGAACAAAATTCAGCAACATTGCCAGCCATGTTCTTCAATCCAAAAGGATTTGCCATCATTACCGAAGGATCTTTTGTCCTTGATAAGCTGTTTTCGGTGTAGACAATGTGAGAACTGATTGTTGTGGTATCACGTCCGAATATTTTCTTGAAGATTCCTTTTGATGTGAATTGTTTAGGATAACCCTCAAAGAAATAGGGGGTTGTTGTATTCCCACGGCAGGCATATTCCCATTCGGCTTCGGTTGGTAAACGGTATTTCTTTCCTGTTACTTTCGTTAACCACTTACAATAGGTGTTTGCGGCACGCCACGACATTGTGATCGCCGGTTTTGTTCCTTTGCCCCAACCCTGATCGGGAGCACCCCATGGGGGTGTCGGCCCAGTTATCGCATCGACATTCTTATTTTTAAGAACTTGTCCTTCAGTCCGTCCCTGAGACCCTGTGGCCTGAAAGAAGGCGAGGTATTCGTTCCACGAAACTTCAACTTTACCCATCCAGAATTTCGAAAGTTTCACCTTTCGGACCGGACCTTCATCGGGTTTGCGAAGTTGTTCATCATCCGGACTTCCCATATTGAATGTTCCTTCAGGTATCGCTACCATTTCGAAGGCAACTGTGGTACCAGGAATTTTCTCCGTGAAATTTACAAACTTTTCGACCTTGGTTGCTGCTGTAAATAGTTCCTTGCTTGCTGCTGCATCAACTCCAAAGTTTGTATTGTGTTCGTGTTTCACATTTTTGTCGAAGTGACCTACATTCAGGTGGCAATTGATGCAATTGGGTTTTGGCTCTTCTTTCGTATTTATATATGCCAGATGCGCATTACTTCCATTCACAGAAAGCGTTACAGGGAAAAGATTCTGGTGGCATTTAATGCATGATGCCTCGTAGGTAAAACCTTTTGCATTTTCAAGCATTTTTTTGGCTTCCCAATTGATCTTGGCGCTGTCCTTGAACAATTTGCCATAAACATCTTTTGCTCCATGCTTCGCTTTTGCAAGCAGGTAACCTTCACCTTGAGGTGGCAAATGGCACTCAACGCAATGGACTGTGACACCGGTCCTGTTATTGTGGTGCGACGACAACTTCCAGGTCTCTTCGGCCCAGGGATGAACGTGGCACGACATGCAGTATTTATCGGTGGAAGTGTATGAGGATACCTTATTGAGGGTCGCGAGAATGGCCAGGCCGAGCAAAGCTCCGAAAGTCATTATCCAGATTTTGGACTTAGACCTGTTCTTTGCCCGATTAATAAAATCTTTAATATTCATGTTCTAAATTGGTTCAATACGAAGTAGTAACTTAATCCTCATCAAGAAAACGAATGGGATACTGAGGATTATTGTGATTAATAAAAATAGAAATTAGAACCGTGAAATGGATTTTTTAACACATTGGCTTGTTCTGCCATAGCAAAATATCTGTTCTGATCCGTTCTGCAAACATAGTTCGTTTTTTTATTCACCTAATGAAATGATTTCATGTTTTACAACATCAAATCAATGAGCAAGTAACCAATTTTCGGCAGCATCCATTTCTACTTCGAGCGGAACGGCTAATTTCACGGCGTTTTCCATTTCGTATTTCACCACCTTTTTTACCTCTTCAAGTTCAGTTTTCAAGACATCAAAGTTTAGTTCGTCATGTACCTGAAGGATCATCTTTGATTGAAATCCTTTCTCGTCGAATCGCTTGTTAATGTTGATCATAGCGACTTTAATAATATCAGCTGCTGAACCCTGAATAGGGGCATTAATTGCGTTTCGCTCGGCAAAAGCTCTTACCGAACCATTGGCAGAATTAATGTCGCTCAGGTAGCGTTTCCTCCCCATAATTGTTTCAACGTAACCTCTTTCGCGGGCAAGTACCAACTGGCTGTCCATATAATCCTTTACCATCGAAAAGTTGGCAAAATAGTCATCGATCAGCTGTTTCGCCTCACCCCTTGGAATATTCAGTCGTTGAGCCAGACCAAATGCCGAGATTCCGTATAAGATTCCGAAATTGGCGGTTTTTGCTTTGCGACGCATATCAGAGGTCACTTCGCTGATTGGTATTCCGAAAATCTTCGATGCTGTAGCAGCATGAATATCTTCGCCGTTGCTGAAAGCGGTGGTCATTACTTCGTCGCCCGAAACTGCCGCCATAATACGAAGTTCTATTTGCGAGTAGTCAGCTGACAAAAAGGTGTGCTCATCGTCGCTCGGGATAAAGGCCTTGCGTATTTCGCGTCCGTTTTCGGTCCGGATGGGTATATTCTGAAGATTTGGATTTGTGGAACTAAGTCGTCCGGTTGCGGCAATCGTCTGATTGAACGAAGAGTGTATCTTGCCGGTTTTCTGATTAATCAGCCTGGGAAGTGCTTCAACGTAAGTTGACAGCAATTTTTTTAATCCCCGGTGCTCCAGTATCATGTTGATGATGGGGTGTTTATCCACTAAATTTACCAATATTTCTTCACCCGTAGAATATTGCTTTGTTTTGGTCTTCTTCGCTTTAGGATCAAGCATCAGCTTGTCGAAAAGAATGTATCCGAGCTGTTTTGGTGATGAAATGTTGAAGTGTTCGCCAGCCAGTTCGATGACGTTATTTTCGAGTTCGACAATTTGTGCCCGCAATGTCACAGCATAATCGTCAAGAACTTTTGGATCTATTCTTAATCCCGCTAATTCCATTTGAACCAGCACTTTTAATAAAGGCATTTCAACATCCGTAAACAGATTTTTTACGGTGGCCTTGTTTAATTCGGCATCCAGCAATGGCATCAACTGAAATGTAATATCCGCATCCTCACAGGCATATTCCTTGATTTGCTCCAGATCAACCTGCCGCATGTTCAACTGATTTTTGCCATTTTTGCCAATCAATTCTTCAGTAGCTACTTTTTTATAGCCAAGGTATATTTCGGAAAGGTAATCCAGGTTGTGACGAAGTTCCGGCTGAATCAGGTAATGGGCAACCATTGTATCGAAATAATTGCCCTTGACTTCGATGCCGTATCCCGTCAGAAACAGAATATCGAATTTCATATTCTGACCGATTTTCAGGATACTCTCATTGGCAAATACTGCTTTAAACAGCTGAACTGTAGCGATCGCTTTATTTTGATCGGCAGGGACCGGAATGTAAAACGCTTCGCCCGGTTTAAAACAGAAAGACAATCCAACCAGTTTATCTGAATTCGGATCGAGTCCCGTTGTTTCCGTATCGAAACAAAAGGCTGTTTGTTCGCCCAATTTGGAAATCAAATCTTTTATTTGCTCTTCATTATTTATTAGATGGTACAAGTGAGTTGTTGAGCGGATATCGTCGTGTATACTTACCGACTCGGTCTGGGTTTGTTCGGGCATACTGAAAAGTGTGCCCTGTTCAAATTCTGGTGCAGGTTTAGGTGGTGCTACAGTTTTTGCTGAGGCAGGTAATATTCTTTCAGCCAATGCCCTGAATTCGAGTTCGGTGAAAATTTCACGCAAATGGGTATAGTCCGGATCACACATGATCAATTCTTCCTGGTTGAATTCGACAGGTACGTCAAGAATGATAGTGGCCAGCTTACGCGACATCCGGACCTGGTCTTCAAACTGTTCAAGACTCTCTTTCTGTTTTCCTTTTAATTTGTTGATATTCTGATAAACACCTTCGATACTGCCAAATTCGCTCACGAGCTTCATCGCCGTTTTTGGCCCAATGCCAGGACATCCTGGAATGTTATCGGATGTATCTCCCATAAGTCCCAAAACATCAATTACCTGCAATGGATTGGTTATTTCGAATTTCTCACAAACCTGTTCAACGCCTAAGATCTCCATTTCGTTGCCCATTCGCTTGGGTTTGTACATGAAGATATTCTCGGATACCAATTGTGCATAGTCTTTGTCAGGAGTAACCATGAAAACCTGAAACCCTTCTTTCTCTGCCGTTTTCGCCAGTGTTCCGATCACATCATCCGCTTCGAAGCCCTCTTTCTCAAGAATCGGAATTTTGTAACCTTTGATAATCTCACGTATGTAGGGGATTGCTTTTCGGATATCTTCCGGCATTTCTTCGCGCTGAGCCTTGTAAGACGGAAACATATCATGACGAAAAGTGGGGCCTTTCATATCGAAGGCAATCGCAATGTGAGTCGGTTTCTCATTTCTGATGAGTTGATCGAGCGTATTCACAAACCCCAGCATTGTTGAGGTATTGAGTCCTTTGGAGTTGACCCTTGGGGCATTAATGAATGCAAAATAGGAACGGTAAATCAGTGCGTATGCATCAAGCAAAAACAATCTGTTCATGGTATGTATGGATTAAGACCAAATCAAAACTACTTAAAATTTAATAAAAAAAGCCGACAAAATATTTGCCGGCTCATAATATGTTATTAATCAAAAATTTAATCTGAGCATCCGCACTTTTCAATACAAGTGAGTATTCCTGTCAGCGCCGAATGTTTTAAGAAATAATAGGTGTTTTTGCCATCACGTTTGGAACTAAGAACGCCCTTGTTTTTAAGTATGCCGAGATGGTGCGAAGTTGTTGATTGCTCAATTCCGAGACGTTCATGAATTTCGGTGACGGTAAGTTTGACTCCGCCATCAAGATATCCAACAATTGCAATCCGCATTGGGTGAGCAATTGCTTTTAGCATTTCGGTAGCTAATGTTAACTTCTCGATATTTAACTCAGAGTAGTTCATTATCTTAGGAAGTTTAAAAAAGTGATTGGGTGGTAAATTTTGATTTTTCAAATTAATGATGCAAATATATGAATATATATTTTATTAGTGTGCTAAATGAAAATCTTTAAAATCAAATCTGATCATAATTACGGAGGAAACTGCATAGTGATATGCTCATAATTAATGTTTTAATTTTGTAATTGTCAGTCGTCGGCAAAATTTGAGATTGCAATTTAGAATGGCTAAAAACAATAATGTCGAAGTAAAATTTATTCTTACCTTTGGCCGGAAGGAGAATGAAAAGGAAGAATGCAATTTTTAAATAATGTCATCTAAAGAACGGATTGTAGCGCCTATCAAAGAGGAGCTTATTAAATTTGAACCTTATTTCCAAAAAGCGACTAAGAGTGATTTGCCACTGTTAAGTACCATTATCAATTACATCCTTCGCCGAAAGGGGAAACAGATGCGTCCGATGATGGTTTTTCTGGCTGCTAAGTTGAACGGCACTTTTAATGAACGGACCTATCATGCCGCACTAACCATCGAGTTATTACACACCGCAACACTTGTTCACGACGATGTTGTTGATGATTCATATCAACGACGTGGATTCTTTTCTGTAAATGCGGTCTGGAAGAATAAAATTGCTGTGCTTGTCGGTGATTTCATCCTGGCAAAAGGGCTGCTTTGGTCGATTGAACACCGCGATTACGATATTTTGGATCACATTTGCACAGCCGTTCGTGATATGAGTGAAGGCGAAATTCTTCAGATTGAGAAAGCCCGCAAACTTGATATTACCGAAGAGATCTATTTTGAGATTATCAGAAAGAAAACGGCTTCACTACTTGCTACAAGTGCAGCGGTAGGAACTTGTTCTGTAACAACAGACAGTGAGGTGATTGAACGAATGCGCCTTTTCGGCGAATTGGCCGGAATGGCTTTCCAGATTAAAGACGACTTGTTTGACTACCAAAAATCGAACCTGATTGGAAAACCTACAGGAAATGATCTCCGTGAAAAGAAAATTACCCTTCCTTTGCTCCATGCGCTAAACAAAGCGAGCAGCGCTGATAAATCACATATTCTCAAAATTGTAAGGAAACGATCAAAATCGGCCGCAGATATTCGCGAAGTGGGCGATTTTGTGGAGACTCATGGTGGCTTTAAATATGCAGAGGAAGTGATGTTGGGTTTTAATGAAAAGGCAATTGCACAACTAATTGCTTACCCTGACTCTGAAGTAAAATCTGCTTTAATCGAGTATGTCAATTACATTACCTCGCGGGTTAATTAAAAAGGGCTATCAATTTTTAGTTGACAGCCCTTTCAGGGTTAACCACCAAATTTGATTTAGAAATCAAAAATACACCACGTTTTCGCCTTTGATCGATGTGAGCAGGTTGTTTGCCAATCGGCTTGCTCCGATCCGGAATAGTTTGTTATTCAGCCATTTATTGCCAAGCACTTCTTTTACAATCGCAATATATATAAGCGCGTCGGCGGGCGTAACAATTCCACCTGCTGCTTTAAAGCCAATCTTCTTCTTTGTTTTTTCGTAGTAGTTTTTAATGGCACTGCACATTACAAAAGCGGCCTGGGGGGTGGCGGCGGGCTCTAACTTTCCTGTCGAGGTTTTAATGAAATCGGCACCGGCCTGCATCGCCAAAAGAGAAGCTTTCCAGATTTTCGCATGACTCTTCAATGCCCCGGTTTCTAGAATTACTTTCAAATGAGCTTCACCACACACACTCTTCAATATTGAAATTTCCTGTATTACAGCAGGATAATCGTCAGCAAGAAAATCTCCTAAATTCAGCACGATATCAATTTCTGTTGCCCCTTTCTCTATTGCCATTTTGGTTTCCATCACTTTGATGTCTAAAAAAGTCTGCGATGATGGAAATCCCGCACAAACGGATGCCAGCTTTACGCCCGGGACCAGAAGATTTTTTTTAACCGATTCAATTATCGTGGGATAGACACAAATAGCGGCAACATTAGGTAATCCTGGAAATTCATCTTGAAACACAGATACTTTACGTGCAAATTTTTCACCCTGAATATGATTATCTGTTGAATTCAACGTGGTCAGATCAATGCATGAAAGGGCCAGTTCATACCATTCGCGGCTTTTCAATTCTTTCGATTTTTCAACAATATCAGCGACAGCCTGTTCTACTTCTCCATCCGGGAACTCCCGGTCAACATTACTCAAAAGCCATTTCATAGTTTTATCGTATTAAGATTTAAGCAAATAATTTATCGTTATTTAAATGACGAAGTTGATCGCGCTCCGTTTTTTTCTCCACGTTTTTCATAAATGCATCTGTGAGATCAATCCCGGTTTGGTTAGCCAGACAGATGATTACCCAAAGGACATCGGCCAGTTCGTCGGCAAGATTGCAATCCTTCTCATTTGCTTTAAGAGATTGATCGCCATATTTCCGGGCAATAATCCTGGCCACTTCTCCAACCTCTTCGGTAAGTATGGCCATATTCGTCAGCTCGCTAAAGTATCGGACGCCGTATTTTGTGATCCAGGTATGGACTTCCGATTGTGCATCCCTGATTGTAATATTCTCATTCATCAGAAGAATTTTTTGTTTTTAAGAATTCACACACTGAAAGGAGAAACTCATTTTAAAAATCTTTGTTTTTTGAATCGATGATAATAGTAACTGGTCCGTCGTTAATAAGTCTTACAATCATGTGAGCACCAAATACACCGGTCTTAACTTTTGTACCAAGATTTTGGGATAAAGTTTCTACAAATTGGTTATAAAGCGGAATTGAAATTTCGGGAGCAGCAGCGTTGATGTACGAAGGACGGTTTCCCTTTTTAGTTTTGGCATGGAGCGTGAACTGACTAACTGCAAGAATATCACCTTCAATGTCTTTAACTGATAAGTTCATTACTCCCTGAAGATCATCAAAAACCCGTAAATGAGTAATTTTTTTGCAGGTCCAATCGAGGTCTTCATTGGTGTCGGCAATTTCGAAGCTGGCCAGTAAAAGCAGACCTTGTTGAATGGAAGAAATTAGTACTTCGTTAATCGATACAGAAGCTTCAGATACCCGCTGGATAACAACTCTCATATTAACTGATTTAATTTCAACTTACATCACTGTTTTCATCAAACCGATCACGGTCAGGTACCGGGCAATTTTACCGATGGTCATAAAAAAAATGGTCAGAAACGGCGAGATACGAAAGAATCCGAATGCAAGTATTACGATATCACCCACGATCGGAACAAATGAAAGCGTTGCAGCTAAAGCACCAAACTTCTGTAACTTTGGATGTATTGCATGAATTTTCTCCTTTTTTACCTTTGCATACTTTTCAATCCATTCCATTTTTCCAAGATATCCCAAGTAATAGATGGATATTCCTCCCAATGTATTTCCGGCTGTTGCGGCTATCAACGAACTTACAACATCGAATCCCGAGTAAATCAACAAGGACAGAACCGCCTCTGAATTAAAAGGGAAGATGGAACCCGAAAGAAAACCTGCAATAAAAAGTCCGAATAAGCCGTATTGATAAAAGAAATCGACCATTAGGATTCAAAGATAATGGATTGATCGGAGAATCCATGTATTGAGTAGAATGATAAAACTTCAGGAGGGTTAAGTTTCAAGGATGCAAGATGGATAAAGCGGAAGTTCAATCAACTGCTTTGATGCACATTATCCTCGTTTTTCCGGGGTACGGAAATGAAAAACTCAACTTTACTACATTGTGGACAAACAAACAGGTCGAAGGAATCTTTATTGACAAAAAGTTCAAAAAGATCGCCAAAAGCTCCCCATCGCGTCCCTTCATGAAATTCGTGAACACCAGCAAACGACATGGGTACAGCACATCTCAAGCATTGAATTTGAGCATAGTAGTGTGTTGGAGCAGAACCTGATTTTTCGGATTCGATAACTTTTTGATCAACAAAACTGTACTGACATTTCCAGCAAATTTCAAAACCTGATTCAATTTCAGCATTGCAATTCGGACAATTTTTTACGACCTTTAGCATTGTGCCTGGATTTTTAAAAATAAAGAAGACAGCACGATAGCTACCTTCTTTATTTAAAAAATGATTTATGACAAAGCTGCAATTCCCGATCCGATCATATTGGCACTTTCAATTTCGGCAATATTAACCTTAACGTTTTTGTGTCCCATTTCGACGAGTAACTCCTTCAATGTTCTTTTTACTACTTTGCTATAATTCTTGCAGCCAGTTACTTCACTCCAAAAAAGACTGCCTTCGGCTGTAATTCTGACTTTTTTAATTGTCTTGTCATGAACGATCAGCATGTCGATTAATCCGGCAAGCGAGGCAGCAACCAGTTTGGCTGATCTTTTGTAAATGGCTATTGCCGTTTTTACGTGTTTTCTCTTATGTTGATCAGCCGAATTAATAATATCAGTAAGTGCTTTTCCATCTGTATGTTCATCAAATTCATCTTCAGGAAATGCTTCCCGTAGGATTTGTCCGATGTACATTCCGGAAACCGCTTTTTCAAAACGCTGCGATCCTTTATTCGCCGATTTTTCATCAACCAAATCGTCGTATTTTGTCAGATGCGGTGGATTGAAATTACCCGATTCAAGGTTTACAGGGGTAAGACCTTGCCAGTTGAGACTGGCATCAATTTTTGGAATTCTGTCGGCGTTAATGAAAGCAGCCATGTTTGTTCCTGTCCCAACGATCAACCCGATATAGGCATCAAAATTTGGATTTGTTAATCCTGCGAAAAGACTTGCAACAGTGTCGTTTATTACTTTGATTCTTGTGAACTCTGTTTTTCCGGCTTTGTTAAGTTGGTCAAGCAGTGGTTTCCCAACAGGATTTCCAATCATCTCTTTAATATCGATCCCCTTGGTCCATCTGATCAGTTCGGCATCACCATTGGGCATGCAATCAGCCGGATATGAGAAACAGTAACCGATAGGAGCTTTTGCAGGAAGTTCGATTTCATTTACAAATTCAGATTGTCTGGCAATAAGGTCCTCCTGCGAAAAACCTTTTGTGGTATTAGCCGAGAGATCTATACTTCCCGCTTTCTTTGGGGAAATATTGGCAACTCCGCCAGCAAAATTAATTACCGCCGCGCGATAATTTGTTCCGCCCCAGTCTAATACAACAGCCTGACCTTCTGCTCCGCAAGAAAGTGGGTGAATGTAGGTCGGGATACTTTTTACTTCTGTGTTGTCATTCTTAAGTCCGTTCTCAATTTTGTCTTCGAGATTGTGGGCAATCTCTTTTAATTGTACTGTTTTGAGCTTGAATTCGTTTTTCTTCATTATGTTGAATTTTAATTTTTCTTTCAGTCAAAGATATTAAAAAGATATTAAACACCACTTTTTTAAAGAATTCCGGCATTATTTATGTCAGGCGGTTTTATTGCCTGCCAGATTGCCAGTTTCTGCTCCCATTTTACAGCGTGTGCGGGACTGGTTGAAGGAAGGATCTGGAATGGCAAACTAATGTCCGCAAAATACTTATTAAAATACCTGGCAGCACCTTTCCCGTTTAGAAATATTTTTGAAATGCCAGGATGTGTTGACAGAAATACTTGTAGATCATTGGGTTCCTCCATTTTGATATCGTTGTCAAGACTTGATTTTCGTTCACAAATTCTCAGAACATCCCATATGGCAATACCATTTTGGAGCAGCAGGTTTATTTTGTCCTGATTGTCTGCCGAAAATGGCACCTTATGCACTTCGAACAGGATCTTCCAAAATGCATTTTGTGGATGAGCATAATAGAAATTCATCCGTAGCGATTCTTTTCCTGGCATCGTACCGAGGATCAATACCTTACTTTGTGCATCTGCAAATGGCGGAAATGAATATATCGGAGAATCTGCTTTTTTAATTTCTTTCCTCATCTAATTGATCTGCTTTTTCGAATTTTCGACCGGGTACAAAGGTAGGGTTTACAGGGAAAGATATTTCCGAATCTCCAGAACCCGCTGATTTTATTTATTTTTGTAGCAAATACAAGAAAAGATGGAAGAATATACAACAAGACAAAATAAAATCGGAAGGCTGATTCAAAAAGAGTTGAGTGAGCTTTTACGACGCGATACCAATATTTTGGCGAAGGGGAGGATACTCTCCCTGACAACGGTAAGGGTTACACGCGATATGTCGCAGGCAAAGTGCTACTTAAGTATTTTTCCTTCGGAAGGAGCGGCCCAGGTTTTAGCTGGTATTAAGCTTCATAAAAGTAAATTAAGAGGGGATCTTGGTAATATTGTTCGGTTCCAGTTACGCCATGTTCCTGAACTTGAATTTTATCTGGATGACAGTCTCGATTATATTGAAAAGATTGATAAACTTTTGAAATGAAATTTTAATTCGAATCCTGACTAATCATTGAATAAGAAAAATTCGTTATGGAGTACGATCCGATTAAAAGGAGACTTGGAGCTGTCTTTAACCGCACTCCGTTTTTGCGAAAGCTTTTTTACAAGTTGCTCGACCTTCTGCTGCTCAGGGCATGGCACGTTAACCGCGAATTAAGGTCGCTGAAAAAGAAATCCTTTTCGGGAAAAATCAGGGTTCTCGATGCAGGTTCAGGATTTGGGCAATACAGCTACCGTATGAGCCGGATTTTTTCCGGTTCCATTATTAAAGGAGTCGATGTAAAGCAAGAGCAAATTGAGGATTGTAACCAGTTTTTTAGTTCAATCGGATTACAGGAGCGGGTGAATTTTGAATATGCTGATCTCACACAATACGTTGAACCTTATAGTTATGACCTGATTCTTTCGGTCGATGTGATGGAACACATCGAAGAGGATGAGTTGGTTTTTAGCAACTTTTTCAAATCGCTTCGGAATAATGGCGTTCTACTGATTTCAACACCGTCCGATCAGGGCGGATCAGATACACATGAGCACGAACAGGACGAGGTTCATGGTTTTATTGAAGAACATGTGCGTGACGGATATGGAATCTATGATATTACCCAAAAACTTAGCAATGCCGGGTTTTCAGATGTAGAGGTGTGTTACACTTATGGTTTCCCGGGATCGCTTTCATGGAAGTTTTCGATGAAATTTCCGATTCTGATGTTGGGCAAATCGAAAGCATTTTATATCCTGCTCCCTTTTTATTACCTGGTTACATTCCCGTTTTGTGTCGTTCTTAATTACCTTGACGTGATTTTCCGCCATAAAAAAGGGACAGGATTGTTGGTGAAAGCATACAAAAAGTGATTACTAATCCACGAAAGAATTGAACCTCTCCTTTTATATAGCGAAAAGATACCTCTTCTCGAAAAAGAGAACGAATCTGATCAATATCATCTCGGCTATTTCAGTAGCAGGAATGGCAATCGGAACGATGGGTCTGATTATCGGACTTTCGGGTTTCAATGGTTTCGATAGCCTTATAAAATCACTTTTTTCATCTTTCGATCCCGATCTTAAAATAACCCTTGTTGAAGGCAAAAGTTTTGAATCAAATAATCAGACGTTTAACGAGATTCGTAAGATGAAAGATGTCCTGTTTTTTACTGAAGTGATCGAGGATAACGCACTTCTCCGGTACGAAAACAGGCAGGTGCTTGCTACGATTAAGGGAGTAAGCGATGATTACAGTCAAATGACCGGACTCGACACAATGATTGTTGATGGCGAGTTTATACTGAAAGCGGGAAACGATCAGTATGCTGTTATTGGGCAGGGCGTTGCCTATTACCTTTCATTGGGGGTTAATCTGATCAATCCGATCAGTATTTATGTGCCGCAAAAGGGGAGGAGTTCGGGTTTGACGATGGAAGGTAGCTTTAATCAGGGCCACATCTATCCTTCGGGCATTTTTTCTGTACAGCAGGAAATTGATTCTAAGTATATTATTGTTCCTATTGCATTTGCGCGCGAAATTTTTGAAATGGATGAAAAGGTTAATTCGGTTGAGCTGAAATTAAAGGATGGAGCATCCGTGAAAACGGTTCAGAAAGCGATCACTGCACAACTGGGAAGTCGTTTTGTGGTGAAAAACCGCTACCAGCAACACGACTACCTTTATAAAACAATGCAAGGCGAAAAATATGCGGTTTACCTGATTCTGATACTTATACTCATAATCGCCTCTTTCAATATCGTAGGTTCACTCACGATGTTAATAATCGACAAGAAGGAAGATATTGGGATATTACAGAGTATGGGGGCTGACAAACCGCTGATCCGTAATATTTTTCTTTTCGAAGGATGGTCAGTTTCAATCCTTGGGGCGGTGATTGGTACCATTGCCGGGCTTGCAATCTGCCAGGCGCAAATTGTTTTTGGATTTGTTAAACTTCAGGGCGGTGGCGGTTCATTTATTATTGATGCTTACCCGATGACAATCATCCCGCTTGATATTTTGCTTATCTTTTTTTCTGTCGTTTTGATAGGATTTGTGGCAGCTTGGTTTCCGGTGAAGCATATCTCGGGAAAATTTCTCGAAGATGAAGCGCATTAACAATGATTTTCTCCCATTAGCAAATTCTCCGGGTCTCCATGTCACTCCCTCACTCAGTCTCTGCGTCTTATTGCATCGGGTTGATTTCGACAAACTGAAATCCGATTCCCCTCACCGTTTCCAGAAAATCCCCTTCAATAAATTCTGAGAGTTTCTTACGCAGATTTTTAATGTGGACATCGATATAATTCGAATTGTAATTTTCCTCGATAATGTCGCCCCAGATGTGTTCTGAAATCTGAAGACGGGTAACGACTCTGTTTTTATTCAGGATCAGGAAGCTTAAAATATCGTACTCTTTGCGGGTGAGGGTTATTGTATTTCCACCTGATGAGACAAGGCGCTTATCCATGTCGATTTCCAACCCATTGATAAGAATGATATTCACCCTGATTCCATGTTTGCGCCGCAAAACAGCCATGATACGCGATTTTAATTCAAGCAGAGAAAACGGTTTTGGCAGGTAATCATCGGCTCCTACGTTTAGCCCTTTGATACGATCCTCTAATGCACTTCTGGCCGAAAGTATAATCACTGCTGTATTGCTATTGTTGGCAATCGATTCTTTTAGCAAATCGATACCGTCATAATCGGGAAGCCCCAAATCAAGCAAAAGCAAATCGTACTCATTAGAGAAAAGTTTATCCGACGCGATCTTACCTGTATGTGCCTCTTCACACGAAAATCCCTCTTTCTCAAGATAGTTTTTAACTTCGTTGGCGAGTGGGATCTCGTCTTCAACAATTAGTACGTGCATAATTCAAAATAATTCATGAAATTTGACGATTCAAACCTAATCGAAAAAATAGTAATATCTCACAAATTAGTGTAATAAATTAAAGCAATTTTAAGAAATGAGACTTGAACTAAAACTGGCATTGATAGGTGCTCTTTCCAAAATAGTAATATTCTTTATTTTGCTGATCCTCCTACATAAAGTTATCGATAGACAAGCTTTGCAGCATACCGATCGCGCCCTTATCAAGATGAAAGAAAAGACGATGGCCAATGTTGCTAAAATTGGTATTAATTCGTTCTTAAATATTGAAAAGGACAGTGCTTTTGCCAGTTACAATATACTTAAGGATGAATATATAACCATTGATCTGAATACAAATAAAGGCGAAGGGAAGACTGTGTTTTCTGAAGAAGCCAGAATAATTGAAGACGAAGAATTTGATTATCGCATTCTTAACTACTCTTTCGATGTTGATAACCAACACTATATCCTTGAAATCGGTAAAAATATTCAGCTAATTAATGCTTTGAACAGAACAATGAAAAATATCTCAATATCAATAATTCTTTTAGTGCTTCTAAGCACGATTTTATTTGATATCGGGATCAATAAATATTTGTTGTATCCGCTTAACCGGATGATAATACCTAAGTTGAAAACAATAACAAATCCCGAGACTTATGACTATTCAGAGTTGGGTAGTTCGACATCTGATTTTGTTTATTTGAACAATGCGCTGAATGAACTTATGCATAAAGTTACGGCCATTCTTAAGAACCAAAAGAAATTTACCGCAGATGTTTCGCATGAGCTATTTACTCCAATTTCGATTATGCAAAGTAAGCTTGAGAATCTGTTGACCAGTGGTAATTTACCTGAACAGTTTGTTTCAAACGTGATGGATCAGCAGAATCATTTGAATCGGTTGCAACAAATTATAAAGGCTTTGCTTTTGATTGCGCGAATTGAAAATGATCAATTTTCAAAAAATGAGACGGTTGTGGTCCGTGAAGTTGTTGAAGAGATCATTTTGAATATTGAAGATCGAGCAGAAATGAAGAATATCACAATTGAGAACCAGATCAATCCATCCGATTTACTGCCAAATGTAAATAAATCACTGTTGTACATTCTGATATTTAATCTTGTTAGCAATGCAATTAAATACAATAATGAAGGAGGGTGGATACACATTTCTGCCTTTACGACCGGATGCAACTTCTGTATCGAAATAAGCGATAACGGAATAGGAATCGACAAGGATCAAATCGAGAGTGTCTTCGATCGTTTTAAAAGAGCTGATCCGGCTTCCGGCGAAGGTCATGGATTAGGACTATCTATTGTGAGCAGTATTGTTCGCTTTCACAATGCATCGATTGATGTTAAATCGGTAAAAGGGGAGGGATCTGTGTTTAAAATTCAGTTTAATGTTAAGGAATGTTAATTATTTTTCATCCGCTTAAATCTTCATGATTCCTTCATAGTCGGAAGAATACATTTGATCCGTAAACAATATTTAAAATTTTCTATTATGAAAAAGTTAGTTCTCGCATTAAGTTTCTTATTTGTATTAGGTTTAGTTTCTGTTAACGCACAGGACAAGAAAAAAGAAGTTAAAAAAGCTCCTGCAAAAACTGAAAAAGCAGCTCCAGCAAAGGCAGCTACTGCTCCAGCTACCACTCCTGTAAAACCAACTGTTAAAGGTAAAAAAGTTAAAAAAGAAGTAGCTCCAGTAAAGAAGTAAGCTTTATTAAATCACAAAACCCGCAGAGTAACATCTGCGGGTTTTTTTTGATCAAAAAATTGATATAGTCCTTACTTTAAAGGAGACTTTCTCTGGCGACTAATCTCCTTGAATTTTTCCGGGGTAATTCCTTCGTAAGACTTGAATACTCTTATAAATGAATTCAACGAGCCAAAACCAGATTCAGCAGCTATTGTTATGAGGGTTAACTCATTATTTATATTTTTGACGATTAGTTCTTTAGCAATTGATATCCTGTATTTGTTTACGAAATCACTAAAGTCCGTCTTAAACTCATCATTGATCAATTTTGAAACTTCAGCGCTTGACGTGTGAAGCGTGTCACTTATATTTGTAAGTAGAAGATCCGGATTTTTAAAGATATTATCATCCTTAAAAAGACGTAAAACCCTTTCTTTCACGAACTCACTACTTTGGTTTTGTGAACTATTCGAAAGGGATTCTTTGTGATGCGTTTCAACGATGACTTGTTTGGTTATACTTCCTAAGTAGCCTATTAAAAAGAGAAGAAAACTAAAAATAAAGGATGGGATTAGTAGTAAATATGGATTAAGCAGAAACAGGTTCCGACCGATAATGGCGAAGGTAATACTCATTACCGAACTTGCGAAGAAAGAGAGAGTAACCATTCGCACCCAAAATGAAGATTTTCCTTCGACGTTGGAATAGAAATTGGCAATTCGCCTGTCGTGTTGCTGTGTCAGGATAGTGCCGTTTAGTAAATAAAAAAAGACCTGAATTACAAATAAAATACGGCAGATCATGTAAATTCCGCTTTTTATTCCGGCAGGTGACAAAAGCTCAATTGTAGAAGTTTCTCTTTGAATTACAAATATTTCTACGTAATCAATCCTCTGCTGGTTAGTAAAGAATAGACCTGTAACAAATGATGCTAACCCAAACAAGGCGGCCGGAATAAAATGGATGAGATTTTTAGAATTAAATGAGCAATCAACCGTTAACGTTTTAATGTAGCAAAAGTAAAGCGGAAATACGGTAAGTGAAGTAAGCAGATAAATACTTTCAGTATGAAAATAGGCAAGATAGTTTTGACTGAAGAAAAAGGCATGCGAAAGATAGAGGAAAAAAGCTATACACATAAATATTCCCAACAAAATTTTTGGTCGGCTCCCAGAGCGATCCGACAATAAGACAATTCCCCAGAATACAGCAACATATAGCGGCGAGAGTAGAGCGATATCTTTAATCATATTTTGCCATTATAGGATTAGTCGGTTGCTTTGTCTTGCGAATTTACAAATCTATTGGTTCTTTTTAGCAAAATTATTTGAAATAGTTAAAAGACAGAAGTTGTATTACCGAAGATGCATTTCTTCGGTAATTCAACTTCCGGTTATATATCTATCTCCCGCGTTCTCTATCTGACTTCGGAACCCGCCTTGGTGTTGGCGGCTGGGGTAACAAATACGAGCGATCCGTCGGCATTCTCCGCCATCAGGATCATCCCCTGAGATTCAATACCTTTCAGGGTTTTCGGTGCCAGGTTCATTAAGATTGAAACCTGTTGCCCGATAATCTTTTCAGGTTCGAAATATTCAGCGATTCCCGATACCACGGTTCGTTGATCGACTCCGGTATCGATGGTGAGCTTCAATAATTTCTTGGTCTTGGCTACTTTTTCGGCGGCAATAATTGTTCCGACCCGGATATCTAATTTGGCGAAATCTTCATACTCAATATCTTCCTTGACGGGATTTGCTATTACTTCTTCAAGTTCATTGGCTTTTTTAGTAGCCTGCAACTTATCGACCTGCGCCTGGATCGCTTCATCTTCGATGATCTCGAAAAGGAGTTTCGGCGTATTTATCTTATGTCCTGCCGCGATCAGATCAGTTCGGCCAAGTTCCAGCCAGTCAAATTTATCAAGATTCATCAGTCCTCGCAATTTCTTCATCGTGAAAGGGAGGAACGGCTCAAATACAATCGTCAGATTGGCAGTGATCTGAAGCGCAACATTCATAATTGTTTTCACACGTTCCGGGTCTGTCTTCACCACTTTCCACGGCTCCATATCTGCAAGGTATTTATTCCCCAGACGCGCCATTTCCATCGCATTTTTCAATGCTTCACGGAAGTGAAAAGTGTCGATCGCTTTTTCAACCTCTGTTTTGAGGTTGGATATTTCGTTCAGCGCGTTCCTGTCGTATTCGGTTAACTTGCCGCATACGGGAACTTCACCGTTGTAATATTTGTCTGTAAGAACCAAAGCGCGGTTTACAAAGTTACCGAGAATAGCCACCAGCTCGCTGTTATTGCGTGTCTGGAAATCTTTCCAGGTAAAGTCGTTGTCTTTGGTTTCGGGAGCATTGGCCGTCAGCGTGTATTTCAGTACATCTTCCTTGCCGGGAAAATCAATCAAATATTCGTGCAGCCAGACCGCCCAGTTTCGTGAAGTTGAAATTTTATCCCCTTCAAGATTGAGGAACTCATTTGCCGGAACGTTTTCGGGTAAAATAAACGATCCTTCGGCTTTCAATATAACAGGGAAAATAATGCAGTGAAATACGATGTTGTCCTTACCGATAAAATGGACCATCTTCGTTTCAGGATCTTTCCACCACTTTTCCCACTTTCCATATTTTAAAGGTTCATTCCCACAAAGTTCTTTCGTGTTGGAGATATAACCAATGGGGGCATCAAACCATACGTAAAGCACTTTTCCTTCGGCTCCTTTGATTGGTACCGGAACACCCCAGTCAAGATCACGCGTCACTGCGCGCGGATTTAATCCGCCGTCGATCCACGATTTGCACTGCCCGTAAACATTGGGTTTCCATTCTTTATGCTCTTCCAGAATCCATTCGCGTAACCAGGGTTCGTACTGATCGAGTGGCAGAAACCAATGTTTCGTTTCCTTCATTACCGGCTTATTTCCGCTGAGCACCGATTTCGGATCAATCAGGTCGGTCGCATTGAGGGTGCTTCCGCAGCTTTCGCATTGGTCGCCATATGCTTTTTCGAAGTTACATTTCGGACAGGTTCCGGTAATATACCGATCGGCAAGGAATTGATTGGCTTCGACGTCGTAAAACTGTTCGGAGGTTTGTTCGATAAATGCTCCTTTGTCGTACAGCGTTTTGAAGATTTCGGAAGCCGTTTCATGGTGAATCTTCGAGGTCGTCCGTGAATAAACATCGAAAGATATCCCGAATTTTTCAAACGAATCCTTTATCATTCCATGGTATTTGTCGACCACGTCCTGAGGTGTAATTCCCTCTTTCTTCGCTTTTAACGTAATTGGAACGCCGTGCTCATCCGAACCTCCGATAAATGCAACCTCTTCCCCTTTGAGGCGAAGGTAACGCGCATAAATATCGGCAGGGACATATACGCCTGCGAGATGGCCAATATGAACCGGGCCATTTGCATATGGTAAAGCGGAGGTGATCAGCGTTCGTTTAAAATTCTTCATCGAATAATATCTTCTTAAATATGTTGTATCGGAAATCGAGGGGCAAAGATAATACTATCAGACAAACGAATCAAACAATATCATAATCCCTTCATGTGAAGGCCTGCAGTCGCTGAAAATAAATTCACCACACAAGGGTATGGAATTGTTTTCTTCTGTAAATTTATCAACATATTCAGGAACACCCATGTTTCGCATTCAAAAACAACAGAGGAGGTAATAAGATGGATCATCTGAAAAGGAGTAAATTATCATTTATAAAAAATGATTGTATTACACAGTTTGGAGCAACAGAAGGGATCAAAATTTCCAACGATGCTTCTGAAATGCTCACAGAATTACTTGAAGATGCCGGTTTCAGAAATAGCAAAGCGGTTGAAATGCATATGCGTCAATTTATTTTTCCTGAAATTGCCTTTTACCGGGCGATGCAAAAAAATGGGATCGGAAAAGAAGAAGCCTGTCGGTTTCTGGATGATGAGATCCAAAAACGGGCGCAAAGATCAAGTAAACGATTTCGCACATTTAGCCGGCTTCCCTGGTTCTTCCCGATAGTGAAATGGGTCATCAAAAAAGCGATGGCCTATGGTTTTCCAAAAGAAGGGTGGAAGACCGAATGGAAAGAAGACAATGAAAATGAACTCGCGATGAATATGCACAGCTGTCTGTATATGGAGATATTCACGCAATACGGTTGTCCCGAACTGTGCAAAGCCAATTGCGAATCCGATGTAACTATTTTTCGCGGAATGGAACCAAAGGTTCTTTTTGTACGGACACAAACCATTAGCGGGGGAGCGGATTTCTGCAATTTCAGGTACCTGAATGGGAAGACGATGAGTAAATCCATGGTTGAATGATTAAATTGGGCTTTGTACCCTTCGAGCGGTCGAAGACCCTCGAAGGGTTTTTCTGAATGTGTGAATGATGCAACTTTTTCCGTGAAATGTGTAACGCTTTTACTGTAAACTGAATGCATCTTTGTAACCGAGATTATTCATGTCTTTTAGCGTCCGTAAGTTGAAGAAATTAATGCTGGCCATCATGGCAGTTTTCGTTATAATAATTTATTTCCCAAACCTGGTAATCGGAGAAACTGAAAATACGCCTGTCGAGGTAACGGCAATCTCTGATACACCCACATAGGAGTGCTAATTTTGAAATTTAAGTTCATACCGATTTTTTAAAATTGTTTTACCGGAAAACTGAATCGTTGAGGTGGTTAGTCCGGCTGAAAAATGATATAATAGGAATATCCCCCTATCGCGGTAAAAAATATCCAGTAAAATGCCGGCGCTGAATGATGGAACTTTTTCGGGAAGCAATTGTGATCCTGATTGAATGTTGACAGTTCAGATTCACACTTGAACGTTTAAAAAAAGCGTTGCAGCTTTGAACTCAACATTACTTAATAAATCTCTGCTGAACAACTCTTACTTTGAGAATATTTCTGATTAGGATATGAACATGAATAAGATAAAGACAAAATACTTCGCTAAAACGAAACAAAAGATTTGACGAATGCGACAATGTGTGAATTATATAACTTATTGTCCGGGATATGTAGCATAGGTGTGGATTAAGTTGTGCATCTTTGTCTGAATTTGTTTAAAAAGCAAGCTTTTTGAAACTATACATCAAATACATGGTAAGTACCCGCTGCAAAATGGCAGTGAAGGATGCGTTGAGGGAACTTGGACTTCATTTTATCCTTGTTGATCTGGGAGAAGTGGATATTATGGAAAATATTACTCCGGAGCAACGTGAGAAGCTGAATGTTGCCTTAGAAAGTTCGGGACTTGAATTAATGGATGA
>JANXZJ010000093.1 GCA_025355585.1 Mariniphaga sp. | reverse complement strand
ACAACCGGTTCCAGAGATGAAAGTTCGATTTCCCTGCAAGTCGTTTAAAGTGTCGGACAGGTACTTCCTTCACTTTTCCTCCGCCAAGCAGAACAAGGGCGGGAAGAAACCGGTGCATTCCTTTGAAAAACGGAATTTTGCTGGCTATATCAGTATGAAAAATCTTCAGTGGACACCCGGTATCCGAAACCCCGTCGTAGGTCACACTTCGGCGTATTGCGTTGGCTATCCTTGAAGAGATCCGTTTGATGATTCCATCCTTCCTTCCAACACGAACACCCGTAACCAGATCGAAAGCTTCGGCGAATTCCATTAAGAGGTCAAAATCGTAGGGCGAGGTCTGAAGATCTGCATCAATGTATCCTGTGTATTTGGTCTCAACCTGATCAATTCCAGCTTTCAGTGCCGTGCTCAAACCACAGTTATTTTTAAGATGAATATACCTGAAAGAACTGTTATCCAAACAATACTGCTCTAATAACTTAGCACTGCTGTCTGTCGATCCGTCATTAACAAACAACACGCATATTTTATAAGACGTCTGCATAAGGTAGTCAGAGAGTTCCTTCGCCAGTCGCGGAAGATTTCCCGCTTCGTTGTAGAGCGGTACAATAATCGTAAGGAGATATTCTGAATCGGCAGCGTTACTCATATGTAGGACGAAGGTTCATTCGATCGCAAATTTAGTAAAAAGAGAGATGGAATCGGACAGTATGGTCGGCGTATAAAAGAAAGCGAATAAGTTATCGAAAAAATATCGGTTCACACATGATCTTTGACTAACTGTAACTTATCTCCTGGTCACTTTCTCATCAACTCCCAAGCATCTTCTCAATGGCTACCTTTTCAATATCGGTGAGTGAGTCCATCGATTTTAATGCCGATTGAATTTTTGTTTTGAAGTTCCAGCAAGTCATTTGCCGTAAAGCAAGCCGGCGTGCAAATTCATACGTCGAAACATCTTCTTTCCCTTTACATACATTGTAAGCAATGATGAAAGCTTTATGAATAGGGAATTTACAGTTGTGAAAGATGGTTCCCGTTGTTGCCGACTCTTCCGATTTGCATTTTGTACAACGCCGCGAAAAAGGCGACTTTCCTGCACAAAAATTAGCATTCCCACACTTCCGGCAGGTAAAACCATCTGCCCATTTAAGATCAGCAAGGAATTCCATGCATTTCTCATCGCTGACAAAAAGCGCCTCAACTGTTTCTTCCGAAATATCTTTATTGAAAATCAATCCCATAAATCGCTGTTTAAGCAACAAAAATATAAAAAATAGTGATACTAAAAAGATTTAAGTGATACTAATGCGATTTAGAATAAAACTTTTTGTAGTTTTGTACCGTCATTAAAGATTAACAAAATGAGTAGTTCGTGCGAAATTGAAAACAAACCCAAAGGTTGGTCTGCATTGCTGAAATCGTGGTACTTCTGGAAACCCTTTGTCGGATTTACTGCCGGAGCAGTTGCGGGAGTATTGTACTACTACTTTGTTGGATCAGCCTCTGGAACTTCACCAGTCACAAGTGATCTCTATTCCAATATGCTATTTGGTGGAATGATCGGGTTCTTTATTGTGAAAAGTCCGTGCTGTACCTGTTAAGATTAAATCAAGAAAGAAAATAAGTATCTTTAAATTTTAAAACCTCAAAAATGGATTTCTCGGCCATCAATATCAGATATGGTGAACTGGCAGCAACTGAATGTTGCTTATCCTGCGGTGGTGCAATCAATTATGCAAAACCAAAATCGGGTGAAGTATGTGTCGATTTAGGAAGTGGCCGTGGGACAGATGTTCTGCGTATGGCAGACGAAGTTGGCGAAACCGGTTTTATTTACGGAATCGACATTTCGGAAGGAATGCTTGAAAAAGCGCGGCAAAATGCAGCTAAATTTGAGGTAACGAATGTGCGTTTCGTACGGAGTGAACTCGAAAAAATTGAATTAGCCGACGGAATCGCCGACCTTGTAATCTCGAATTGCACCATCAATCATGCAACAGACAAAGAAGCGGTCTGGAGTGAAGTTTTCCGGATCCTCAAAAATGGGGGACGATTTGTGGTGAGCGATATTTATTCAACGAGTCCGATACCGGAAGAATATCGCAACGACCCGGTTGCAGTTGCCGAATGCTGGGCAGGTGCAATTATCCGCGATGAATACATGAAAACGCTTGAAAAAGCTGGATTTACGGGAATTGAGATCATCGAAGAATCAAAACCCTATTCAAAAGGAAAAGCAGAAGTAGCAAGCCTCACCATTGCAGGAAAAAAACCCGCCGGAGGATGCTGCTGCTCAAGATAAACCTTTCATGGAATAAATGAATGGAGGGCGGTAACAACAAGTTTAACCACTTAATAACAAATTATTTGCGGATGAAAAGTCTAATTAAGAAAAAAGAGGAGCCCAGGATGGTGAAGATTGCCCAATGTTGTGCAAAAACCTCGAGGACTGTTGTTGGTTGTCACGATTGATGACAATTGATGGATAGTACCGGGCATCAAACACCCGGTATTATCCTGATCCAATTTTAGTAACCTCCGACTCCACATGAGGTACAGAAAAGCCCGAAACTTAGAATCCCGAAGTGGGTTCAGCCATTTGCTTTGAAACAGACAAATACCTTTTTTGTCAAAGAAACCATTTGAATGAAATATTCCGAACAAAATATATTTTCAAAAGTAAAAGATAGCGATGAACATTTCATTGTCAATTTATTAACAGGAAATGCCGATATTTTGAGTCCAACTGAGGCTGAAAAGCTTGAACTGATCCGGAATGGAGGCACAACTGATTCTGAATTTACCGAAGCGATGGCAGAGAAAGGTTACCTGACAGGTTCAGGAACCGAAAAAAAACTCTTTCGGATGCAATATTACAATGCACTGGATGAACGTGATCAGGAGGAGGTACAGCTCTTTTTCATCTTGAATTACAGTTGCAATTTTGGATGTACCTATTGCTACCAGGATGAATACACCAATGCAGGAGCTGCTCAGGGGAATGAACTTACAGATGCATTCTTCAAATATCTTCAGAATGAATTCGCCACACGTAAAAAATACATCACCGTCTTTGGTGGTGAGCCACTGCTCAATAGTCCGCATCAGCAGGCACAGATCGCCTATTTACTTCAAAAAGCAAACAAGGCAAAACTTGAAGTTTGCTTTGTCACAAACGGATATACTCTCGTAGAATACATTGATGTACTTAAGACGGGGAAGATCCGTGAGATCCAGATCACGATTGATGGTACTGCCGCTGTTCACGATAACCGCAGGACACTGAAAGGTGGAGGTAAAACCTTTGATAAAATTGTGAAAGGAGTGGATGCATGTCTCGAAAACGGACTTCCGGTAAATCTCCGCATGGTCATCGACAAGGAAAACATTGATAATCTTCCTGAATTTGCCCAATTCGCGATCGAAAAAGGATGGACTTCCCATCCGTTGTTTAAAACACAGATCGGGAGGAATTATGAACTTCACCATTGTCAGTCAACACCCGATAAACTTTTCAGCAGGATATCACTTTATGAAAAGCTTTTCGATCTGATCAAACAATACCCTCACATTCAGGAATTTTATAAGCCTGCTTATTCAATTTCGAAATACCTCTCGGAGAATGGAAAACTTCCCGAACCACTGTTCGATGCGTGTCCTGCCTGCAAAACAGAATGGGCATTCGATTATACAGGTAAAATCTATTCCTGTACCGCAACAGTAGGTAAAGAAGACGAAGCTTTGGGAACCTTCTATCCGGAGATTACCCGGAATGAACAATTAATCAATGAATGGGAATCGCGAGATGTTACCACTATTCCCGAATGTAAAACCTGTTCTGTCCAATTGGCGTGTGGAGGTGGTTGCGGATCGGTTGCAAAGAATAAAAATGGTACGATCAGTTCACCCGATTGCAGGCCGGTAAAAGAATTACTTGAACTGGGATTTGCCTCCTATTTCAAAGATTGATAAATGTTAAAATACTGAAGCAGAATATTTAAAATACATATAATGGTTGAAATTACATCCGTTGAATTTGAAAAAGAGGTATTGCAATCGGGGAAAGTAGTCCTTGATTTTTATTCATCCGAATGTCCCCCATGCGAGGCATTGGCTCCAAAATTCGAAACGCTTGCAAAATTGTATGGTCAGGATGTTAAATTTTTAAAGATCTTCCGGCAGAAAAATCGTGAATTATCCGATCAATTAGTCGTGAAATCCTCCCCCACGCTTATCTTCTACGACAATGGTAAAGAAGTAGGAGACCGGTTAACAGGTGGAATCAAAAGAAGTGATATCATTAAGAATCTGAACAAATTACTTCCTGAAAGCAAGGTCGCGACCATCACCGGCAAAATAAAACCAACCATATCGGAATACGATGTAATGATTTTGGGTGCCGGACCCGGAGGTCTTACGGCAGGACTTTACCTGTGCCAGGCGAAAATCAATACGGTATTAATTGACATTGCATTACCTGGAGGTCATGTTGCCACAACACACGAAGTGTCCAATTATCCGGGATTTATTGAACCTCAGGCGGGTTATATGCTGTCGCACAATATGTCGGAACAGACCAAACTTTGCGGAACAGCTTACAAAGTAGCAGTTGATGTAACGAGTGTTGACCTCAAAAAAAGGGAAATTGTACTTGATGAGTATGAGACCGTAAAAGCAAAGAAGATTATTATTGCCACAGGTACGTCACCCAACCTGATGGGAATTCCCGGGGAAGTTGAATTGAAGGGAAAAGGAATATCCTATTGCGCCACTTGTGATGCAAAATATTACGGCGATAAAGAGGTGGTTGTTATCGGCGGTGGAAACTCTGCCGTGGAGGAGTCAGATTTTATATCGAAATTTGCCAGTAAGATAACGATGGTTCACCAGTTCGATGCCTTTACAGCCAACAAAACTGCGATTGAAAAACTGAATGCAAACCCCAAAATTAGTGCCTTGCTCCAGCACGAGCCGCGCTCATTTAAACGTGATGGTGACAAGATCATCACAGAGGTTGAGGACCTTCAAACAAAAAAGATCAAAACTTTGATCTCGGATGGTGTATTTATCTTTATTGGAATGAAACCCAATGTTAAGTTATTCAAGAATAAACTCACACTCGATCAATGGGGTTATATCAAAACCGATGAAGATATGCGAACTAATCTCCCCGACATATTTGCCGTGGGAGATGTGATCAGTAAGAAATACCGGCAGATTACTACAGCAGTTGCTGACGGTACCATTGCAGCTATTGCTATTGCCAAAGAATTAAATTAATTGCAAAATGGAAACAAATCAGATGATTATCGAAAAAGTAAGTCCGTGGGACTTCGAAAAGACGGTTGAATTACTGACAAAAGCTGCCGTTAAGAAAGAGTGGAATATTCCTGCTACTCATGATTTGCAGCAGTCGCTTGCGAAGGCCGGAAAAACTGTAAATCCGGTAAAAGTACTCGAAGTTTGTAAACCAGCATTCTCAGGTAAAATGCTTGAGAAGAATGATGAAAGAATCGTTTCTGTAATGATGCCCTGCCGGATCTCCATTTACCAGAAAGAGGACGGAAAGACCTACGTTGCAATGATTAATGGAGCCGCACTGGCTGCGGGAATGCCCGAAACAGTCCGCGAAGTGATGACTGCGGCTGCCGATGAAGTAAATGAGATTGTCGATTCGGTCGTCAGCTAATTTCGATTGACAAATGGTTCTTCTGATAGTGGCCGGGAGGATGTTCATTTATTGAATCTTCTACCGGCCACTTCATTTGATGTCCAATATTATAAATCAATTGACCCTTTATAAAAAAGTGATTTAGTGTTTTAAAACCTGAAGTTGTTTTCCGCAAAATGCGCAACAACTTTTTCATAGTTGAAGTTGTCTTCCGCTAAATGCGCAGTCTCCTGTGCATAGTTGAAGTTATCTTCCGCTAAATGCGCAATAGCTTTTGCAACTTGCGCAACACCTTCCGCTAAATTCGCAGTCTCTTGTGCACAGTTGAAGTTGCCTTCCGCAAGATCTCCGATGACTTGTGCAAAATGTCCAGTGACTTCCGCAAAATGTCCAGTGTCTTGTGCAAAATGTCCAGTGTCTTCCGTAAAATGTCCAGTGTCTTCCGCAAAATGTCCAGTGACTTGTGCAAAATGTCCAGTGTCTTCCGTAAAATATCCAATGACTTCCGCAAAATGTCCAGTGTCTTCCGTAAAATGTCCAGTGTCTTCCGTAAAATATCCAATGACTTCCGCAAAATGTCCAGTGTCTTCCGTAAAATGTCCAGTGACTTCCGTAAAATATCCAATGACTTCCGCAAAATGTCCAGTGACTTGTGCAAAATGTCCAGTGACTTGTGCATAGTTGAAGTTGTCTTTCGGAAAGTGTAACATGCAGTTTTTAAAGTGTCAAATCCCGAAAAGATATTTTCCATTTTGTTGAAGACCCATCAACCAGATTTGGAGCAAAAATTACTGCTCAGCACACAAAATGGGATTTAAAACTTTGCCCCGATTGATTTGTAACAAAATGCATCATGCTTTTGTGTACTTTTAGCATGGTATTGCGCCTGAGAATTAAATAAAAGATTATCAATTAATTAAAAATTAACCAATATGGAAAATCAAATTTCCAGTCTGACCAAACGCCTTCAACATGTGGGTATTCCTGTTACTGATGTCGTTGTCTCTGCGGCTTTTTACGAACAACTTGGGTTCAGCAAGGCGATGCAATCTCCATTTCAGGATGATGGCGAAACCGGTACGTGCGTCATGATGAAAAATGGGGAGGTCATCATTGAATTGTACCAATTGCCTGAGCAGAAGTTAAAAGAAATAAGGGAACGGAAAGACGGACATATCGATCATATTACATTCGATGTAAATGATATTGATTCTGCTTTTACTGCATTGAAGAATGGATCGTTGCATGTCATTGAACAAGAACCTGTTTTTCTTCCTTTTTGGGAAAATGGCTGCAAATATTTCAATATCCTTGGCCCTGATGGTGAACGGTTAGAATTTAACCAGCTGTTGTAATGGAGTCAATTGAAGAAGTTCAACCTGTACAAAAAGTTTAAATCGAAATCCATTAACTTATTGCGTTTTTCAATTTTTCTTAGTTCCAATACCAGTTTCTCAAAAGGTTTTTAGAACATATTTCATTGCATCTTCGCCGGATACCTTGATATCGGGTTCAATTCCAATTTTATTCAGACTCCTTCCCTCTGCAGTATAATATTCAGAGACAGGTAAATAAATGTCATATTCATTGTTGATTGTTATACGCTCTGCCAGCATCAAGGCTCCAGCTGTTTTTTGCCCGATAATCGTTGCTATCTTTTTATTCTTCAATATATAAATCAAGACTTCGGCAGTTTTTGAGGTCCTCGAATCTGCTAAAATATAGACTTTACCTTTATAGGGTTTTTTAACGGGAACGACATCGAAGTACCGGCCAGACTCCTTGTATAACTCTACTACCTGATATCCAGGCTCAGCAAAACTTTTAAACGATTTTTTATAATCCTCAACGTTCGGAATAGAAATATTGCTATCAAACCATTTCCTGGTCAGGTAAATGCCGGCACTAAAAGATTTATCCGAAAGATAATTCACCAAAACATTTGCAGTACACGGGTTTATATTGGTTCTTCCGCGAAGATCAATTACAAGGTTCGTATATCCTTTTTTAGCAATGACCACGGCAATACTATCCATTTCCTTTTGATTTGATGGCAGTTTATTGGCTTCAAAAACAGCAGTATTGCTCTTAACTTCCCTTAAAATTACTTCATTATTTCTATCTGAGGCATTATTCCGGTGCGTTGTTTTTCTAATTTCAAAAGGCGAAAAAGGAAGATCTTTCCCCAGCCAAAAGAAAATTGCAGCAAGCTCATAATCATCAGCGATCTTCGATTTCAGCTCGTTCATCTTTTTTCTAAAACTAGCCCAATCACTTGACTTAAGCAAAGTCTTGTGGAAAATATTCTTCTCTGTAATTAAAAATGCAGAATTGATAATTGATGCATAATCCTTTATCGGTTTGTCAGTTGTCACTTTAACACCTACCAATTGGTGGGACCTGTTTCTGGCGTCGAGGTATTTTCCTTTAAAATTTGGGCCTGAAATTGAAGCTGAAAACTGAAACTGTTTGTCGAAGTAATTAAAGGTGCCGGTTAACTGCAGACTGTCATTTTTGTTTTGAGTTTTCCCTTCGATATAAACAATTTCGGGGTATTTTAATTTCCCGGCGGCCTTTGCCAATGTATAAGTGATGATACCTGCAAGATCCTTCAGCGCATCTTTTCTGGTAAAAGCTTCAAAAGTTTTTTGCTCACTATTCAGATGAATGGTGAGTAAAATCTCATCACCGTATTCATTTTCGATTTTCCAGTAATTCTGTGAAAAAGAATTGAATGTAAGCAGTACCAGAATATTTAATATCAAAATTTTATACATGTACTTCTCAATTTCTTAAATAAAACCATAAAAAGAATCACCCGTTTATAATCCTGGATTTTGAATGTTCAAACGACTGTCAAATTTACAATGCTATAATTGATTAATGCAATTTTAAATAGGTCATAACTGCCTCATCGCCCTTCAACGCATTTGCCGGAATGGGATTCTTGTCAGTAAAAATCATCAGTTCTTCTTTGGGTAAGATGGTCACAAAACGCTCATCAAATCCATATTCGTAAGGCAATTTTCCACCGTCCATGCCCAGGTAATGATCGAAGAAATTATAAACCGGGTATCTTTTTGTCGGTCCAAAGTCATGTCTTTCCGCCGGGAAATGTGCATTATCCAATTTGCTTTCAGCATCATACAACGCATATACTTTTTGAATGTAAGGAAATTCAATGCGGGGTGTATTTTTGGTCCAGTCGCCGCCATCGGAGATCAGCAACATGGGGCGGGGTGCACAAAGCGCGGCAATTTCAACATTGTTGGTCTGATGGTTTTTGCTTCTGTGAACCGGCATTCCACTTTCGCAGATACACCCACCAAAAAAGTAAGCTGATACCATCACTACAGGCACAGAAACTTTAATACGACTATCAATTGCTGTAATCATTATGGTTTGAGTACCACCCCCTGATTCCCCGGTGATACCAATCCGTTCAGGATCAACATCAGTGCGTGAAACAAGGTAATCGAGTACCCGCTTGCTGTTGAATGTCTGCAATAAAAGGGCAATTGGAATTTTGTGATTCACTTGCTTTGAATCACCATAGCCAACCATATCGTAAGCGAAAACAACAGCGCCCATCCGTGCAAAACAGGCGCTCCTTGTTTGAACATCGGGACTCATGCGCCGGTCAACCCAATGTCCATGAGGGGTTAAGATTGCAGGACATTTTTTATCAGCTTTAAGCGGACGGTACAGATTTCCGGTGATGTAAAAACCCGGAAAACTCTCTATTGCAATATTTTCAACGATATAACCATCCATCGTGCGGGTATTCCGGATGATCGGTTTGAAATCATTGTTAACGACAGGCATCTGGTCCAGTTTCATCCCTTTGATGATTCCCTGGCGGATCACATCAGCCCGTTTTTCCCAGTCAGCCTTTGTTTTCCATTCTCCGGCCCATTTTTTCATAATTACATTTGCCTGGTCTTCTGTCCAGTAAGCATCCTGACAAAGCATGTTATCCTGGGCAAAACCATTGATTGCAAAACAAACAAGAAAAGCAATCATCAAAATATTCTGAATCATTTTCATATTGGTAAGTTTTTAAAATTAATGTTTAGGAGCCACTATGATATCGAGATAGCGAGCCATCCAGTAAGGCCAAAGCCAGAAAACAGGCTCCCTTACCTGATGCGGATCGCCTTGCACAGCCGCCCATGGATTTTTATCCCACCTTACAGTGGAACGAATACTTGCCGGCGGAAGTTCAGAAATCTGAATTTCTTCCAGAATCGGGCTTCTCACAATTTGGACATCTTCGCGCAAAGTATGATCGATCGGCCAGTCGACCAGGTCGAGCGGAGCATCTTTCAGAAATTCAATGGTCTGATTTACATTGACTTTTTTACCTGTGGCAATTGCATAAGTCAGGTTATTGATCAGGTTTTCACCATCTGGCTGATTGGCCATCCACTCGTCTATCAGCTTGGAATAGAATGCATGGAGCTTAGGGTCGTTTTCGTATTTCAGCAGAATCGGGAAAAGATAACCTTCCATGGTCCGGTCGAAATAGATCTGCCAGGCAGGGTTTTTGGAATTCAAATGAGAAATATTTTCCAGATAGCCTTCCTTTTCGATTAAGCGGAGATAAGCCTTTTCATATTTTTCGTCTCCGGTAATGTGTGCTGCAAATTTCAGGTAAGCAAGAAGTTCCAATGAGTTGATACTTCTTTCCGAAGACCAGTCCGGATCGTGATTTAACTGGTCAGGCGACCAAACGGCCCAATGTGTGTGAGTCCCGTCAATGTCGATGAAGTTATAATTGTTTTTCATCAGGTAATCTACAATTTTCTGTACGTGGTTGCGGACAAGAATTTTCTCTTCCTCGCCTGTGGCAAACTCATAGTAGAAGAAATAACCCATCATGTGACCATCCATTTCATCGCTGCTTGTATCCCCTTTCCACAACCATTTTCCGTCTTTCGATTTACGCCACCTTTGTTCGACAGGTTTATATCTCGGATCATTAACCAGCTCATCGGCAATTTGTTTGTCGTTATAAGTTCTGTTAGTATCGTTCACTTTTGGCCAGGAAGCAGGGACTACTGATCGGGCGAAAAAGCCTTCTGTTTCGGTAACTGTCTGCAGATATTTCAGAAACTCAAAAGCTTTTCTGGCCTTGACCTTTGCATCTGCATCTTTTGTGACCGCATACCTGAAACTTTCCATTGCCAAATATCCACCTGTGTATTCTCCGTCATTATCGTCATCGGAATTACGCCAGGTGGTGGTATCTCCGGGAATTTCCAGCCGAAGGATTCCACAGGTCCAGGGATCTCGCATGTGCTTTCTCATCAACTGACCGTAAAAATTCTTCTCCTTGTCCTCTAGTGTCATCATCTTTCGTTTGATTTCACTAACGCCATTGAATGTGGCTATCCAGGCATTCCCTTCACCGTCAAAAGCCACACCAGTCACTTTGTTGTCAGTTAACCACCGTTTACTGAAACGCAACGAGTGTGAACCATCTTTGGCATACCTAACCACCCCGACATCGGTGCCAACCCACATCAATCCATCGGGAGATTGGCGAATGCAGTTTACCCAAACGGAAGGAATTCCCTCTTTGGGTGTTAGATTCTTCATCAAATGCTCACTGTCGCGGATAGAAACGCCGCCCATTACACCAGCCCAGATATTTCCGGAAGGATCGAATGAAATTGCCCTGACATAACAACTGATTAATTCAGAAACGTCCTGATAGATTGTCGTTTTACCATCTTTGCACCGATAAAGTCCGGCATCGGTCGCGACCAGTAAACTGCCTTTACCGTCAGTAATTGCATCCCGAACTGTGCGTGCAATAGCATAGTCCTGCTGTTCCCATTTATTGTTGGTGAAACGCCAGATCCCATAGGGTCCCAGCGCATAATTCCCGGTTCCGTCATTGCAAATTACCGAGATTGGCGATTTAACACCCTCTTCTTTTTTAAGTTGCTGATTACTGAACCGATAAATTCCGTTCCAAACTCCCAGTAAAACATCACCATTTATATTTACCACAACCGAATAGGCAGGTCCCCTTTCTTCTCCCGAAATGACGGGGTTCCATATTCTCGAACCTTTTAGCTTACAGAAAATTCCGGAAGCGGTGGCAATCCAGACGTTTGATTCATGGTCTATGGCAATACCCCGGACTTCGTTATCGGCAGGATTATCACTGATCTTGTAAGCTTCGTGAGATTCCTGAACAAACGGAACATCCTGATAAACTTCCGGTTGTGAATTGTTTTCTGCTTTCTTTGCTCCCTGTTGGCATGAAAGAATAACAACCATTAAAAGGCTGGGAATGATAAGGAATAGCTTTACATCCAATTTTCTCATAATATACCAGTTGTTAATCCGTAATTGTTGTAAATAAATAATTACCCGAATGCACTTTCAGGATATGAACTCCGTTTTTAAAACCCCGGTATTCAAGTCCCACAACTTTTTCTACCAGGACCTTACTTTCTACTATTCTTGATTTATCACTTCCCGGAATGTAGACCATCGCAGACGTATTAAATGGAACTTCCAGTTTTAAAGTGAACAGTCCCAGATGTCTTTCCCATTCTGAAGATATCCTGCCACGCATCGTTTCAATTTGCGCTTTTCCAAATCCAAGACTATCGGGCAATAAAGGTTTCACCTGAAATACAGCAAATGCAGGACTCTTTTCATCCAACTGAATACCAACTATGTATTTATAAAACCAGGCATCAATACTACCCATCATAACGTGGTTTTTCGATTGTTTCAAGGTCCAGAATTCACACATGGTGGTGTATTTGCTCATCATATCGTTCCAGCCTGGAGATGTTTTTTGATTGATAATTTTCCAGGCAATATCACCACGGCCAAGTTTGGCAAGCGCTTCGGGCATATATTTCGTACCCAGCACGCCGGTTGTCAGGTGTGCGGCATTGTTGACTACTATATCATTTACCAGGTTATCCAGCACCTTTTGCTTCATTACTTCAGGAACAATTCCAAGGTAAAGCGGAAATGCGTTAGCCATCTGGCTGGCGTCGTTGTAGTTTCCGGTTTCGAAATTCAGGTAGGTTTTGTTATACTTTTCTTTAATCTGACCGGACAAATGCAGATAATATTCCCGATCGGCATTGTTTCCCAACACACCAGCAACATCGGCCATTATTTTGGCATCCAGGAAATAAAAAGCAGTTGGAACCGACTCGGGCTGACCTTCTTTCCAACCTTTTACCATGCTTCCCCAGTCGCCAATCCACCCCATTGGCAGGATCAAATCTTTCGAAATATTATCAAGAAAAGACATGTAGCGTTTCATCGCCGGATAATGTCGTTGTAAAATACGTTTATCGCCATAATAGGAATAATACTGCCAAAGCATTATCAGATAGGTGCTGCTCCACTCAATACCATCGTCTTTAATATACGGACGTGGCGAAATAATGGGAATGTCACCCGTTTTTTCATCCTGGTTATATTTGATTCCTTCAAACCAGTTTTCATAGAACAAGGCCATGTCAAAATTAAACATCGCTTCTTCCGCCGTCACCTGCGCGTCGCCAAACCAACCAAGCCGCTCATCACGTTGCGGACAATCCATCGGATAACCCAGCATGTTGCTTTTCTGCGACCAAACTGTCGCCTTGTGTATTTTATTAACAAGCAGATTGTCACATTCAAAACTCCCGGTTTGCTTATTGTCGGAATATACTGCACAACCTTCAATATCAAGGATATTGAGCGGCCCGTTCAGCGCCGATATTTCAACATATTTAAATCCAAAATAAGAAAAATGAGTCTCATAGGTTTCTATTCCCTGACCTTTCATGATGTACCCGGCTGTTGCATTTGCATGTTCATTGCTTGTCACATCAATAGTACCATCAATATTAAGGTCTTCTGCGAACCTGATTTTCAAATTTGTATTCTTTTTGCCTTTCGCTTTTATACGTACCCAACCCGAGAAATTCTGGCCCATGTTATAAACCTTCATACCATCTTTTGAAACTTTAACTTCTTCAGGTTTAAATATTTCATTGACTTTTATAGCTGGCATCCGGTGAGAAACGAGTTGTGCTTTCGGCTTTTCCATTATCGTAACCGGCTTCCAATCTGAGTCGTTGTAACCGGGTTTGGTCCAACCTTCATGATCGAGGTTGGCATCATAGATTTCACCGTCGTAAACGCAATTGTAAGTTATCGGTCCCAGAGCCCATTTCCAATTCTTATCAGTGGTAAACACTTTGGTGGTTCCATCCGTATAAGTTATATGAATTTGTGCAACAGCCTTTTTACTCCCGAACCATTGCATCCGGTAATCGTTCCACCATTTTTTATAAGGGTTGTACCATCCGTTGCCAAGGTGAATTCCGAATGCATTCACACCCTGCTTCAGCAAATTCGTAACATCATAGGTGTCGTAAAGAATCGTTTTGTGATAGGGAGTTTTAGCAGGAGCTAGAACATGGTCGCCAACCCGCTCTCCATTGATGAAAAATTCATAGAATCCAAGTCCTGTAACGTATGCTTTTGCAGACTTAACTTTCTTGTCTAATTGGACTTCATGCCTTAACAGCAATGAATTGCCGTCATGAACAATGGTATCTTTCCCTGTGAATTGCTCCTTTATGTCTTTATAAAAGCCCTGCTGTGGTAACAACTCCGTTTTGGCACCTTTTCCTATCCAGTTAGCAATCCATTCAGTCCCGGATAAAAATGCAGTCTCAAATTTTGCTATCGGACTTTCGTGCACTTTCCCATCCCCGTCCCAGGAAATGAATCTCCAATAATAACTTGTATTCGATTTAAGGTTGTCATTTTCGTATTCATGCTGAATGGTTTCTGAGGATTCGATCCTGCCCGAATCCCACAAATCGGGATTGGGATCTTTCAGTTTAGCTGGAGAAGAAGCTACCAATATCCGATAGGCTGATTGAATTTGGTTTCGTTTCTCTGATGATATGATCCACGAGAACCGGGGATGCATTTCGTCGATATTAATTGGGTTTTCAGCATACTCGACGAGCAATTTTTCAAATTTATACTGCGAATGACTATTTGTCGGGGTACTAAAAACATTGAAGCATCCAAGTACGATCATGACACTCAAAAATGCCATTTTTGCACAGGATAAGATAGATACTCTCATATTCAATATTTTAGAAATAGCCCAATCAAAGAAACACCAGAAAAATGTATTTTCCGTATCAATTGTTGTCTGAATCCTATACAATATTAACTCTGGGAAAAGTGTTTTTAGATAAAGATTAAGTGATGTCGAAACAGAAAAAAATACCGATAGCTAACAAATTAAAGGACCAAGACTATTCAAAATCCTTGCGGTATTCTGACGGGGTTTTCTTCATGATAACCTTGAAATAATGGTTGAAGTTAGCAAGGTTATTATATCCACATTCGTAGCAAATCTGGGTTATCTGTTTATCAGTCTCGGCCAATAACTTGGCAGCTATGCCTATACGGACTATCTTGACATAATCCATAAAAGTTTGATTTGTCTTCTTTTTAAAATACCTGCAAAATGAACCTGGTTCCATAAAGACAAGCGAAGAAGCCTCCTTCAATTTTATACCAGTCTGAATATTTTTAAAAACATATTCATATATTTTATGAATCTGGACATGATCTTTATCGTAAGAGTTTGGCATTGATGATGGTAATGCCAAATTCTCACGCTCTTCAACCTGAAGCAAAAGGTTAAAAACTTTGAGCAATTCGATATAACGTTCAAGGCCTTTCAAAGTAACCAATCGTTTAAGTGCGATACCAACTTTCTCTGTTTTCTTACCTTTAAACCATATTCCGTTACCAGCATTTTTCAGCAGCGTAACAACTTCCTCCAGTTCAGGAATATTGAAAAAATCGGAACTGATTATATTTTCATAAAAATGGGTTACGATACATCCGGGAGTATTGTCCTCTCCTATCTCCAAAACATCCCAGCAATGTGGAATATTGGGTCCTAAAAGCACAAGATCTCCTTCTGTATAGCTGGATATACTATTTCCAATGATCCTTTTCCCGGAACCTGATGTGATGTAATTCAATTCAAAATTCTTATGAGAGTGGATCTTGTGAGAATTTGGCGACATCTCCAATTTTCGCGTAATAAAAGAATGTTTATGGGGTACAAAAATCTTTTCGTAGATTATTTCCATGTTAGTCTTTTTTAACCTTAAAAGACAAATATAATGGAATATTCTTATATCATGGTTAAAAAACAATGCAAACAGAACAATATTATAGAAGGATTCAAGTCCCTGATCGTGTTACTTTGTGCTAATGATTTAAATTCATAGATGATATGATTAAATCAGATATTTCATTGGATATATTTAACAAAGTATAAATACTTAACTTATCATGAAATTACCAGTAAAAGGAATTATTCCTCCTGTTATTACACCCCTTATTAACAACACGACAATTGATATTCAGGGACTTGAAAATCTAATTGAGCATCTGATTACAGGCGGAGTGCATGGAATATTTATTTTAGGAACCACGGGCGAAGCGCCAAGTCTAAGCCATAAACTCCGTGAAGAATTTATAAAACGTACCTGCGACCTGGTGAATCACCGGATCCCCGTATTGGTGGGAATAACGGACACATCATTTGAGAGTTCTGTAGAAATTGCGGAATATTCTCAAAAAGTTGGCGCCGATGCAGTTGTTGTTGCTCCGCCATATTACATTCCGATTTCGCAAGCCGAAATGATGGACTACCTCGAAAACCTTATACCCAGATTACCCTTGCCACTAATGCTGTATAACATGCCGAGTTATACAAAACTTCATTTGACAATAAAAACAGTAATTGCGGCCAAAGAGTTGGGTGCAATCGGAATTAAAGACAGTTCAGGTGATATGCTTTACCTATTCTCTCTTATCGAAGAATTTAAAAACTCGCCGGAATTTTCCATTATAACTGGTACGGAACTATTTATACCGGAAACAATTATGCAAGGTGGACATGGAGCCATTGCCGGAGGTGCAAATATGTTCCCGCGATTATTTGTCGATTTGTACGACGCATCCGTTGCCAAAGATTTTGATAAAATAGCCATACTGCGCGATAAGGTGATGCGGCTATACAATACAATTTATAGCGTTGGCAAGTCAACTTCCAGGTATTTAAAAGGAACCAAATGTGCATTGTCAGCGTTAGGAATTTGCAACGAATATATTGCTTTCCCGCTTCGCAAGTTTGAAGGTGAGGACAAGTTGAAAATTGAGCAATATATAGCAGAAATGAAAGACTTTTGATCTATAAAATAATCAGACTTTTGATGGATTGTGAGTTTTCTATATAAACACACAATCCATCAAGAAGTAATTCACCAACTTACAAGCTTAACAATATTCTAAGTGAGATTTTCCGGAAAATTCCCGGGATTTTCCTTTTGGACACTATTGCCTGATCGGTATTTTGCACTTCGCTTTTTCTTGATTATTAATAATTTATCCTATTTTTTTTGACCAGAGTTGGTTCTGCATATCTGTTAAAAAACAATGCAAACAGAACAAGATTATTGGAGTAAAACAATACCCGAACCTATTACTTTAGACTCAAGAATTAAACCAGCAGAAAATTAAACCATCATTTTTACGAAACCAGGCGAATATATAGAATTTAATTAAGCTGATAACTATGAAACTACCATTAAAAGGAGTTATTCCACCTGTTATTACACCACTTATCGACAACTATACAATTGATGTAAAAGGACTTGAGAATCTGATAGAACACTTAGTTACAGGTGGAGTACATGGTTTATTTATACTGGGAACAACCGGAGAGGCCACAAGTCTTAGTTTTAAACTTCGTAAAGAGTTTATAAGGAGGACTTGCGACCTTGTAAATCACCGGATTCCCATCATGGTTGGAATTACTGATACATCGTTTGAGGGATCCCTCGAAATTGCTGAATATTCGCATAACTCAGGTGCCGACGCGGTAGTTGTGGCCCCACCGTACTATATACCGATCTCACAGGCGGAAATGATGGATTATCTTGAAAACCTGATCCCCAGGTTACCTTTGCCAATGTTGTTATACAACATACCAAGCTATACAAAACTGCACATGGCGGTAAAAACTGTAAAAAAAGCGGAAGAGCTGGGAGCCATTGGAATCAAAGACAGTTCAGGAGATATGCTATATCTGTTCACATTGATCGATGAATTTAAAAATTCTCCGGAGTTTTCGATTATCACAGGCACAGAACTATTTATGCCGGAAACGATTATGCAAGGTGGTCACGGCGCCATCGGCGGAGGAGCAAATATGTATCCCAGACTATTTGTGGATTTATATGAGGCTTCTGTAGCACGTGATTTTGAAAAGATAACTTTTCTCCGGGATAAAGTAATGAGACTATACAATACAATATACAGCGTTGGCAAAACGAGTTCCCGGTATACAAAAGGAATTAATTGCGCATTATCAGCGATGGGAATTTGTAACGATTATGTAGCTCTTCCTCTTCGCAGATTTGTAGGTGAGGATAAACAAAAAATAGAACAATACATCCTGGAATTCAACGAAATTATGAGCTGATCATTCGTCGTTTCTTAATTTTTATATCTACCTTGTCGCATCGAAACTGACAAAATTAATTTCTGATAAACTGAAACGAACGATATGAAAAAACTTAAAATTCTCCTTCTGGTATTGTTTCTAACAAATGCTGTTTTTGCAGACAATCCGTTTAAAGGAACAACAGCAGTAATTATCTCTGAATTTATTTACAAGCCACATGATGTTTTATTTCCAAGTTGTCATGCCTCAACCATTACCGAAACCAGGGAAGGATTAATTGCTGCATGGTTTGGAGGAACCGAAGAAAGAAACCAGGATGTTTGTATCTATCTATCTTCTAACATAAACAGAGAATGGAGCAAGCCTGTTATGGTTGCCGATGGCGTTCAGGAAGGCAAGAGATATCCCTGCTGGAATCCGGTATTATTCACAAAGGATAACGGGGAAATTGTGCTCTACTACAAAGTTGGACCAAATCCGCAAAGTTGGTGGGGGCTTTTCAAAACATCAATTGACAATGGTAAAACCTGGTCACCTGCCACAATGATTCCGGACAGTCTGCTCGGTCCTATCAAAAATAAGCCAATTCGATTGCCAAACGGGAAAATACTATATCCTACCAGTTTTGAGTCATCAAAAGAATGGAATATCTACCTTGAATCTTCCGACCAGAATTTGAAAAACTGGCGAAAAATCAGTATTGACAACAATCAATTAAATTCCATCCAGCCAACTATTTTAACCTATAAGAATGGCTCAGTGCAAATACTTTGCCGAAGTAAGAATAAGAACATCAATGAGTCATGGTCAAAAGACGGTGGACAGACATGGTCTCCCCTTGTACCAACCAAACTCCCAAACAACAATTCCGGGATTGATGCAGTAACCCTTACTGATGGAAGACAAATACTTGTTTTCAATCCAATCGTCAAAGGAAGAAATAAACTGGCAATAGCCGTTTCAAATGATGGGCTCAACTGGAATGCGGCTGTTTTGCTCGAAAACGACCAGGATCCGGGTGCTGAATTCTCCTACCCGGCTGTTATTCAATCCAAAAATGGTTTAATTCATGTTACATACACCTGGAACCGAAAATTAATCAAACATGTTGTTATCGATCCTTCAATCCTGAAAAATAAGCCTATCGTTAACGGCAACTGGCCTGAAGAATAAATTTTCTTTATCGTTATAAAATCTGATTATGAGCATGTTTAAACCGTTTATAGTTTTATTCTTGTTTGCATCATTTAGCGTTGTCGCCCAAACAAGGAATACAAAAAAGGCGATTGTAAGCGAAGAAATCATCTTCCCTTACCAAAATGAGCATGTTCACGGAAGCAGTATTGCCATGCTACCTAACGGCGACCTGTTGGCTGCATGGTTCCAGGGTAGTGGCGAACGCTCTGCTGATGATGTGCGTGTTATGGGGTCAAGGTTGAAAAAAGGGGTAAAAATATGGAGCGTTCCGTTCTTAATGGCTGATACAAAAGGGATACCCGATTGCAATCCGGTACTTTTTCTGAACCGGAAAGGCAAGTTATTTCTTTTTTGGGTCGCGGTAGTTGCCAATAAATGGGAAGATGCAATTTTAAGATACAGAACAACAACTAATTATAACGGCAACGAGGCACCTGTTTGGGAATGGCAGGATAATATCTTCTTAAAGCCCGATGAAAGTTTTATAAAAGAGGTAGAAAAGCGGTTTAAAGAATTGCCCGAAAGTCAGGCAGGATGGGCTGCATATGCTCCCAATACGACAATATGATTAAAGATGCCAGCAAAGATCTGCTAAAGAGAAGTCTGGGTTGGATGACGCGTATCCATCCGATCACGCTTGAAAGCGGCAGGATACTTTTACCACTTTATTCTGATGGTTTTAACTTCTCGATGGTCGCTATTTCGGACGATGATGGCACATCGTGGAGGCCAAGTCTCCCGATTGTGGGCCGCGGTCCTATTCAACCTTCACTTGCGGTAAAAAAGAATGGAAATATTGTTGCCTATATGCGTGATAGCGGCGATGCACCGGCCCGTGTACATACCAGTATTTCAACGGATAACGGCGAATCGTGGAGTGCCTCGCAAAAGACGGATATTCCGAATGAGGCCAGCGTGGAAGTTTGCGTCCTGAAGGATGGGATATGGGCATTTTTCGGGAACGACATCAATGACGGACGATATCAATTGTCACTTTACCTTTCGGACGATGAAGGTTCGACCTGGAAATGGAAAGAATTAATTGAATATGATGCTGATAGGAGAGGTAGTTTTTCTTATCCTTGTATGATCCAGACGAGTGATGGATTTCTGAATATTTCCTATTCCTATTCATTGGGAGAAGGAAAGAAAACAATCAAGCATGTTGTAATCGATCCTAAAAAAATAGCGCAATAAAGAATCAATAAAAGAAACCGATATGATTGATTTGAAAGAAAAATCCGCAGGGGAAAAACTTCCCAAATTGTTGTATTTCAGGACTAAAATTACCCAATGTTTAATTTTTACAGCAATCTTAATGGCCTTATTGTCAATCCCAAATTTTCTAAATGCTCAGAAAACCTGGGCGGAAAAACTCGGATTTCCGCAAGGGAAGAAGGTGTTACTTCTCCATATGGATGATGCAGGAATGTGTCCCGAAGCAAATGCTGCAGTAGAAAGTTACATCGAAAATGGTCATTTGCTATCTGCAGCGGTGATGATGCCTTGTGTAAATGCAAAGTCAATGATTGAATGGGCGAACGCTCATCCTGCAGCCGATATCGGCGTTCACCTGACTTTAACGAGTGAATGGAAAACCTACCGCTGGGGGCCGGTATCCGACCCGGCAAAAGTACCAGGTTTAACATATCCGGATGGAAAATTCTACCACGAAGTTCCTGAGGTTGTTATGCATGCTTCGGCGAAGGAAGTGGAAATGGAAATCCGTGCGCAAATCGAAAAAGCGATCGCCTTGGGCCACCGACCAACCCATATTGATACACACATGGGAACACTTTATGGATCTGCAGAATACGTCAAAGTATTTTTGAAAGTTGCCGAGGAATATCATATTCCGGCAAATGTAATCGACCTTTCGGTTCCGGAAGTGGCTGGCAAATTTAAACAACAGGGATATCCAATTAATGTTGATGTTATCAAAAATGTAGGAGAATACCTCTTGCCTAAGTTAGATAACTTCACAAGTGTGCCCGAAGGATCTACCTATGATGTAAAACGGGCTAATTTCTTCAACCTGGTAAAAGCCTTAAATCCAGGGTTAACTGAAATTATTTTCCACCCAGCTATACTATCCGAAAATTTAAAAACCATCACCGGCACATGGCAACAACGAGTCTGGGAAAGCCAATTATTTGCCGACCCTGTGGTGCATCAGTTTTTCAAAGATGAAGGAATTGTCATCACCAATTGGAAAGAGATTATGAAACGGTTTGAAAGTAAGAAGTAATGGATATGCCAAAATAAAAAAACTCCTAATACATTGGCAATATACGATATAACAACCAACACTTTAGAAATAACGAAGGGAAAAAAGTAAATCTTCTAATCTTTAGATAACATGACTACCAGACGTGAATGTATCAAAAAAACAGTTGCAGGATCAGCAATGCTTTCAATCGGAGGCATTCTGCCGGGATTTAGTGCCAATAGTTATAACCGGATTATTGGGTCAAACGAACGGATCAGGCTTTCAGTCATTGGCGTGAACTCGCGTGGATATGCACTTTCTCAAAATTTCTCCAAACTGGAATCATGCGAAGTGGCCCATATTTGTGATGTAGATTCAAGAGCCATTGAGAAATGCACAGCAAATATTGAGAAAATAACCGGGCACAAACCAACCGGATTTAAGGACTTCCGAAAATCACTTGAAGTCAAGGATGTTGATGCAGTAGTTATTGCGACGCCCGATCACTGGCACGCTCCGGCAGCCATGATCGCGATGAAAGCTGGCAAACATGTTTACCTCGAAAAACCCTGTAGCTATGCCCCTGCCGAAGGAGAAATGCTCGTTCAGGGAGCGGTCAAATACAAAAGGGTGATACAGATGGGAAACCAGCGCAGATCGTGGCCCAATGTAGCCCAGGGGATTAAAGAACTTAAAGAAGGAGTGATTGGCCGGGTTTACTTTGCAAAAGGCTGGTATGCCAATAACCGCGCTTCTATCGGTATCGGTAAAGAGGCACCAGTTCCTGCGTGGCTCGACTGGGATTTGTGGCAGGGTCCCGCAAAACGAAAAGCATTCAAGGATAACTACGTTCACTATAACTGGCATTGGTTCTGGCACTGGGGAACCGGCGAAGCGCTCAATAATGGGACCCACATGGCCGACCTGATGCGCTGGGGATTAGGTGTGGATTTTCCCACAAAAGTGAACTCTGCCGGAGGACGATACCGTTTTAAAGATGATTGGGAAACCCCTGACACGCAGGTGATCAGTATGGAATTTGATAACAATTCAGCCTTAACCTGGGAAGGTCGAAGCTGTAATCCCCACAACATAGAGGGAACGAGTGTGGGTGTTGTTTTCTACGGCGAGAAAGGAACCATGGTCATGCAGGGCGGCAACGATTATACAATAGTCGGCTTAGACAACAAAGTGATTAAAAATGTAAAAAGCGATGTTGAAATTGATTCTTCGAACCTGATGAATCCAGGTGAAAAGCTTGATGCATTGCATCTTCAAAATTTTTTTGATGGGATTACAAAAGGTGAAGTGCTACATTCAGGAATTGATGGTGGACACAAAAGCACTTTGCTGATGCAGCTGGGGAATATTTCTCAACGTACAGGACGCACCTTGAATATTGATTCAAAAAACGGACATATATTGAACGACCCGGCAGCCATTAAACTCTGGACCCGTGAATATGAAAAGGGCTGGGAAATGACGCTTTAGAAAAGCACTTTCTATTCAGCAATTGCTATTTCATTCATCTAAGAAAGATAAATAATGGTAGGACAAGAATTCCGAGATGCGTTGCACACAGGAAAAACCGTTTATGGAACTTTGATAACATCCTCATCTCCAAAGATGTTCGATTTAACAATCAATCTCGGGCTCGACTTCGTGTTCCTATGCGATGAGCACATTGCATACAATCCCGAAACATTGAGCTGGATGTGCAGGGCCTACAAAGCTGCGGGGATTAATCCCGTGGTTCGTATTTTGGAGCCTGATCCATTCTTGGCAACTCAGGCTTTGGATGCCGGTGCAGGAGCCATAATTGTTCCGTATGTTGAAAATACTGAGGATGTTTACAATCTTGTAGGCGCAGTCAAATATCGTCCGCTAAAGGGAAAAAAGCTAAAGAAAATTCTTCACGGAGAAGAAAAACCATCGGCAGAACTGGAAGCATATTTGAAAAACCACAATAAAAATCACTCCCTGCTTCTTAACATCGAAAGTCCGACTGGCGTGCGGAATATGGAACAGTTTTTTTCAGTTCAATCGGTTGACGGACCTGGCGTTGATGGTATCGTTATTGGGCCTCATGACCTTTCAACCTCCTACGAAATGCCGGAAAAATACAGCAGTCAGGAGTTCCTTGACCTGAGCTGTGGAATCATCAAAAAAGCCAGGGATTTTGGTGTTGCCACAGGTGGTCACAACGGTTCAAGAGGCAGTCTCGACCTTCAGCTGGAATGGGCAAAAGCTGGTGCAACTATTATTCTTCACAGCTCCGATATGTTTCTTTTTGCAGATAAATTGCAGGATGACCTGAATCGGCTCCGTGAAGTCAAAGGAGAAAAAACAAACACCAATCGGTCAGGTGATAGCATATAATACTAATAATTGATACCTATGAAAGCGAGAAGATCATTTATTAAAAATATTGGGACAGGAACGGCTCTGTCAGTTTTAGCTTTATCGTCTGCAGAGGCAATTTCTGCTGCCCAACTATTTACGCATAATTCCACATCGGATAAGCCGATTCGTATAGGGATTATCGGAGCGGAAAATTCGCATACCATCGGTTATGGAAAACTTTTCAATATCGATAAAAAGTTTCCCGGAGTAGAAGTGAAGTATGTTTGGGGTGAAAAAGAAGAATTTGCCAGGGCGGCGATGGAAAAAGGTCAGATCCCCAATATGGTGAAAGACCCGCTCGAAATGCTGGGCAAGATCGACGCCTTAATTGTTGATCACCGTCATGCCAAATATCACCTGAAGGCAGCGGAACCTTTCGTAAAAGCAGGTATCCCAACTTTCATCGATAAACCTTTTTGCTACAGGGTTTCAGAAGGAAAGGAATTTCTCGAAATGGCCCGCCGTGTGGGAACGCCCGTCTCATCCTACAGTTCCGAGGCGCACAAAGACGGGACATTTGACGTCAAAAAACAGGTTGAAACGATGGGCGCCATCAGCCATGTGACTATCAGCGGACCAGCAGATCTTGAATCCCCATATGGCGGGGTTTTCTTTTATGGCATTCATATGGTTCAACCACTTATGTACATTTTCGGTGACTACATCCGAAGAGTTCGGGTTACCCGAAGCGGAAAAAACACCACTGCTACCCTCGTTTTCGGAAACGAAATGCTGGCAACACTTATCTTTAAAACGCTTTCGTACGGATGGAGAACTTTTGCTGAAACCAAAGAAGGGACTGTTGAACTGAAATCGCGTGTCGAAGATAGTGTCCACGGGAAAAACTATACCGACATGGTTGAAATGTTCCGGACGGGTAAAGAGCCACTTGCACATGAAAGCATCCTGAAATGCATTGCCGTTCTTGAGGCGCTTGAAAGGTCCGGGACCAATGAGAATTGGGAAGAGGTAAAAATGTAAACCTTAAAACATCAGTATGAAGTGCTCTTTAGAACTTCTGTTTCAAAAATTAATAGTTTTTATTTTGGCGCTCACCATGAACATTTCAGTTGCCCAAACCAGAATTGAAGGGTTGCTATACCTTGATAATAAACCTGTTTCCATTGAGATAAAGGACGGGAAGATTGTTAGTGTTCAGCCGATTGACAAATTATCCGATGAAAGCCATCCCCTTTTCATTGCGCCAGGCCTGATTGACAACCAGGTGAACGGCTTTGCAGGTGTTTCCTTTTGCTTTGGCGGAGGCGAATTAAACAAGGAAGGTATCCTGAAGGCAACCCGTGAATTATGGGGGAAAGGGGTAACCACTTACTTGCCAACACTTACTACGAACTCGAAGAAAGTATTGCTCCGGAATTTTACACTTCTTGCCAATACAAAAAATGATGAAGCATTACGTGGTTCCATTCCCGGATTTCACCTTGAAGGTCCTTACGTTTCACCCGAAGACGGATACCGCGGAGCCCATCCACTTAAATATGTTCATAAACCTGACTGGCAGGAATTCATGGAGCTCTACGAAGCTTCGGGCCGGAACATTCTGACAATCACAGTTGCACCCGAACTTGAAGGGGCAATGGAATTCATTCGTAAATGCACTGCTCTGGGTATTACTGTAGCAATTGGCCACCACAATGCAACCAAAGCCACAGTTGATGAAGCAGTTGCAAATGGCGCCAAAATTTCCACGCACCTGGGGAATGGTTGTGCCAATATGATCAACCGTCACAACAATCCACTGTGGCCCCAATTAGCCAATGATCAATTGATAGCCAGCATCATCTGCGACGGTTTCCACCTGCGCGATGAAGAGATCGCCGTATTTTATAAAGTAAAAGGCCCCGAAAAAACGATCATCACCTCTGACGTTACAGGTTTTGCAGGATTACCTCCGGGCAATTATAAAAACGAAGAGGGTGAAACAATCGAATTGACAAAAGAAGGGATGCTCCGCTACCCGGCACAAAATGTGCTGTACGGTTCAGCATCACCCATCTCAAGAGGCGTCACGCATATCATGAAGGTTACAGGTTGTTCTTTAGGTGAAGCCATTCAAATGGCCAGTACAAACCCGGCCAAACTTTACGGATTAACCGATCGTGGCAGCATTGAACCGGGAAAGCGCGCAGACCTGATTCTGTTTGAATTAGGAGATTCAGAATTAACAATCAGGAAGACCTGGGTTGCCGGAAATTTGGTTTATGACAATTCAAAATAAGAATTACCAAAATGAATGAAGTAAAAGAAGCCATCGGCAATTATCGCTACCGGATTCTGGCATTGGTGTTTATGGCCACTACGATTAACTACTTCGACCGGAGTATTGTTGGTGTAATGGCTCCAACGTTGCAAAAACTATTCGACTGGACGAATAAGGACTATGCCGCCATCATGGTTTCCTTTAAAATTGCCTATGGAATAGGATTACTGTTCATGGGCAGTATCATTGACAAACTCGGTACCAAAATAGGTTATACTATTTCGATCGTAATATGGAGCATTTTCGGAATGTTGCATGCTGCGATCAGGTTGGCATTTAGCTTAGTCGGATTTATGGTGGCGCGCTTTGGGCTCGGTATTGGAGAATCGGGTAATTTTCCGGCAGCAATAAAAACAGTCGCCGAATGGTTCCCAAAAAAGGACCGGGCATTTGCCACAGGCATCTTTGATGCTTCGACCAGTGTCGGGGCAATTTTAGCACCGTTTGTTGTTGGTGCAATCGTTTCTGTGCAAGGCGATAACTGGCAAATACCCTTTCTATTCACCGGAGTACTCAGTGCACTATGGGTATTCCTTTGGCTGAAAACTTATCAGAAACCTGAGGTGCATCCAAAACTATCAAAAGCAGAATTGGCATATATAAACAGCGATTCAGAAGAAGAAACATCAGAAAAAATCCCCTGGATCAAATTGCTGCCAAAGCGGGAGACCTGGGCATTCTCATTAACAACAATAACAGATGGAGTCTGGTGGTTTTACCTTTTCTGGGGCGCAAAATTCCTTGCCGAACAATTTGGTGTAGACATTAAGAACATCGGACTTCCATTCCTGATCATTTTTGTGATGGCAGATGCAGGAAGTCTCATCGGCGGATATACTTCCGGCGCACTCATAAAAAAAGGATGGTCAATTAATAAAGCCAGAAAAATAACGATGTTGGTCTGTGCTGTTATTATTCTTCCGGTTTCGTTTGTTCCGGTTATTGCCTGCAAATGGCTTGCCGTCTTTTTAATCGGACTTGGCGCTGCGGGACATCAGTCATGGTCGATAAACAGTTATACACTGGTTCCCGATGTTTTCCCTAAAAAGGCAATCGCCTCTGTGATTGGAATCGGGAAAATGATTGGCGTGGCCGTCGCAATAATCGCCGATATTGCTTTGGGAGCTGTTTTGGATACCGCTAATAACTCAGGCTATTTCTGGGCATTTGTAATTGCAGGTTCGTCCTACCTGGTTATCCTCGTTTTTGTCCATTTGCTGATGCCAAAGATGACTCCTCTGGATGACAAGCTGAATTATATGCACATAAAACCAACTCTTTAACAACAATAAAAAATGGAGATCGTACTATCAGAAAACAAACAATTGCTTGGGTTAAAGGCCGCCAACAGAGGTGCTGAACTCATTCGCATGGCAATTCGCCACAACGGCAAAGCAAATATCATCGTTGCAACGGGAGCATCCCAGTTTGAAATGCTGAACGAACTCGTCAAAGAGGATATCGACTGGTCGGTAGTAACCGCTTTTCACCTGGATGAATACATCGGAATTTCGGAGAATCACCCGGCATCATTCCGCAAATATCTCAAGGAGAGATTTGTGGATCTCATTTCGCTAAAGGAGTTTAACTATGTAAATGGTGAAACGGATCCTTATGGCGAATGCGTCCGACTGGGAAAATTGATCAGTGAACATCCGATTGATGTTGCTTTTATTGGAATTGGCGAGAATGGCCACCTTGCGTTTAACGATCCACCGGCAGATTTCGAAACAGAGGAACCTTATCTTGTTGTAAAACTGAACGACGCTTGCCGCCGTCAGCAACTGGGCGAAGGTTGGTTTCCAACGTTTAACGATGTTCCTGAAAAAGCAATCAGTATGTCCATCAGGCAGATCATGAAATCAAAAGCCATTATCTGCACCGTTCCAGATGAACGAAAGGCAATAGCAGTTCGCGATACTATATTGAATGAAATTTCTCCGGCATGTCCGGCTACCATTTTGCGAAATCACGCCAATACGGTTTTGCTTTTAGATCTTGCGGCTGCATCGCTGGTCCGGGATAAGATTTGAGAATATTAGAGTCTAAAAAGTCAATTTTTTATGTGGCATATTCCCCCAACTCTCGCGCCTGATTCTTAAATTTGATATTTAAAATTATTGGAGGTAATTTTATAAAAACCGACCTGTAAATGACGCGCACCGAAGCAGAGGTTAAACTGCACCTTTTATTTGGTTTTCAGCATTTTCATGATTTACAATGGCAGGTAATTGAACAATTATTTGCCGGGAAAAGGATCTTGTTCATCGAAAAAACAGGATATGGGAAATCTTTGTGCTTTCAATTTCCGGCCACCCAGCTAAACGGAATTACAATTGTGTTCTCTCCCCTTATCGCCTTGATGCGTGATCAGGTACGCAGCATGTTGGAGAAAGGAATCCGGGTGGCAGCGATCAATTCCAATCAGGAAGATGAAGAGAACGCAGCAATTATTGAACAAGCGCAGAATAATCAACTCGATATTCTCTATATTGCTCCCGAACGCATGGAAAATGCAGCATGGATTACAGCTTCCCACAGCATGAAAATTGCAATGGTGGTGATCGATGAAGCGCACTGTATTTCGATATGGGGGCAAAGTTTCAGACCCAACTACCGAAGAATTGTGAACCTGGTGAAACTGTTGCCCAAGAATTTCCCTGTTCTGGCTACCACCGCAACAGCTACCCCGAGGGTACAGGCCGATATAATTGAACAAGTCGGTTCCGATTTAATCCCCGTTAGAGGACAGCTATTACGATTCAATCTTGGGTTATTTGTAGTGCATGTTCAAACCGAAGATGAAAAGTTTTTTTGGCTGGCCGAATATTTACCCAAGCTCGCCAAACCTGGCATTATATATACCGGAACCCAGGCCAATACCGATATTTTTTCAAATTGGCTGCATTTTCTGGGCTTCAATTCAGCAGCTTACAGTAGAAGGTTAGATGCAGACTTGCGTATCCGCATTGAACAGGGTTTTATGGCCAATCAATACGATTGCGTAGTTGCTACAAATGCGTTGGGTATGGGAATTGACAAGCCAGATATTCGTTTTATTATTCACACTCAAATTACCCAGTCACCGATTCATTATTATCAGGAAATTGGCCGTGCAGGCAGAGACAACCAGAAAGCTTTTGCCATACTTTTGTATAACCCAAATAAAGATCAGGAATTACCCCGTAGTTTCATTGAGGGGAGTAAACCATCTTTAGATAAATACGGACAGGTAATTGCAGCAACAAAAAAGGCCTTATTGGGTAGAAATGAAATTATTAAAGCGACTAACCTCAAGCAAACACAGGTGAATGTTATTTTAGCAGATTTGATAGAACAGGGGATAATACATGAACTTCAGGACAAATGCAAAAAGTATTTTTACAATCCTGATGCTCCTCAATTAGACCTTTGGGCCTTTGATCTATTGCGCCAGACTCAATATGAAGAGTTAGCGAAAATGCTCGAATATACTGACATCCAATCCTGTCGGATGCAGTACCTGTGTAGTTATCTTGGCGATATTCAACAAAATACATGTGGAATTTGTGATAATGACAGAAAACGTCAGGTAAACGTTACATCAACTGATGTCTTAACAGGTAAATTACTGGAATTCAGGGAGACCTACTTTCCCTTGTTAGAGGTTGAAACACTGAGGAGCAGAATAGTAAATGTAGTTGCAGCTTCTTATTATGGTATCTCAAATGTTGGAGCAGCGCTGCATCATTCAAAATACGAAAGGGGCGGAGGGTTCCCCGATTGGCTGCTTGGTTTGACACTTAGAGCCTATCGCAAACACTATGACGGATGCGATTTTGATTTGATACTTTATGTACCACCAACAGAATCAGGGGTTCTTGTAAGAAATTTCGCAGAGAAGATTTCGACGGCTCTTAGAATTCCGATATCGCATAAACTGGTGAAAAATTTGCCAACTTTGCCGCAAAAGATGTTTCATAGTGGTATCTTAAAGAAAGACAACGTTAAAAACAAATTTGTTTACGAATCACCTGATGACATAGCCGGTAAAAAAATTCTGTTAATAGATGATATTTTTGATAGCGGCAATACAATCAAGGAGATCGGTCAGTATTTAACCAATATCGGAGCAAAAGTGATAGCTCCTCTCACGATTGCCAGGACTTTGGGAGGCGATATTTAAAAATCAATCAGAATGAACAGTTACATTGACAATACTTACTGGATTTCAATCGCACATTTACCAAAATGGCATACCGAAAGAATCAATCGGCTAATAATTCAAATTCTCCATGATAATAAAATGTCATGGGCTGATTTCTTTGAACTTGAGAAAAATGGGTGGCGGGAGCTATTTGCATTTACAGATAAGGAGTTGACGGATTTGGAAGATGCAAAAAATGATTTGCCCCGCACTGCATTTATTGCGGAACAATTACAAAATGAAGGCTTTCAGATTATACCCATCAATTCTCCGGATTATCCGACAGTATTGAAAGAAAATTTAAAGATTAAAAGCAGCCCCCCAATACTCTACATTAAAGGTCGAAGAGGGTTGCTGCAAGAAGATCCGGTGGCAATTGTGGGTTCCAGAAATGCTGGTCATGCCGCCCTTAATTTTACAGATCAGGTTGCCAAGAGATTGGCCAGGGAATTGAAGGTTGTCGTAAGCGGTTTTGCGAAAGGAGTTGATAAGCAGGCATTGGACAGTACAATTGAAGCTCACGGGAAAAGCATTATCGTTTTACCTCAGGGAATACTCACCTTCAATTCAGGTTTTAAAAAATACTATGAGCCAATTGTAAACGGGAATGTTCTTGTATTGAGCACTTTTTTCCCAAAAGCCGGATGGGATGTCGGATTTGCGATGGCACGAAATGCCTATATCTATGGATTAGCAAAAGAGATATATGTGGCAGAGACTGATAACAAAGGTGGTACATGGGAAGGAGCAATGGATGGTTTGCAAAAACAGCGAAAAATCTATGTAAGGGAGCCGGAACCAAAAGAAAAGAATTCAAACCTTAAATTAATTGAATTTGGAGCAATCCCGGTTAACAATGAAGGTGTGCCAATTGGTTTGAAGACGACTCCTGTTAAAAATTTATTTGAAGAACAATTGGAGAGAAATGTATTAAATGAATCGGGTACAAAATACAACGATATTTCAAGAAATGTAGAAGAAGAAATTATTGAACTGCTCAAAAAAGAAAACTACACTACAAGGGAGATTATTTTGGCATTGAAACTGGATTGGGACAGTCGTAAACTAACCGGTTTTCTGAAAAAAAACCAAAATATCAGGGTTATCACAGGAAAACAGACGAAATATGGTTTGAATAATATTGTTAATCTCAAACTCTTCTGATAAATCATTATACATCGGAAATAAGCTAATTATAAGCTTCATGAGTTAACCATATTCGATTTATATTCGCTGATCTTCAAAATATTAAATTAATAAATACAAATAAGATATGTACCTATTTTTTGACACAGAAACAACTGGATTACCTAAAAACTATAAAGCACCTGCATCAGATCTGAACAACTGGCCGCGTCTGGTTCAGTTAGCCTATCATTTTTATGACAACGACGGGAATAAAATTTCGGAAGGCGACCATATCATTAAGCCGGAGGGATTTACCATTCCTGCTGAAGCATCGCGAATTCACGGGATATCGAACGAAAGGGCAAACCGGGAAGGAATATCTCTTCTGACTGTATTACAGGCCTTTCAAGCCTTAATCGATCAGTCCGATTTTCTTGTTGCGCACAACATGAGCTTTGACGAAAAAATAGTCGGTGCTGAATTCTTAAGAAACAGGATGCAAGATAGTATCGCATCCAAAAGAAAGATTTGTACAATGCAAAGCACGACAAATTTCTGTGCATTACCCGGTCCTTATGGCTACAAATGGCCAAAACTCTCAGAGTTGCATTACAAACTTTTCAGGACCGGTTTCGAAGAGGCGCACAATGCATCGGTGGATATCAACGCAACTGCCAGATGTTTTTGGGAATTAAAAAGACTTGGTAAAATTTGAAAAATAGCCGTGTGACTGTCCAAACGCTAAACAATCACGCGGCTAATAACCTTCTTATATGATGTGATTTAAAATGTATACTTGATCTTGTATTTCCCACTTTTTACGGCAACGACAGAACTCTTTTCCCCCGACAACTCGTATTTCTTCCCGTCCAAACTGTATTTTTTGATACCAGAAGGAATTACAACTCCGGCCTCACTACCAACAGGAATCTCAACATCCAGCTCCATCCCTTTTCCCTTTAATTCCCAGTTGACGATAAGCTTTCCGTAAGGAGTTTCTTTAAACGTTTTAGCCCAGGTAAGTCCTTTCGGAACCTGGGGCTGAATGAGCACCTGACGGTAAGCCGGAACATTTTCGGCCGAACGGATTCCCCCCACTGCCTGGTAAAACCACGAACCGATGCCGTTGTAGCAATTATGAATCCGGCTCCGGTCCCCATTCCAATGTTCCCATGTAGTTGTGGCTCCATTTTCAATCATGTACAAATAGCCGGGATAATCTTTCTTCTTCAGCATCGAATACATCAGGTCGGCGGACTGGGTTTTAACCGACCACTCCGTCAGGACGGGAATCCCCACAAGTCCGCAGGCAAAATGGCCTCCTCGATTGGTTGTAGTTTCGTTGATCAGGCTTTGCGTAACTGCTGCAGTCAGTTCTTCAGGAACAACTCCCACCAACATCGGGTAAGCCAGATCGATCTGTGCGGCTGTGGCATAAGTATTTTTGGATGAATCGAAATAGCTTTTGTGGATCTGTTTCTGAAGCTGATCCTTTTTCTGTGAATACAATCCGGCATCGTTAGTCTTTCCAAGCACCGTGGCTATTTTCTGCATGTCATCGTAGCAAACCGCAACGAAACAATTGTTTACCAGGCCAACCGAAGCTTCAGCCTGTTGA
>JANXZJ010000087.1 GCA_025355585.1 Mariniphaga sp. | reverse complement strand
GCGTCGGGGTTCCACCTCTTCCCATTCCGAACAGAGAAGTTAAGCCCGACAGCGCCGATGGTACTGCGTAAAGTGGGAGAGTAGGCCGCCGCCAACTTAAACCAGGCCCGGATTCTTTATTGAGTCCGGGCCTTTTTAATTATACGAATTTACACGAATCGAAGATCAGCGAAGCTAATTGGAACGAATTTACACGAATCGATTCACCATGCGAGCCCTTCAAGCGGTTGCGAACCCTTGAAGCGGCATATCGAAGAAGCAATTTTCTGAAGACGTTTTGACTTGCATTATTCTCTTTCCTCAGACGGATTAGTACTCTTCACTCCGGGCCAAAGGTTAAAGCCAGAAACAATACGTAAAGTGACATTGGAATTTTCATACTAAAGCCATGATTTACTAATCTTAAACACAATGTGAAATTGTCAAATTGTTCAATTCCCAATTTGTAGAATTGTCTATCTTTGCAGCATATGAGTATTCAGTTAAAAATTCTTTTTCTTATTGCCATTTGCTTTGCACCTGGTATAACCTATTCTCAAAATAGGAATAGTCCTGGCTCTTCCAGCCAAAATCGCGGGCAGGAAAAATATAGTCCAGGGAAAAAAAATTCAAAAGAAAAAAAGGACACCATTGTTTTTAAAATGAAGGCTTTTCAATTTCAGGATGGATATTCAAGATTGAAAGAAACCCGGGTTGATACTTCATTTGCAGATTATGAGACTTATAATCCCGTTTTAAAGAAATCGTTATCTGCACAAACGCTTGGAAATTTGGGTGCCTCCGCACAAAGTAACGACTATTTTCAACGGTCGTTTGATTCGAATGAGTTTCTGTTTATGCGAAACTTCAAGGATTACGGGAAATGGCCTGCTGATATCCATTTTTACAATACAACCAAACCGTTTACATTACTCGAATATGGTCAGTGGTTTGTTAACCGGCCAAAAGGGGAATCGTGGCTGAAAGTTTTTCATACGCAGAATGTTAACCCGTCACTTAATTGGGGCTTTTCATATAACTCCATTTCTTCCCAGGGAAAATACCTCAATCAGGAGGCCAAAGACAACAACCTGAACTTCTTTGCTAGTTATAATATCGATAGATACGATTTGTGGTTTACTGTAGGGAAGAATAAATTCAAGAATCAGGAGAACGGAGGGCTTCTTTTTCCTACGGATATCGAAAATCCTGATCTTAAACCAGAAAATCTGCCCGTATGGCTGGATGGAACATCTGCCGAAACTAAGAACTCATTTGGCGTAATTGCCCACCAGTATAAATTTGGTAAATGGATTAAGCAGCAAGATAAAAAGGAGGAATTCCAAAAATTTATAACCCGCTTTGCATTGATGCATACGCTTGAGTATACCGATAATTCACGTCATTTTGAGGAGGTTGAACCAAATCCAAGCTTTGATTTTGCAGATGGTCGCGGTAAAGTTTATTTTTATGGGAGTGATCATACTCCTTACATTAAGGGAATTACCGGAACTACCACGTTGCCTTCCACCCAGGATAACTCAGGAATGAGGCGGATTACGAATATGTTTTATCTTAAAGCGGTGGAAGCTCCGGATCGGAAATTTACTTTTGGAAAACAGGCTTATATCGGCAATGACTTAATTAAAGTTTTCTATCCGCGTGAAAGACTGATTTATACACCAGGTCAAATGATGCCGCCGCTTGGACTTACTCAATCTGATAAATTGACAAATACATTCGTTGGTGGCTCAATCTTCCGAACAGAGGGAAAATTCTGGAATTGGAGTGCAATGGGAAGGTATTATATCCAGGGGTATCGGGCTGGTGATTTTGAACTTTCAGGTCAGATAGATAAACCAATCAGAACATCCAGGGACACTTCGTTTATCAAAATTAATGTGAGTATGACAAACACATCTCCTGACTATTTTTATAATCATTTCTATTCCAATCATTTTAAGTGGGAGAATAATTTCAATAAAACGTATGAACTGAAAGTTGGCGCCTTATACGACAATCCTTTCAGGCGGTTTAAAGCCGGGATCAAATACTCAATCATTACCAATTATATGTATTGGAATGAAGCGTCACTACCTGCTCAGGCAAATTCTGAATTTTCTGTGGCGCAGCTATTTGTGAAAAAGGATTTTAAATTCGGAGGGTTAAACATTCAGAATTCAGTTTTATTTCAGAAATCAACGACCGAAATATATATGCATGTTCCGGAAATTTCAACCCGAAATACTATTTTTATAGAGGGAATATATTCAAAAGTGCTTACATTCCAGCTAGGCGCTGATTTACGATATGATTCTGAGTATTATGCCGATTATTACAGTCCTGCTTTAGGAATGTTTTATGTGCAGCAAAAAGAGAAAATTGGAAATTACCCCTGGCTTGATGCATTTGTTAATCTGAAGATTAAGCGGACTCGTTTTTATGTGAAATATTCAAACCTGGGTACAATGATGATTCGTGGTAAATATTTTACAACCCCGGGATACGCGGCTCAGATTTCTACCCTTTCTTTTGGATTGTCATGGACTTTTTACGACTAACATTGGTTTGAATATCTCAATGAATTCCGAAATAATCATTGCCGTAGCACCCCAAATAAATAGCTCATCAATATAAAAGCCTGGTACTTCGAAAGTGCCGCTAATTGTAGTAACCTCCCTGATTTGATTTGCGGTGTGGTGCATGAAATTCTCGACAGGAACGATGAATAGCTCATCAACTTCACAACTGTCAATTTTGAATTGCGGTACGACTTCGCTCCAGGCAATGAATGGATTGATCGTGAAATTACTAACACTTACGTATAATGGAGTGAGTGCTCCGATAATCTCGAGTTGATTGATATCTGTTCCTATTTCCTCAAATGATTCCCGTAATGCCGTGTCAATTAAATTCTTATCCGAAGGCTCAAATCTTCCTCCGGGGAATGCAATCTGACCTCCATGATTTCGCATGGCTAATGGGCGCCGGATCAAACAAGTATGAATCTTCTCGTTAAAAGGGAATAGCAACATAAGGACACTACTTTGTATTATGCTGCCAGTGTCAGCAGCCGGATATAATTCACGACCTTGAGGTAACATCAGCCGATGTGCCTTTTCTCCGGGTAGTACGCGCTTAAGGGTTTCTGATAAGCGTATTTTGGCTTTATTTAATTCAGATACTAACACTTAAAATTTCTTTTGTCCCGTTGATTCATAATTGAATTACAAGCGACAGAATTTCAATCATTTGTCATTCTCATCGTGTCGGGATTTTATATCTCTGACATTCAATTGCATATATGTTTTGCTGCGATATTCGTTTTCAGTAACGGTGTAACAGATATCGAAAGGCTCTGACTTCTTAATCATTTCCATATGATCTGATTGCGAGAATGCAATTCCTGAAAATACTGCAGATGATCGGTTTGCCTCCATCAGATCAAGCTTCAGATGTTCGTTGTTCTTCCCTACAAGCCGGCTGGTTCCTGAATCAAAAACGTTTTCAGTCAGAAAGGTTGGCATCATATTGTGCGGTCCGTACGGCTCAAACTGATTGAGCAGCCTTAAAAATTTCGGAGAAAGATCAGATAAAGAAATTTTTGCATCAATCTCAATGGTCTGTTTAAGCTGTTCCTCTGATATTGAGTTTCTGACAACCTGTTCGAAACGGCGCGAAAACTCCGCAACATTCTCCAGTTTCATTGAAAGACCGGCTGCATACATATGCCCTCCATACGATTCAAGCAGATCAGCACAGGCGCCAATGGCTTCGTAAAGATCAAATTCACCCACAGATCTTGCAGAACCCGTGGCCAGTCCGTTTGACTCGGTTAAAACTACTGTAGGCCTGTAGTAGTATTCCGTTAATCTTGAGGCGACAATGCCTACGACTCCTTTATGCCAGTCGCGGTTGTATATTACTGTAGATACCCGCCCTTTGTAAAACTGGCTCTTTTCGATGATTTCCAACGCCTCCTGGGTAATATCGCGATCGAGCGTTTTCCTGATCTCGTTGTACGAATTGATTTCGAGTCCAAGATCGTCCAACTCTTTGGCATCCTCTGCCAACAGAATTGCAACCGATTTTTTACCGTGCTCAATTCTTCCAGACGCGTTTAATCTTGGTCCAATCTTGAATACAATATCGTTGATCTTAATTTCGCCAACTAATCCGGCATATTTGATGATTGTTTTAAGTCCAGTTGATGGATTGGAATTTAATTTTTGTAAACCAAAATAAGCCAATACCCGATTTTCACCCATTAAAGGGACAATGTCTGAAGCTATGCTGACTACTACAAGATCAAGTAGTTCGAATGCAACTTCTTCAGGAATTCCCTGGTTCATACAAAAGGCCTGAATCAATTTGAATCCAACACCACAACCAGAAAGCTCTTTAAAAGGATACTGACAATCGGACTGCTTCGGATCGAGCACGGCTATAGCATCGGGTATGGTGTAATCCGGATTGTGATGGTCGCAGATGATAAAGTCGATTCCCAACTCTTTGGCGTACGCTATTTTATCGACTGCCTTAATTCCGCAGTCCAGTACGATAACCAGCGTTATTTTGTTTTCAGATGCATAATCGATACTGAGGCGCGATATCCCATAGCCCTCCATGTATCTGTCCGGGATGTAATATTCAATATTTGTGAGCCTGCTTTTTAGAAATGAATACATTAATGCAACCGATGTCGTTCCGTCAACATCATAGTCGCCGTAGATCATCACTTTCTCATCATCATCTATCGCTTTTTTGACACGGGCTACTGCTTTGTCCATATCTTTCATCATGAATGGATCGTGCAGATCGGTAAGTTTGGGTCGGAAAAATGAACGGGCTTCGGAAAACGTTTTAATGCCGCGCTGTATAAGTAAGTTAGCGATAGCCATATCGACATTCAAAGCCGCCGATAAGTGCTTTAGGTCATTCATATCAGCCGGCTTTTTTATTCTCCACGATTTTTGCATATCAACTTCTTAATTCAGCTTCCGTTCTCAATAATTTCCTCAAATATACTAAATGGCAACTGGCGGTTAAAACAAAAGAATCACTATTCTGCCTTTTTTAGAAAGAAAGTTTAAATTGGAATATCAAATATCAGTAAATGAATTAATTGAAGCAATCTGATAAAGCATTTTCTCCTGAGGTTAATTCGTTGGCCTGATTTGCGTTTGATGATTTTATCAAAAGTAAACATTCTCAAAAGGATAACTTTTTGTACATTTGCGAATATTTTTCGAAAAGCAGAAGGTAAACATTTGAAATGAGCAATATAGAATTAAGCGAGCAGGAATTGATCCGCCGTGCATCGTTGCAGAAATTGCGCGATCTCGGTATCAATCCTTATCCGGCCAATGAATTCAAGGTAAACGTTACCGCAAATCAGATAATCACCACTTTCAATCCCGAAATTCCGAATCTTCAGGAAGTTGTTTTTGCCGGACGACTAATGAGCCAGCGTATTATGGGCAAGGCGTCATTCGGAGAACTTCAGGATGAGACCGGAAGAATCCAGATTTATGTCAATCGCGATGAAGTCTGTCCTGGTGAGGATAAAACCCTTTACAATGAGGTGTTTAAAAAGCTGCTCGACATTGGAGATATCGTTGGTGTAATGGGATATGTTTTTATTACCCAGATGGGCGAAACAACCATCCACGTGAAAGAGTTTGTTTTGCTTAGCAAATCAATAAGACCACTACCTGTTGTAAAGGAAAAAGAGGGTAAAACATTTGATGCTTTTACCGATCCCGAACAACGTTATCGTCAACGGTATCTTGACCTGATTGTCAATCCGCATGTAAAAGAGGTTTTTCTCAAGCGGACCAAGATTATCAACCAGATGCGTGAGATGTTTAACGAACGGGGCTACATTGAGGTTGAAACCCCTATCTTGCAGCCAATCCCCGGAGGAGCAGCAGCCCGTCCTTTCATTACACATCACAACGCGCTCAATATGCCACTTTACCTTCGGGTGGCGAACGAATTATATTTAAAACGATTGATTGTTGGCGGTTTTGAAGGAGTTTACGAATTCTCCAAAGATTTCCGCAACGAAGGGATGGATCGTACACACAATCCGGAATTCACGGTGATGGAGATCTACGTGGCTTATAAGGACTACAATTGGATGATGGATTTTACCGAAGAGATGATCGAGCGTGTAGCGGTTGCACTCCATGGCATGACTTCCATTCCCGTAGGCGATAAAGAGATTGATTTCAAACGGCCGTATAAACGGATTACAATGTTCGATTCGATCAGGGAACATACCGGTTTTGATATTTCGGAAATGGACGAAATTGCGCTTCGCGATGTTTGTCAAAAGATTGGTGTTGAGTTCGATAATACCATGGGCAAAGGGAAATTGATCGACGAAATATTTGGTGCTAAATGTGAAGGGAATTACATTCAACCCACATTTATTACCGATTACCCGGTTGAAATGTCGCCTCTTTGCAAGAAACACCGCAATAATCCCGAACTTACCGAACGCTTTGAGTTGATGGTAAACGGGAAAGAACTTTGTAACGCTTATTCCGAATTAAACGATCCGATTGACCAGCTCGACCGGTTCCAGGAGCAACTCCGTTTGTCGGAGAAAGGGGATAACGAGGCAATGTTTATTGATATGGATTTTGTTCGTGCCCTCGAATACGGTATGCCACCAACTTCTGGAATGGGAATCGGAATAGACCGCCTTACCATGTTGATGACTAATTCTATATCTATTCAGGATGTTCTGTTGTTTCCCCAGATGAAGCCTGAGAAAAGAGCAGAGGAAGATTCGGCCGAAAAATACCTGGAGTTAGGAATTCCAGCCGAATGGGTGGAAGTTCTGATGAAAATGGGATACAAAAAAGTATCGCAGCTAAAAGAGGTGAAACCAGGTAAATTATTCAACGATTTATGTGGTTTCAACAAAAAAAATCAGCTTGGGTTAACAAACCCTGCTGCTAACGATGTTACAAATTGGTTAAATTAATTTGTCAGTAAAATGACTGAAATTAACGAGAAAAGCCGGGTAGCTATTATAGGAAGCGGAAGTTGGGCAACAGCGCTTGCCAAAATACTGATCTATAATCTGCCTGAGCTAAATTGGTTCATCCGCAAAGAGGAGAATATCGAGCTTTTCAAGAAGTTCCGGCATAATCCCAATTACCTGCGATCGGTGGAGTTTGATATGTCGAGGATTAATTTCTATACCGACATCAATAAAGTTGTTGAAGACTCGGACATTCTGGTTTTTGTGACACCTTCGGCATTCCTGAAGGATACACTGAAACACCTTACAGTCGATTTTGGCGAACGGTATGTGATATCTGCAATTAAAGGAATTATTCCTGATGATAATCTTGTAGTTGGCGAGTTCTTTCACGAATTTTACGACGTTCCGTTCGATCAATTCGGCGTTATTGCCGGACCATGTCATGCTGAAGAGGTGGCACGCGACTTACTGTCGTACCTTACAATTGCAAGTCCGGATGTAAAGCGTGCAAGGCAATTTGCCATGCTGCTTGAAAGTCCTTCCATTCGCACACATATTTCGGACGACATCTGGGGAACAGAGTATTCTGCAGTCTTGAAAAATATTATGGCAATTGCTGCCGGGATTTCGCACAGCCTTCGCTATGGCGATAACTTTCAGGCCGTTCTGATGTCGAATGCGATTCAGGAGATAAAAAGGTTTGTCGATACGGTCCATCCCATCACGCGCGATATCAAATCTTCGGCTTACCTCGGTGACTTACTGGTAACCGGATATTCGCAGTTTTCACGAAACCGTGCCTTTGGAACGATGATTGGAAAGGGCTATACTGTAAGGTCCGCAATGCTCGAAATGGACATGATCGCCGAGGGTTATTACGCCACAAAATGTATAAAAGAGCTTAATTTACAGTATCATATCAATATGCCGATCACCGATTCGGTTTATAATATTATTTACGAAAATATCTCACCAGCTATTGAGATCCGATTATTAACAGAACATTTGCGTTAAATTATATTTTTTCTTTATGACAAATATTTCTTTGCACCTGGAGAAAGTATACGATTTTGTTTCGAATGACGAAATCGTATCTTATAAGAAAGCAGCTGAGCAACAAAATGTTGCCCTGCGTGAAAAAACCGGAAAAGGGAACGATTTTTTAGGTTGGGTCGACCTTCCCTCTTCAATTTCGGAAGCTACACTCGACGAAATTGAAAAAGTGGCATTGAAGCTGCAATCAAAACATCTCGAAGTATTCGTTGTGATTGGGATTGGTGGTTCGTACCTTGGTAGTAAGGCGGTTATAGACGCTCTATCAGATTCATTCTCTCATATAAAAGGGAGTTTTGAATCGCCTATCGTATTGTTTGCCGGACAGAATATCAGCGAGGATTATCTTTTCGAATTACGTGATTTGCTCGATTCGAAAGAATGGGCTTGTGCGATCATTTCAAAATCAGGAACAACGACCGAACCTGCACTTGCATTCCGTTTGCTGAAACAAGACCTTGAAGATAAGTATGGCGTTGAAGAAGCGCGCAAAAGGATCATTGCCATCACGGATGCTGAGCGCGGAGCACTGTGCACACTTGCTAAAGAAGAAGGATATAAAACCTTTATAATCCCTGATGATATTGGTGGTCGCTATTCCGTATTGACACCTGTTGGTCTGATAGCAATTGCAATTGCAGGCTTTAATGTTCGCGAACTTGTCAAAGGTGCAAAATCGATGGAGGTTGCCTGCGGAGCGGATATTCCGTTCGAAGAAAATATTGCTGCTCAATATGCTGCAGCCCGGAATGCCCTTTACAAAACGGGAAAGAAAGTGGAGATCATGGTGAACTTCAATCCTAAATTGCACTTTTTTGCCGAATGGTGGAAACAGCTTTATGGTGAAAGTGAAGGAAAAGAGTCGAAAGGGATTTTCCCTGCCAGCGTTGACTTCTCAAGCGATTTGCATTCAATGGGTCAATACATCCAGGAAGGGGAACGCATTTTATTTGAAACCGTTCTTTCGGTTGAAAATGTTGACAACGAAGTGCTTGTTCCTGAAGATAAAGCCGATCTTGATAAACTCAATTTCCTTGCCGGGAAAAGGGTTGACTACATCAATAAAATGGCTGAATTGGGAACTTCGATTGCCCATGTTGACGGAGGCGTTCCAAATATCAGGATAAACATTCCGCAGTTGAATGAATTTTATCTTGGACAGTTGATCTATTTCTTCGAAATAGCATGTGGTATCAGTGGATATCTACTGAATGTCAATCCATTTGATCAGCCGGGTGTTGAAGCATACAAAAAGAACATGTTTGCCCTGCTCGAAAAGCCGGGTTTCGAAAAGGAAACTGCAGCAATTAAAGCTCGCTTATAATTGCTGATTTCTAATATCTGAATTCATTAAAGAGGCCATTCTGATCATGATCGGGATGGCCTCTTCTTCATTTTGTTGGTGTTGAGAATAAAATTGACGTTCGCCCGTCTATTAGCACCGAAGAAACAGATGATTCCGTATCTTAGTGACCTCGGAAATTCGAATGTTATTTTTGACGCCGAAGTCTGATTGTTAAAGTACTAAATTAATACATTTGCAATGCGTACTATTTTTATCCTGTTGATTAGTAGTTTTTTATTTGCCTGTAATTTCAATCAGTCAAAAAGTACGGATCCACGGTCAGACTCAAAAGGCGATTCGACGGTTGATCTGGCAAAAATGGCACAGTTGAAGTTAACCAATGCCGACGAGTATCGCAAAGTGCTTGACAAGCTTGATCAGGGTGAACTTACTTCACTGGATGTTGCGAGTACGCTTTTTAAAAATTGTGTGGCCGATTCGCTGACACGTGATTCAATGTTTGTAGTTTTCAACGATTTCTACAACAGTGTGGCAGGAAGTTATCTCGAAAACAATGAAAATATCAATACGCAACTTGAAAAATCACCCTCCTCTGAAGCCGTAAAACAGTTAAAAGTTTCGCTCGCTTCTTATGGGATTTTGCTTAGTTCATCTGAAGGGACTTTCTACCTTGAACCACAAACCGAATATTTACTGAAAAATTTTGGTTCGTCACTTTCGCCAGCCTATCGCGAATACCTCACTATTGGGAGTAAAGAACAGAAGACCCGATTTGCCGAAGACGGTACGATCCTTATTTTTTCCGATTCGCTGGCTTCACGTATCGTCACCTGGGAAAACTTTATGACAAAGTATCCCGATTTTATATCAATCAAGATGGCTCAGGACCAGTATTCACAGTATATGGGCGCATTTCTGGCTGGAATGGATAATTCGAGGGTCTTTAATCCTTCAACTAATCGGTTGAATGATAGCTCAAAAGTAGCGCTTGAGTCGTTCATCGTTAAAAATCCTGCAAGCAATAGCACAGAAGTGGTGAAGAGCTTCCTAAATTTGTTAAAAGCAACCAATTACAATTACACCGATCGCGTGGATTCATTTCTGCTTGAAAAAGTATATCGTTGACTTTCAGGTGTGCGTATTCAATATTATAAAAATTAAAAATCGATATTATGGAACAAATACCATCAACTCCTGAAAAAGCAGCACCTAAACAGTTAATGTTGGATGTGAAAGAGAATTCAGAATTGCTGAAATTCTTAATTGAACAGCTTAAAGGGAAAAGCAGGACTACCGTAAAAGCATTGTTGGCTCACCGCCAGGTTTCTGTAGAACATCATACAATTACTCAGTTTGATTACCCTGTATTAAAAGGGCAACATGTGACCATTACGATGGGGAAGATTCCCGAAGAGATTAAATACAAAGGCTTGCGAATTCTTTTTGAAGATCCTTATCTGATTGTTATTGAGAAGGAAGCAGGAATGCTCTCCATCGCGACTGCGAAAGAGAAACTGCTTACAACTTACAGTATCTTAAGCGGACATGTGAAACGTGAGAATCCGAATAACCGCATTTTTGTTGTTCACCGGCTCGACCGCGACACTTCAGGCATCATGATGTTTGCCAAAAGCGAAGAAGTGCAATCGACGATGCAGCGGGCGTGGCATGATGCTGTGATTGAGCGTACATATGTTGCAGTTGTCGAAGGCGTTGTGGAGAACGATGAGGGAACGATCCGTTCATTTTTGAAAGAGAACAAGGCATTGATCATGTATTCCACAAAGGTACCTGGAGAAGGCGATGAAGCGATTACCCATTATAAAGTACTCCGGCGTGGTGATGCAATCACGCTGGTCGAAGTGAAGCTTGAGACAGGCCGCAAGAACCAGATCAGGGTTCATATGAAAGAACTTGGTCACCCGGTAGTGGGTGATAAAAAATACGGTGCCAAGACCAATCTTATTGGAAGAACCTGCCTTCATGCAAGAGTTCTTGCCTTTATCCATCCGGTGAATGGCACGGAGGTGCGATATGAAACTCCGGTTCCCGGTCGGTTTATGTCTGTTTTCGCAAGACATGCGAAAATTGAAGGGGAGGGAGACGAAAGATAACGGTGGTTTTATTTTAGATGGATTTTTTACGACAACAAATACGCCATGCGCTTTCTGAAATTCTGTTTGATTTTCGTAATCTCTTCCTTTTCAATCCACTGCTTTTCACAAAGTTCTGATTCGGTAAGGATTGAAAAAAAATCTTCAAATCTGTCGTTGTCGTATATTGGTTCACTGATTTACCCGGGTGCAAGGCTTGGAGTTGAACTACCGGTGAATACAATTTATAGCACTAAAACAGGTAAGTCGGGAAAGGAAAAAGCTTTTACGAAAGACCGTTTTGTAACTGCCAATTTGAGTTGGTATCATCATCCTGCATTTCATGATAATGCATATATTTCAGCAGGTTGGACGATGCGCAGAACAAAATCGCATGGATTTTTGACTGAATTTTCACCTGAAATTGGTTTAAG
>JANXZJ010000068.1 GCA_025355585.1 Mariniphaga sp. | reverse complement strand
CAGGCGTTTTCTTTTGATGTTAGGGAACAGCTACCGGAACAACAAGAAGATCTCGATCGGATCGCTTTTCTCAGGTCAGTTTAGAAATATTTCCCCATCAGGCATCAAATCTATCGTGGATGCCTGTATTCAAATGTCCAAGTCCAGGACCGGTGCCCTGGTGGTAATTTCCAGGACCAATGAATTAAAAGAATACATTCGGACCGGGGAGTTGATTGATGCTGAGATTCGAACGGATCTGATTTCCAGTATCTTTTTCAAAAATTCCCCTCTTCACGATGGGGCCTGCATTGTGGCTTCCAACCGCATTCAGGCAGTCCGCTGCATCCTGCCGGTTTCTTCCAGTCAGGAGATTTCCCCTGCGCTCGGATTGCGCCACCGGGCTGCCATCGGAATGTCGGAAGTAACCGATGCCTTTACGATTGTAGTTAGCGAAGAGACCGGACGTATCTCCGTCACCGAAAACGGTAAACTAATGGAGAATGTAAGTCCTGACGAACTCTTCCGCATCCTCCAATCCGAAGAAAAAAATTGAATCCGACCCCTCTTTTAAAATTCTCCACTCATTACCTATCGCCAATATCCAATTAATTATTCGGGATTCTTTCGTCTTTTCGAAATTTCAGAAATAGCGGCAAGTAAATAAAAATGGCAGTTACCGAGAATATCAATCCCCCCATAGCACCAGCTGCAAATGCAAACCAGAAAACTTCTTTTTGGCCGGCCCATACAAATGGGACTAAACCCAGAACCGTAGAAATAATCGTCAGGAAGATCGGAATTATTTTATGGTTGAATGCCTTCATGTAAACACGCAAACTGTTTCGAACCCCCTTCGTTCGGCAAAAGTTGTTATAGTCATTAACAATGTACAAACCTGCATTCACGACAATGCCACACAACAAGATAAACGAAGCAAAACCTCCCTGGTCAAAGTTAAAATCGAATAAATAGAAGGTCAGAAAAACCCCTATAAATGAAATGGGAATCATGAGAATAATGGCCAAAGGTTGCATCAATGACTCAAGTAAAATAGAGCAGATAAAATAGATGATCAGAATAACTAAAAGGATGAGAAAATATTGTAATTTATCCTTCTTGTCCCAACCACCCCAATTCATCTGTCGTATCGAATAACCCAAAGGTAAAATCTGAGTTAACTCCTTCTCCTGTTGTTCGCGGACCATTTTTGAGAGCGGTTCAGGCCCTATAAAATTGTAGGCGACAACCAATTGGTATTGCTGATTGGTTTTAAAGATATCATTGCCGGATTTCTGTTTTCCAAGGGATCCAAAGCTGGCCAGTTTGAATTGTCTTTCATCAATGGAAACTGGGCGGTTATTTAAGTCCCAAACATTGAACACACCATATGAATCGGAAACAAGCGATACCGGTTGAAGTTCGTTGTTGACATATACGGGGGAAAGACCAGATTTGAAAACTTTATCCTTTAAGAAAGCATAAAACTGACCCATCTCAACATTGTTCAGACCAAGACCTTCATAATTAAAATCAATGGAATATTCATAAAGCGTTTTGGCATTCCAACCTGTAGATCCCGATATCTCGATATCTTTGACACGTTCATTTTCTTGTAATTTACTTTTCAGTTGATCGGCATAGCCATATAGCTGGTCATAATTGTAACCTTCGAGGATGATCTGGCTATTTTTATACCCGGTATTTAGTGAGTTGGAGAACCCCTGTCCAACCCCAAAAACTGACCAGTCCATCCCGCCAAGGCTAATGGCTTTCGAAGTAATCTCTTCCTTTAAGAAATAGGGGAAGGAGCCAAACTCATATTCAGGTTTGAACTGGATAGTAATTGATGAATTATTATAGGCCGTGATGGAAGTCTGGAATATATCGATTTCATTGAATTTACTCAGGAAATTTTCCATTAGCACCATTGCATCATTTAATTGCTGCACGGTACACCCTTCGGGCATCTTACCTTGCGCATAAAGGGTTGTACGTGAAGGTTCTGAATAATAGGAGTTTTCGAAAACAAATTCTGAAAAAAGCCGCAATGAACCACCCAGTACCTTTTCGGCAATTGGCCGGATATCTTCAGTAAAAAAAGGACTTCCCAACGTTTTATTGTACCATTTGGCCCAGATTCCTTCCTGCTCAATTTTAGTTGGAAGCCACTGCACCGGAATTCCAAAATCAAGGATAAACAAGACGATATAGGCCCATTTATACCGTTTGCTAAATCTGATGGACCGTTCATAGAACTGCGAGATCCGCAAGGCCCGCCTTTTTCTTCTGATATTTCGTGAAGTTTTTGAGATGCTTAATTTCACCTTATCCATCAACGCGGGAATAAAAAGCAGTGCAACTCCCATTGAAACAGACAGGTTGACAATGATTACCTGCGCAAATTCTACCAGGTTAATTTTTTGTTCTTCCTTAAAGAAAAATATCACACACAATGCGCCAACCGTTGCCAAAGTAGATGCCAGAATGGCTAAAAATGCTTTTCGGTTACCCTGATGAAGAATTTGGTCGATCATGATGATGCTGTTGTCGATGATCATCCCGAATGAAATGGTAATTCCGGCCAAAGTGTACAAATGGATTTCGATTTTCAATATGTAATAAAAAATACAGGCGATCAATAGATTGGCTATTATGCCGATCGTTATCAGCAGCAGGTATTTGAACTTTCGGCTGATCAATAAAACGAAAGTCAGCAGGATAATCAGGGAAAAAATCGTTCGCTCAGAAATCTTATTTAATTCATCATTCAGAAATTGGGTGGAATCGTTGGCAAGCAGTAGCGAGTAACCCGAAGGCAGTCCGGCTTTTAGCTGGTTCACTTCTTCCTTTACTTTTTTTGCCAAAATCAGGTTGTTGACATTGTCTTCAGGGCATATAACCAGATTGATTGTATTTAGGCCATTGATCCTGAAATAAGAAGAAGCCTGTTGTTCTTTGTAAGCAACAGTGGCAATATCTCCCAAAAGAACCATCCGGTCATTCACCTTTTTAACAGGGATGGAGTGCCACTGAATGGAGTCGCCTTTACCATTGCTCAAATAAATGCCGGTAATTGTTTCGGCATTAGAAGAAACTTCCGTAATGGTTCCTTCTCCTAAATAGTCCTTACGAAAATAATCGGAGACACTCCGGGCTATCTCATCTGAGCGGATACCCAACTGTTCAACCTGTTCACTGTTAAACCGGATTTCCCATTCATAAGGTGTTGACCCGTATACTTTAACACCGCTTATACCAGGGATTACCGACAATTTGGGAACCAGGTTGCTCTCGGCAAATTTCTGAATAAAAAACGGACTTTCGCTGGCATTGAGCGTATAAGTCATTATCGGGTTGCTGTTTGTGCCGCTTGTGCTCATCGATAGTTCGGGAAACGAAACTTGTGCCGGCAAATCACTGTAAACCCGCCGGATCAATGAAGCCACCTCAAAACGGGCGGCATCCAGATTGACCGTTTTCTTGAAGGACAAATTAATGCGTCCTGAACCTTTCGACGAAACGGAAGAAACCCCCTTAATACCCTTAACTGAGCTAAACAGGCCTTCGAGTTTTGCCGTAACCTCTTGCTCAATCACCCGTGCCGATGCATCTGGCCAGCGGTAACTGACAGATAAACCAGGTAATGACCGGGAAGGAGTTAGCTGCACATTCAGCAATGGTAGCTAACTCGCACCAACAATCATTAACAGAATGAAGATGATCAGGATGGAGAATGAGGAGAGTTGGTATTTTGAAGCCCATGACTGTAGCAGTCAAGGTTGCGGCGAATCCCATCGCCAGTGCCTGATAGCGATTGAAAGCATCACCGATACTAGCCATGCTCCAGCCCTTTGAAACAGCGGCTATCTCCTGACGATGCTGAGCGAGGATTCCATTGAGATTGCGGATCTTGGAGGCATGCGCAATATATTCTTTGCTGCCAATGGTCATGCGGGCCTGCTCATTGACCAGCTTGGTCATTTCTGCCCGGATGCTTTTTACATCATTGCTAACCTGCTTCCCGTTGATATAGAGATTAATCCTGCGGTCGTAACTCGTGCCCATAACATATGTTTTGGGGCAAAGTTATTGGGCTGGGGAATGGGGGGAAAGGACAGAAATTTATCTGATCGGTTTAACAATCCTTTCGCGATCCCTGGACGGACTTACTGTTTGTGTGGTATTTTGGATTCCATTCTCATTATTAGTAAATTATGAGTCCTTGTCAATTGGCTACACAGTGTGTAGCGAATTACATATCT
>JANXZJ010000041.1 GCA_025355585.1 Mariniphaga sp. | reverse complement strand
TGGTCATCTGCGCTGGAACATCCGCGTCATCCGCGTTCAATAATTCGGAAATGGATCAAAAAGGAACGCTGATGACGCTGATTCGCAAGCGAAACGCTGAAAAAAAGCGGATAAGAAGTTAATTTAAAAATCGGTGGTCATCTGCGCTCGAACATCCGCGTCATCCGCGTTCAATTTTTTATGAAACCGCGTTCAATAAAAATAGTTTGATGGAAGAAAGTAACAGACAAATCACAGAATTTCTTAAGCAATCTTATGGAATTAACGTTTCAAAATTCGATGATTCTTTTTTGATCAGATCTCTTCAGAAAAGTCAAATTGAAACACTACCTTCGTCGGAGAAAGTTTATTCCTCCTCTCTGGAAAAGAATGAAATAGAGGGTAAAGCGTTTTTAGAATCGCTAAATATCAGCTATACCGAATTTTTCCGCAATTCTCTTACCTTTGCTGTGCTGGAGCGTATTATTTTGCCTTCGATTTGTCTGAAAAAAGGGAAATCCAAACAGAAGGAAATTCGGGTTTGGTCTGCTGCATGTGCTGCAGGACCGGAGGCATACAGTCTGGCAATACTATTGGAAGAACTAATAAACGATGGGAATGACAAACTAAACTATCGCATCTTTGGCACCGATCAAAAGAATTCGCAAGTAAAAGAGGCACAGAAAGGCCAATATGTTGCTGCCAACTTAAATAACTTAAATTTAAGGCGTGTGAACCAATGGTTTACGAATAAGGATGATAAATATATCGTAAATCAGGAGCTGAAAAGAAACATCGACTTCTCAGTGTTTGATTTATTCGATGAACAATTGGGTTGTCCGCCCGCAAGTATATTTGGTGACTTCGATCTCGTAGTATGTGCTAACCTTCTGTTCTATTACAAACCAGAATATCAGAAAATGATACTCGAAAAGATGGGCAATTGCATCGCAAAAGGCGGTTATCTGATTACAGGTGAAACTGAAAGAGATATTGTATTGAAGCACAACTATTGCGAAGTATATCCGCAATCGGCTATATTTCAAAAGATGGGGTACTGGTGAAAATGGGTTAGAATTGAACGCTGATGACGCTGATTCGCAAGCGAAACGCTGAAAAAAGCGGATAAGAAGTTAATTTAAAAATCGGTGGCCATCCGCGCTGGAACATCCGCGTCATCCGCGTTCAATAATTCGGAAATGGATCAAAAAGGAAAGCTGATGACGCTGATTCGCAAGCGAAACGCTGAAAAAACCGGATAAGAAATAAATTGAAAAATTAGCGGTCATCCGCGTTGGAACATCCGCGTCATCTGCGTTCAATAATTCGGAAATGGATCAAAAAGGAACGCTGATGACGCTGATTCGCAAGCGAAACGCTGAAAAAAGCGGATAAGAAGTTAATTTAAAAATCGGTGGTCATCTGCGTTGGAACATCCGCGTCATCCGCGTTAAATATTTTGTATTCAGTAAATAAGATAAACGATGGAGTTGCTGCACAAAGAGTTAACAGATGAAATACTTAGCGCGTTTTACGATGTCTACAATGAATTAGGCTATGGCTTTCTCGAAAGAGTGTATCAGAATTCATTATGTCTTGAATTAAGGGCAAGAGGATTTCAAGTTGAAGCTCAGAAGCCAATAAAGGTATTCTATAAAGGTTATGAAGTTGGTGAGTATTATGCCGACTTAGTAGTGGAGGATTTGGTTATCTTAGAATTAAAGGCAGTGGAATTCATGGTAAAAGAATTTGAATACCAATTGATTAATTATTTAAAAGGTACGAGTATGGAGGTTGGATTACTATTGAATTATGGGAAGAAACCGGAATTTATAAGGAAGGTATATGAGAACAATAGAAAAAGATTGGAACGCTGATGACGCTGATTCGCAGGCGAAACGCTGAAAAAAAAGATAAGAAATAAATTTAAAAATCAGTAGTCATCCGCGTTGGAACATCGGCGTCATCCGCGTTCAATTCTTATGAATCCGCGTTCAAATCTTTCAAATCTTCGTTCAATAAAAACAGATATAATGAACACGAAAAACATTAAAATCAGAACACAAATCATGCTTGGTTTTGTCACCATGCTGCTGTTTGTAATTGGGCTGGGTGTGGTTACCTATCAGCAAACAAACAAAATCCATTTTCAAACGGAAACCATTTATAACCACCCATTAGCAGTTCGAACGGCAATCGGTATTCTCGATTTCGATGTTGTAAGCATGCGTATAGGAACACGGGACCTGATTCTGGCAAACACTAATACAGAAAAGGAAGATGCAATACGATTGATAGAATTGTCAGCTGCTGAAGCGCTTGAGCAATTTAAGGTTTTGTATGCTAAATACTTAGGTCCACAAAAGGATATCGACGACGCCTATAAAGCTTTTATTACCTGGAAAATTGCCCGTGAACAGAATACAAGACAGGTGCTTTCCGGTGAGATTGAAAAAGTGAAAGAGAGCATCCTGCCAACCGGCACAGTCGGGATCTATCGGGAACAAATGATGGCCAAAATCAAAGTAATTGACGACTTTGCCTATAAGAAAGCAGACGAATTATATAACAGTTCCAGGGAATTGAAAGACACGCTAAACAACCAATTGATGCTGCTTGTCGCTTGTATTATATTGATTTCAGGAATTGTTATATACCACGTAATTCGAAATATAAGTTATCCAATCAATGAACTTACCGGCGCTGCAAAACAGTTTCATAGCGGCGATCGGAATGCCCGAAGTTTATATACAAAGCGGAATGAATTTGGCGTTTTATCCGATTCCTTTAATGTTCTGGTTGAAAGCATCCAGGTGAATGAGGAGTTAAACGAAAAAGTGGTAAGTCTGGCGAGTCTGATGCTGAGTAAATACGAAGCCAAAGAATTCTTCCGCGAGACGATTAATGCCCTTGCATCGCTTACCGGTTCACAGATGGCTGCAGTTTACCTGCTGAGCGATGATAAAAAAAACTTCGAACATTTTGAATCGTTAGGAGCAGACGTCAATGCAAGACAGTCGTTTGATGCCCGGAGTCAGGAAGGTGAATTTGGTGCTGCCATCTCGACACACCATGTTCAGCACATTAAAAATATTGCTGAAGATACACGATTTATTTTTAACACCGTAAGCGGGAAATTTATCCCACACGAAATAATTACGATTCCAATTCTTACAAACAACGAGGTTGTGGCAATTATTTCGCTGGCAAGTGTCAGCAAATATAGTAATCAGTCTATTCAATTAATTGATAGCATTTTTGTCACCTTACGTGCCCGAGTGGAAGGAATAATCGCTTACCACAAGATGCGAAAATTCTCGGAACAACTTGAACAGCAAAACAGTGAACTGGAAGCTCAGAAAACAGCACTGGCATCGCAATCGGCTGAACTGACAGAACAGAATTCGGAACTTGAAATGCAAAAAAAACAGTTGAGCGAAGCCAACCAGCTAAAGACCAATTTTCTGTCGAATATGAGCCACGAACTGCGCACCCCACTTAATTCTGTGATTGCCCTTGCCGGAGTACTAAGCCGCCGTCTTGTCAAAATGATTCCGGATGAGGAACTTAGCTATCTTGAAGTGATTGAGCGCAACGGGAGGCACCTGTTAACGCTGATCAACGACATTCTCGATATTTCGCGCATCGAAGCAGGCCACGAGGAAATTGAAATCACAAAGTTCAATGTCAATCAGCTTGTTGCCGAAATCGTAAGCACGATATTGCCACAGGCAAAACAGAAGAATATCGAACTGGCGCAAACATCCGCTACTCCCAATTTATACATTACCAGCGATTCCGCTAAATGCCGGCATATTTTGCAGAATCTGATTGCCAATGCGGTGAAATTTACCGAAACGGGGAAGGTTGAGGTTCGGTCACAGCAAGACGGTACTAAGATCCGGATATCGGTAACCGACACCGGGATTGGTATTTCAGAAAGCCATCTGCCACACATTTTCGACGAGTTCAGGCAAGCCGATAGCAGCACATCCCGAAAGTTTGGCGGAACCGGATTAGGTCTTGCAATTGCTAAAAAATACGCAAATCTGCTGGGAGGGACAATTTCAGTTAAAAGTACCAAGGACGAAGGTTCTGAATTTATGCTCACGCTGCCATTTCTCTTTGCGGCTGAAAACAGGATCGTCGGTGCGGAAAAGGTAACCGTTTACAAACAGGCAATCAAACCGATGCTTTCTAAATCTGTTTCCGTTTCAACGGTTAAAACTATTTTGCTGGTTGAGGACAGCGAACCGGCAGTGATTCAAATAAAGGATATTTTGGCCGAAAGTGGTTATCAGATACTTGTTGCCCGCGATGGAGCAGGGGCGCTTGAAACAACTTCGCATGTCATTCCCGATGCAATGATTCTCGATATAATGATGCCTGGTATCGATGGTTTTGAGGTGCTCAGAACCCTTCGCGAAGCTGAACCGACAGCCTGCATTCCGGTGCTGATACTTACTGCGAAACATATCACAAAAGAAGAACTTAAATTTCTGAAACGAAATAACATTCATCAGCTTATACAGAAGGGCGATGTGAATCCCAGTGAACTACGAAAAAGTGTCGATGCGATGTTATTTACCGAAACAGTGGAAACAGTAAAACCTGCGACTGAACTACAAATCATGGGCGAAAAACCAGTGGTGCTCGTTGTTGAAGACAATCCCGATAATATGATTACTGTTAAGGCGATACTATCCGGAAATTTCACTGTTATTGAAGCTGTAGACGGACTTGAAGGTTTGGGGATGGCGAAGAAGTGCAGGCCAGATCTTATTTTAATGGATATTGCACTCCCTGAATTGGATGGCATCGAAGTATTTAAGGCCATTCGAAGGGATGCGGCATTGCAAGATATTCCGGTGATCGCTCTCACTGCCAGTGCTATGACTACCGACCGCGAAGCTATTCTTTCTTTTGGATTTAATGCCTATATTGCTAAACCCATCGACGAAAAATTGTTTTTCATAACGATAAATGAGGTGCTCTATGGAAAATAGAACAATTAAAATTCTGGCAATCGACGATAACCGCGATAACCTGATCAGTATTAAGGCGCTGATAAAAGACATTATACCATATGCCTTGACTTTAACGACTGAAAGCGGTGTAAAAGGACTCGAATTGGCCGCAACAGAAGATCCCGATGTAATTCTACTTGATATCGTAATGCCGGTCATGGATGGCTATGAGGTTTGCAAAAAACTGAAGGCTGACAAAAAGCTCAGCGATATCCCTGTTGTTTTTGTCACCGCACTCAAAGACGACAAAGAGAGCCGTATTCTCGCTTTGGAAGCCGGAGCCGACGCATTTCTGGCAAAGCCGATCGACGAAAGCGAACTAAAGGCTCAGATATGCGCAATGGTGAAGATTAAAACCGCTAACAGCGAGAAACACGCCGAAAAGGAACAGCTTGCCGCTTTGGTTGCTGATCAGACGATTGAAATTAAATTGGCCTACACAGCTACACTGAATCTGTTGGAAGATTTAAAAAAAGAGAATGAAGCCAGAAAGAAAAGCGAGGAGGAGCTTTGGGAGAGTAACCAATTCAATATGTCTTTATTACAAACAATACCTTTCGGAATCGATATAGTTGATAAAAAGGGCAATGTTCTTTATTTGAGTGACAACTTAAAACAATATTTGTGCGAAATCGACCCACACAAAAAGTGCTGGGAATACTATCGTGATGATAAAAAACAATGTTCCAATTGCCCGCTTTTTGCTGAGATCATAATTGGAGAGATTGAATCAATTGAAAGTTTTGGAATACTGGGAGGAAAAACCTTCGAAATTGTCCATACCGGCATGATCTTTAAAGGAAAGACAGCGATGATGGAAATATTTATTGATATCACCGAGCGGAAACGGGCGGAGAAAGAACTGATATTAGCCAAAGAGAAAGCAGAAGAGAACGAACGATTAAAATCGGCTTTCCTGGCGAATATGAGTCATGAGATACGCACCCCAATGAATGGAATCCTGGGTTTTGCCGGACTTCTGAAAGAGCCAAAGTTATCGGGAGAGGAGCAGCAGGAATATATTAGTATTATTGAGAAGAGTGGCGTTCGCATGCTCAACATTATCAATGATGTAATTGCTATTTCAAAAGTTGAGTCCGGTCAGATGAAAACCTTTGTTTCACCGACAAATGTTAACGACCAGATTGAATACATTTACAATTTCTTTAAGCCGGAAGTGGAGCAAAAAGGGATGCATATCGTTTTTAAAAATTCGTTAACGGATAACGAGGCCATTGTTAAAACTGACAAGGAAAAACTCTATGCCGTACTCACTAATCTCGTTAAAAATGCCATCAAATTCAGTGACAGCGGTACCATTGAAATGGGTTATGTTCGTAGAGACAAGTCATGCCTTGTCTGTACACCAACCGAACCGCGAAGAGCAAGCCTTGTCTCTGCACCATCTGAACTGGAATTCTTTGTAAAAGACAATGGCATTGGTATTCCAAAAGACCGGATGGAGGCTATTTTTGACAGGTTTGTGCAGGCCGATATTGGCGATAAAAGAGCTTTTCAGGGAGCCGGATTGGGATTATCGATTTCGAAGGCCTATGTTGAAATGCTTGGGGGAAAAATTTGGGTGGAAAGTGAAGAAGGGAAAGGCTCAGGTTTTTATTTTACAATACCCTGTAACAAGGAGCCGGAGGGTGTTAATATGGCAGAAGAGGAAGTTATGGTTGATGGTGCTGATAATAAACCTAATAAAGAAAACCAGGGATTCAAAATACTAATTGCTGAAGACGACGAGATATCGGGAATGCTCATTTCGATGGCAATCAAAACATTTGGCAAGAATGTATTAAAAACAAGTACAGGAATCGAAACGGTTGAAGTTTGCCGGAATAACCCTGATCTCGATTTTGTTCTGATGGATATTAAAATGCCCGAAATGGACGGCTACGAAGCCACCAGGCAAATCAGGCGGTTCAACAATGACGTGATCATTATCGCGCAAACAGCATATGCACTGACAGGCGACCGCGAGAAGGCTTTGGAAGCCGGTTGTAATGATTACATTGCCAAACCTTTCGGCCAATCGTCATTAACTGCATTGATGAAAAAGCATTTGCGGCAGGAAAAAGTAGAGGGAGATCTTGCAAAATGAAAGCTAAAAGCACTACAACCAATTTGCTAAACCTTCGCCATAAGGCAGAAGAACTATTGAAAAGAAAAATTCCAAAATATGGATCGCATCTTACCGAATCCGTTGTACTTAAGCTTATTCATGATGTCGAGGTTCATCAGATTGAACTCGAATTGCAACAGGAAGAAATTATGTGGGCTGAGCAGCATGCAATTGAGGAGGCAGGGAAAATTGTTGCCGGTGAATATATCGAATTATATAATCTTACCCCGTCGGGGTATTTTTCACTCTCCAACGAAGGTGTAATTATCGAGCTAAACCTTAGCGGGGCAAATATGCTTGGCAAAGAACGCTCTCAATTAATAAACAGCAGTTTTGGCTTTTTTGTATCCGACGATACAAAACCATGTTTTAATTTTTTTCTTGATAAAGTATTTGCCAACAAAGTCATAGAATCATGTGAGGTTACCTTGCTGACAGGTTGTAATTTGCCAATTTATGCCGCCCTTACTGGCATTGTTTCAGAAAATGGACTGCATTGCCTTGTTGCCATTAACGACATCACCGGGATCAGGCAGTCAGAAGACACCTTGAATAAAAATAAATCAAGGCTCGAATTTGCGATGCAGGCTGCAAATATTGCCTGGTGGGAAATGGATATCGCGACGGGTAATGTTGCTTTCGGAAACCGTAAGGCTGAAATGATGGGTTATCCTCCCGAAAAGTTTAAGCACTATACTGATTTTACGTCTTTGCTGCACCCTGAAGATTTCGAAAAGGCAATGGATGCAATGCGCAAACACTTAAGCGGATTGTCCGATAAATATGAAGTTGAATATCGAATCTTAACTAAATCAGGCGAGTACAAATGGTTCTTTGATATCGGATCGGTTGTTGATAGAGATTTAAATGGTAAGCCACTGAATGTTACCGGACTTGTAATTGACATCTCCGACCGTAAATATTCCGAAGAGCAGACATTTAAATTGCTTGCCGAAGCAGTTGAGTCGCGGCGGCAGCTATTGAGTGTTGTCAATGATCAGAAACGGGCAGAAATGGCACTTCGTAATAGCGAAACCCGCCTTCATACGCTTGTTCAAACAATCCCTGACCTGATATGGGTGAAAGACCCGGAAGGGGCATACCTCTTGTGTAACACGATGTTCGGGCGATTTTTCGGTTCCAGCGAAGCTGATATTGTCGGGAAAACCGATTACGATTTTGTAGATAAGGAACTTGCAGACTTTTTCCACGAAAACGACCGTAAAGCCATGACTGTGGAAAAACCGATAATTAACGAAGAATGGATCACTTTCGCAGACGATGGCCATCGTGCTTTTCTTGAAACTATCAAGGCGCCGATGTACGATTCCGCAGGAACACTAACTGGTGTGCTCGGAATCGGGCGCGACATCACCGACCGCAAGCAGTCGGAGGAGGAGTTAGCAAGGCAAAAATATTTCTTCGAACAAATATTCATGCAATCGTCCGTAAGCACTCAAATACTTGATCGTGAAGGGTGGTGTGAACGGATTAATCTCAAATTGACAGAGATATTCGGCGTTCAACCTCAGGATATTGAGGGAAAGGTTTACAACATATTTAAGGATAAGGCCATTCAGCAAAATGGGTTAATTCCCATCCTGGAAAGCGTATTTTATGAAGGGAAACAAGCAACGTGGGAGGTATTCTTTGATATTGGCGTTTCAGCTGATTCTCAGGATATCAAAGTTAAAGAGAAAAAGAAAGAGTGGTTTAGAAACTGGGCTTATCCGATATTTGGCAGAAATGGTGAAATAAGCAACGTTATAATTCAGCATAATAATATCACCGAAAGCAAGAATGCGGAAAAGGAAATGCTGATTGCCAAGGAGCATGCTGAAGAAAGCGACCGGTTGAAATCAGCTTTTCTGGCAAATATGAGTCATGAAATCAGAACACCAATGAATGGCATTCTGGGGTTTGCCGAACTGCTCAAAGATTCGGATCTGACTGGAGAAGAGAAAGATGAGTATATTCAGGTGATTGAGAAAAGCGGCGTCCGCATGCTCAATATTATCAACGACATCGTTTGTATCTCTAAAGTAGAAGCTGGACTCATGGAAGTTTCTATTTCGAAAACGAATATAAATGAGCAGATCGAATATGTTTATACCTTTTTCAGACCCGAGACAACTCAAAAAGGGATACAGCTACGCTATAAAAACGCATTGCAAGCCGACAAAGCGATCATCAGTACAGACAGGGAAAAAATTTATACCATCCTCACCAATCTTGTTAATAATGCTATAAAATTTACAATTTCGGGTGACATTGAATTTGGCTATGAGAAGAAAGGCAACTACCTTGAATTCTATGTAAAAGATTCAGGTTTAGGTATATTACAGGGACAAAAGGAATTCATTTTTGAAATGTTCAGGCAGGGTAGCGAGTCGTTGAACCGAAGTTATGAAGGAGCAGGCCTGGGATTATCCATTTCGAAAGCTTTTGTGAAAATGCTTGGGGGTAAAATTTGGGTGGAAAGCGATTTTGGAATTGGCTCGACATTTTATTTTACCATTCCCTGCCAACCCGAACAGGAAGAAAAAATTGGAAGTTTAGGTTTCGATGCGATTGGAAGCGCAGTTAGCCAGGATTATGCAAAATATTTTGGACTCAAAATATTAGTGGGCGATGATGACGAAACATCTGTAAAACTCATTGCAATGATTCTTGGAAAGTTAACTGAAAAAATCATATCAGTTAAAAATGGACTTGAAGTAGTGGACACTTTCCGGTACAATCCAGACATCGATCTTATTCTGATGGATATTAAAATGCCCGTAATGGGTGGTTATGAGGCCACAAGGGAGATAAGGAAATTTAACAAAGATGTTGTTATTATTGCCCAATCAGCTTATGCGCTGGCAGGTGACCGCGAAAAAGTAATTGACGCTGGTTGCAATGACTATATTGCCAAACCTTTCGGAAAAGAAGCTTTGATCGCTTTGGTTAAGAAGCATTTGAACAGCCAGAATTAGGAAAACAGGAATTAACGGCCACCCGGATATGAAGGAAAAAACAACTTTACCACCATAGAGCGGCTTTTAAAACTGAACGAGTGCTTTCTTAAATTTGGAGCTGATCCACTCGTAAATATCAACCAGCTTGTTGCGCTTGCGGAGAATTGATGGGTGCCACAAGTTCGATCTGCAATAGTCTTCAGAACAACAGTCTCTGCCCTGTCGGGTAATGGAATACTCCTACTGGTTATCCATCAGTTGATTATGCAGGAGGACATTTTTGCAACGATGTTATAAAATCGTCAGGTGTAACCATTGTCATTTCCGAAATCTTCAGGACACACCTTACGCCCTGACAGATTCAAATTTTAGGCTTTACAAGTTGAAAAACCTATATTGGAAAGGCCATAAAATTCGACACCGCAAACATCGGCCCGTTGTGTGTTGTTTTTCAACGTGATGTCATTCCGGATAACAATGATATATGCCTGATGGAAATAATTGCTTCTGCAATTGGAGCTGAGGAAAAGACCGCAAACGCTGGCTTTTCTCGAAGTAAACCGGGTTGCAGTTAATTATTATGGTTATTCTGAAAAGGAGTTTCTGTCGATGACAATTAAAGACATTCGTCCAGCTGAAGATATACCCCAACTCCGACGCATCATTCACCAACCGATATTGAATTTAAAGAACTAATAGCTATTCAGTCGGAAAAGATCGTCTTGTTATTTTACACTCAGACGACTCATTAAATTTTTATACGAGAAATGCAATTGAAGCCGGTTGCAATGATTATATTGCAAAACCTTTCCAGACGGCATCGGTGATTTAGCTAATGAAGAGGTATTTAAATAATCATAATTGGGAGGAGACTGGAACCAACAGGCATTAAGATATGAAGAAAAATTACATCTGCTCGACTGATTTGGCAACTTTGCGCCAAGAAGCTGAAAAACAACTACAAAACAACCTGTTAGCGCCAAATATATGTCCTTCAGAAGCCGATTTGCTTAAATTGATTCACGAGCTAAAAGTTCATCAGATTGAACTTGAAATGCAGAATGAGGAACTCATTTCGGCAAAAAATTTAGCAAATAATGCTATTAAATTGTACGATTTAGCCCCTTCAGGTTATTTTACACTATCCGCCGAAGGTGATATTCTCAATTTAAACCAGTGCGGTTCACAAATGCTTGGCAAAGATCGTTCGCGACTCATAAGCAGCAGGTTTGGGTTTTTTATCACCAAAGATACCAAACCAATCTACAACCTCTTTCTCGATAAAGTATTTAAAAGTAACGTTAAAGAAATTTGTGAAGTCACATTGTCAGCCGGCGACAACAGACCAATGTATGTGCAACTTACAGGTAAAACCAGCGATGATGGCACACAATGTATTGTTGCAGTGGAAGATATCAACGAACGTAAACAGGCTGAAGAGGCACTAAAAGAAAGTGAAACTAAATACCGCGAATTAGTCGAAAACTCCCCGGATGCAATACTGATTTATGTTGAAGGGAAAGTTGAATTGGTAAACAAGGAATGTCTCCGTTTGATGGCAGTTACCCGTGAAGAGGAACTGATCGGGAAATCGGTCATGCAGTTTGTTCATCCCGATTGTCGGGCAATGGTGATTGAACGAATGAAAAAAGTAGCGAACGAAGGTGGTATTTTACCGTTGGCGGAGGAAAAATTTGTACGGCCCGATGGGTCGCTGGTTGACGTTGAGGTTAAAGCAATGTCAATAAGACTTGACAATAAGCCAGCTATTCAATTGATTGTCCGCGATATTACCGAGCGCAAACTGGCAGAGGAAGCATTACGTGTCAGTGAAAGGCAATATCGCGACATGTTCTATAAAAATAACGCTATCATGTTGATTATTGATCCGGTTAGCGGTGAAATTCTTAATGCCAACGAGGCCGCTGCAAATTTTTACGGCTACACGGTCAACAGGCTGGAGAAGATGAATATCAACCAAATCAACATGCTGCAGGCAGAACAAGTCAAAACCGAAGTGTCACTTGCTCTTGGCGAACGCCGTAAATATTTAGACTTTCGCCATCGGCTGGCTTCCGGAGAGGTTCGTGATGTGGAAGTCTACTCCGGATCAATTGAATTTGACGGATGTACCAGGCTTTATTCAATCGTTCATGATGTTACCGACCGCAAACGGGCACAGGCCTTGTTAATCCAGGTGAACTGGCGATTGGAAAGTATCGTAGAAAGCACTCGCATTGGTACATGGGAATGGAATATCCAGACCGGTGAAACGGTATTTAACGAACGCTGGGCGCAAATCTTAGGATATTCGCTTGATGAATTGGCGCCAGTTAGTATTAAAACATGGGAATTGTTAACTCACCCTGCGGACTTAATATATTCCAATGAGCTTTTGCAAAAGCATTTTTCAGGCGAATTACCTTATTACAATTTAGATTTCCGCATGAAGCACAAGGATGGCCAATGGGTTTGGATTCACGACCGCGGTCGTGTAGTCATCCGCACCGTCGATGGCAAGCCTCTGATGATGTTTGGTACGCACACCGATATCACAGAGCGCAAGAAGGTTGAGGAGACCCTGCGGATGAACGAAGTAGAATTACTAAGGATAAATACCGAAAAAGATAAGTTCTTCTCGATTATTGCCCACGATCTGCGCAGTCCTTTCAATGGATTTCTGGGATTGACTGAGATAATGGTGGAAGGATTGCCTGGAATGACCAGGGACGAAATTCATCAAATGGCAGTACTAATGCGAAAATCTGCAACCAATCTTTTCAGTCTGTTGGGAAATCTGTTAGAGTGGTCGCGTATGCAAAGAGGGTTAACAGATTTTACACCATCGTCGTTTTTATTGATGTCAAAAATTTCTGAAAGCATGATGTTGGTTAAGGATGCGGCTGATAAAAAAGAAATTTTGATCAGCTATGCCGTCCCTAAAGATTTGATGGTTTTTGCAGATGCGAATATGTTAGGTGGTATTTTGCGGAATTTAGTGACCAATGCAGTGAAGTTCACCCGGAAAGGAGGTTTCATCATAATTTCGGCAAGGTCTGTTCCCGGTAATTCAGTTGAGATTTCAGTCAGCGATACGGGTATAGGAATGAGTAAGGAATTAATCGATAATCTTTTTCACCTCGATGTAAATACAGGTCGCAAAGGGACGCAAGGCGAATACAGTACAGGATTGGGATTGTTGATCTGCAAAGATTTTATCGAAAAGAGCGGCGGAAAACTGGATATTGAGAGCGAAGAGGGGAAAGGTTCGGTCTTTCGTTTTACCATTCCGGAAAGCGCTGAATTGGAAGAAACGATAAATTAGGGCTGCCGGTAAATATCCTGAATCACTAATCCTGCAAGTGTAAAACCGTAAATAGCTGTAATATGTGCAACTGTACCATTGATAACTGCCTTCTGACTGCACCATTCATGATCGTCCAATTCCGGGTCACCAACACCGCTTTTCATTTTGGGACAAAGGCATTTATCAGTTCCGCACGACGATCCTGACCCCCGGTTTTCGAGTAGCTCTTCACTGTAAATACACATAAATGGTTTGGCGGGAAGTTCCCCTTTGCGAATGAATTTTCTGATTTTCGATCCAAGCGGGCAACCTTGCACTTTCCAGAATTCTGCCACTTTGATTTGCGTCGGGTCAAGTTTAAGCGATGCGCCCATTGACGAAAAAAGGACGGCTTTTGTCTTTGTCGCCTCACGGATCAGGTTAACTTTGCTTCCAAGGCTGTCAATGGCATCAATGATGTAGTCGTATGTATCAAGATTAAACTGATCGTGATTGGCAGCGTTGTATATTTTCTGAATATCAGTGATTTCGGCATCGGGGTTGATTTCAAGCAATCGCTTCTTCAATGCTTCTGTTTTCACCTCGCCAACTGTCTGCATGGTTGCGTGAAGTTGTCGGTTGACATTGGTAATGCAAATACGATCGGAATCGACAATCGTGAGAAAATGGATGCCAGAACGGATCAGACTTTCGGCGCACCAGCTGCCAACGCCTCCTATTCCAAAGATAATCACCTTTTTACTGGCAATCTCTTCCATCTTCTCCCTTCCGAATAATAGCTCGGTACGCTGAAATATCCCTTTAGACTTACTCATGTTTCAAATATTTCACAAAAGTAGAAGAAATTGGGTAATGGTCAAATCTGGATTGTGAGAGACCAGGGTTGAAAATCTGAAACAGGAAAGGTGCGCCGTTAAGAGCTGATTTTTGAAACAATGATGATGATAAACAGGATTACTGCTGAAATCAGCGCGATGACTTTCAGGTTTTCCTTGAAAATAGTTCGAACCCCTTCGCCATATCTGACAATCAGCCATCCGAGAATAAAGAACCTTAATCCCTGAAATACAAATGTCGCGAGCGCAAAGGCATAGATATTAAATTCGAAAGCACCTGCTGTTATAGAAAGAATCTGGTATGGAATAGGTAATACTGTGGAAAATAGCAGAATACTATAACTCCATTTAATATATAGATTTTGAGCATTTTGGTAATTTACCTCTGTAAAACCCGGTATATGATGGAATAAGTACTGAGCAAACTGGGTGAAGCTTCCATCGGGCATAAGCCATAAGAAGTGGCCAATGGAATACCCGATGATCGCACCCAAAACCATTCCTGTTATTGCAACAAATGCGTTATAGTACGATCGTGAGGGATGTATCAGCGAGACCGTAATGAAAAGGACGGTCGTCGGGAGCGGAAATACCGAAGCATCAAGAAACAAAAATACGAAGACAGCAAGAAGTCCATACCTGCTTCCCGACCATTTTTTTGTCCACAAAAAAGTTTGACTCAATAAACTTTGCATAAAGAAAATTTATCTGCTTTAAAAGGTGTTTTCTTCCTCACGGAGCAAATGTGTAATTTCAAAAGGAAATAAAAGCTCTTCAAAAGTAAAGCTAAAATGAATAGGAAATTGCCAAACTTAATAATTTTATATATTTCCCAGCGACTCAACAATTGAATGATTCTATGATTGTTCTTTTTATTGTTTTAATTTATATTACTTTGCCGGTAAGTGGAACGAAAGGAAATAAATTTTAACAAGATGCTGAAAAAGAATGTATTTCTGATTTTTTTGTTGAGCGTTTTTTTGATGACAGTGGAGGCACAGCCACACATGCAATTGTATGATGCTGATAATTCTGCATTCAGCTATTTTGGCCGTACCGACCGGTCGGATCCGAAAGCAGTGAGGTTCGACTGGCCTGGAGTTTATCTGCGTTGTGCTTTTACCGGGAATAAGCTTGAGATCAGGTTAAAAGGTGGAACCCGCGATTATTTTAACGTTTTTGTGGATGACCTTGCAGTCAAAGTAATCCATCCGGCAACCGATTCAATATTTGTTTTTAGTGGTTTGACAGGAAAAGGAGCGCATGAGTTGCTGATTACCAAGCGAACAGAAGCCGATATGGGTATGGCGTGCTTTTACGGTATTGGAATTGCGCCGGGTGAGAAAATCGCTCCGTCAACGGTCAGAAAAAGCCGTAAAATCGAGTTTATCGGAAACTCAATTACCTGTGGATACGGAGCTGAAGGATTATCGGGGAAGGAAAGATTTAAACCCGAAACTGAAAACAGCTATTTCTCCTATGCTTCAATTGCTGCCAGGGCATTCAATGCAGATTATTCATTAATAGCGCATTCTGGTCTTGGAATCATCCGAAATTACAACGATAAATCAAAGATCTCTGTTAAACTTGCACCTATGCCTCCGCGATTTGGCCGTACTTTCGATACCGATTCTGTCAAAAAATGGGATTTCAATCGATGGATGCCTGACGCTATTGTAATAAATCTTGGTACAAACGATTATTCTACCTTGCCACATCCGGATAAAGTGGTTTTTAAGCGACATTACGAACGGCTAATTGAAAAGATTGTTGAAGTTTATGGTAAAGTCCCTGTTTTCTGCGTTGTTGGACCTATGACCAACGAACCATGTTATTCGATTGTTAAAGAAGTGGTTGAAGATTACAACCTGATTCACGGGGATACAAGGGTTTATTTCGCAGGTATTCCCGACGGTTTACTAAACAGCAGCACAGATCTCGGCTCCGATGGTCATCCATCGTATCGCGGACAGCGGAAATCAGCAGCATCTCTTGTTCCGCTCATGGCCAATGTCATGAAATGGAATTATCAGGATACTGAAATCAGGTTTGGCGAAGAATATTAAAAGATCTGTGAATGAGGTGATTGTTGCTATTTCGCTTTTTTGCTTTTTCCCTCAATATAGGTGGTGAACTTTTCGCCATCCTGCGACATTTCAAATTTTGTATTTACAATTTCATTTTCAAGCAAGGTGTATGTCAATCGAAAAACGGGAACTCCCGGAATCTTGTCGCTGGTTAAGGCAATTAACTTGTCTGCGTACGAAATTGAATAATTAATTGTGTGTCCCTCGTTATCGAAGTAAATTGCTTTTACCGGATTTCCTGTGTAATCGGGATAGATAATCATTAAATCGTTGTGAATAATTTTGGGTTTGCTCCCCGTAGCTGGATATTCGGAATGGCTCTCCCTGACAAGTATTTTATTATCAAGGCTTGGTTTGAAGCTGAAGGTTCCGCCTCCCTGGCCAGGCTGCCCGCTTCCTTCGCCGATCCATTCACCTGCAAGCCAGCTCCATTTGTCCCATGCCGAATTGGACTGAGCTAAGCAAGTGGTTAATAATCCGAATAATGCGAGTGTTAATGTGATTTTTGTTTTCATGGTTTTTCAAAACGTTTAAATAGATCATTTATAAGATAGCAGGTGTTTGAACAGCCAGCAAACCCGATAATATCAGATTTGCCGGTAAAAGTTTTCATGTTAGTTTTTAACTTATTATTTCCGCAAATCTAAGTATTTCAATGGATATAAAACCTGGCACCTTTTCATTTAGAGAAGTTGAAGATAAAGATATTTGTAAGTGATATCATTTTAGGTTATTGAGCCTGTAATTGTGGATTTTCCAAATGAAAACCGTCCCGGGTATCAAAAACCTTTTACTTTGAGTATTCGTTCAACAAAAAAAGAATATTTTTGAACTTTGTAAATACTTAATATCCATGAAAGATAAATCACTATTAATTTCACTTTTCTTGTGTACAATGATAACAGGAACATTTATTAATTGCGGTGAGAATGAAAATAAACCGCAGACGCAACCAGCAATCAGTCTTGCCGATATGGACACAACTGTCAGTCCCGGACAAGATTTCGATGCCTATGCCAACAACGGATGGAAAAAGCTCAATCCGTTACCAGCCGACCGCGCCCGTTTTGGTTCGTTTGACAAATTGGCAGAATTAGCCGAAAAACAATTGAATGAGCTGGTGAAAGAAACCGCTTCGACAAAGAATGCGAAAGGGTCGATTGCGGACAAAACAGCCACACTCTTCAACCTTGGAATGGATACTGTTAAGATCGGACAACAGGGAATAAAACCTTTGGCGCCTTATTTTCAGGAGATTGATAAGTTGGCAACGAAAGATGACGTTGAGATTGAGATCGCAAAGTTTCACACTTATGGATTCAACCCATTGTTCGGGTTTTACGGTTCCTCTGATGCCAAGAACAGTTCGATGGTGATTGCGCAGCTGGTTCAGTCCGGTATCGGGATGCCCGATCGCGATTATTACCTCAACGATGATGCCCGCTCAAAAGATTTAAGGGCGAAATACACGATCTATGTCGAAAAGATGTTTAAACTGCTTGGTGATGACGAAGCGACTGCGAAGAAAAACACACAGACCATTTTAAATTTGGAAACCCGCCTGGCCAAGGCTTCGATGACCCGCCTTGAACAACGTGATCCAAACAAGACCTATAATAAGAAAACAACCAAAGAGTTGATTGAACTTTCACCGGTATTTAACTGGAACCGTTACTTCGTTTCGCAGGGTGTTGGCGATCCGGGCGAGATCAATCTGAACCAACCGCTTTTTATCAGCGAAGTGAGTGCAATGATGAAGGATGTTCCGGTTGAAGATTGGAAAGTCTACCTGCGCTGGAACCTGATTGATGGTTCAGCATCCTACCTTTCGGATGATTTTGTAAATGCAAAATTCGATTTCTTTGGCAGGGCAATGTCTGGAACCGAACAAATGCGTCCACGCTGGAAACGGGTGTTAGGGGTTACAAGTGATGCACTTAGTGAAGCGATTGGTCAACTCTATGTTGCCAAATATTTTCCTGCCGAAGCCAAAGAACGAATGCTTAAACTGGTTGAAAATCTGCGCATCTCCCTGGGTGAGAGAATAAAGAACCTTGAATGGATGGGTGCTGATACCAAAGTAAAAGCAATTGAAAAATTGAATGCCATCAATGTTAAAATCGGATATCCTGATAAATGGCGTGACTATTCCGGCCTGGAAATTTCGGATGATTCGTATGTTGAGAATGTGATTCGCTCGAACAAATTCGAAACTGCATTTAACTATTCGAAAATCAATAAACCTGTTGATAAGACGCAATGGTTTATGTCGCCACAAACTGTGAATGCTTATTATGCTCCCGATATGAACGAAATCGTTTTTCCGGCTGCCATTTTGCAACCTCCTTTCTTCTTTCTAAAAGGTGATGATGCAGTCAATTATGGTGCCATTGGTGTTGTTATTGGCCATGAGATGACACACGGTTTTGACGATGAAGGTCGCAAATATGATAAAGTTGGTAATCTAACCGACTGGTGGACTGCCGAAGATTCAAAACTTTTCGACGACAGAACAAAAGTACTTGTCGATCAGTTTAACAGCTATGTAGTAATTGATTCCATTCATGCTGATGGTAAACTAAGTCTGGGTGAAAACATTGCGGACTTTGGCGGATTAAACATCTCTTACCAGGCATTTAAGCTGGCGAATAAAGAGACGAAGAAGATTGACGGTTTAACACCCGATCAAAGGTTCTACCTGGCTTATGCACACGTATGGGCTCAGAATATCCGTGATAAGGAGATTCTTCGCCGGACGAAAGAAGATCCACATTCGCTTGGAAAGTTGCGTGTATTAGGGCCGTTGAAAAACATCCCTGAGTTTTATGCCGCTTTCAATATAAAACCAGGACAGCCGATGTACCTCGATGAAGCCAATCGCGCTAAAATTTGGTAATTCAAAACAAATAAAAACAAAAAACCGGTTTAAAATTGAACCGGTTTTTTTGTGGAGTAGAGACAAGGCATGCCCTGTCTCTACTCCACAAATGAAATCTATTTTAAGATTTTCGCTTCAATTTTGAATTATCCTATTGCTATTCTTAATAAAATGGAATATAATTACGATCTTTAAGTTCTGAATTAATTATCAACCAATATCCGGCACCCAATATGCTTGAAAACCTCAAACATCAGGTCTATAAGGCAAGTTTAAAGCTTGTAGAACAAGGTCTTGTAATTTACACTTGGGGTAATGTCAGTACCATCGACCGTGCAAGTGGTCTTGTTGTGATCAAACCTTCGGGAGTGTCGTACGAAGAGATGATCCCTGCTGATATGGTTGTAATGGATCTGGATGGAAATATTGTTGAGGGGAATTTAAAACCTTCGACGGATACAAACACGCACCTTGTTTTATATAAAAATTTTCCTCAAATCGGGGCTATTCTTCATTCACATTCCGAATATGCTACGTGTTGGGCCCAGGCCGGCAGAGGAATTCCACCGCTTGGAATTACACACGCTAATTTTTTCAACGGTGAGATTCCATGTACACCCCCGTTGAGCATTGAACAAGTTGAAAAGGATCTCGAACTGGAGACTGGTAAGGTGATTGTGAATACTTTCAAGTCGGGCAATATCGATCCATTGCGTATTCCGGGTGTACTTGTTTACGGGCATGGTCCTTTCTGTTGGGGAAAAGATGTGAGCAGCGCGTTCGATCATATTGTTGTAATTGAACAAGTTGCCCGCATGGCCTATCGCACTTTAGCTTTGGGTAGTGTAAATCCGGTTGAGAAAGAGTTTTTGGATCACCATTTTTTCAAATAAACAACGATAATTTCTATATCTAAATATTTATGAGCAGATTAACCAATAACCTGTTTGCATTTGTATGCATTGCAGGAGTAGTTTTTTTATCAATTTCGTGCTCCGAACTGAAAAATAAAGAGCATCAAAAAAAGCTTTTCGAAAAGGAGATCAACGGGAAAAAGGTAACACTTTTTACACTTGAGAACAGCAACGGAGTAAAAGTAACGCTGACCAACTATGGGGGAAAAATTGTAAATATTTGGGTACCGGATCGAAATGGAAAAATGTCTGATATCAGTTTGGGATTCAATACCATTGATGAATATCTGAAAGGTTCAAAGAGTTTTGGAGCGACTGTTGGGCGTTATGCCAACCGGATCGCTAAGGCAACCTTTACCCTTGATAATGTTGCCTATCAGCTTCCTGTTAATAATGGTCCGAATTGCCTCCATGGCGGACCTGACGGATTCTATTCGAAAGTATTTGACGCCAAACCGGTTGAAACTCCCGAAGGAAAAGGTGTTGAGATGCATTACTTGAGTCCGGACGGTGAAAATGGGTTTCCGGGAACACTCGATTTCTACGTTACTTTTAAACTGACGGATAAAAATGAGCTTGTCATCAATTACAAAGCAACTACTGATAAGCCAACTGTTTTAAATGTGACCAACCACTCCTATTTTAACCTGAAAGGGGAGGGGAAGGGAGTGATAACAGGAATGGAGGTTGTTGTCAATGGAGATAGTATCGCTGAAGTGGGAAACAACGAAATGATACCTACAGGGATTTACCGCAATATCGTTGGTACTCCGATGGATTTTAAATCGCCCCGACTTGTAAGCAAAGATATTGATGCCGATTACGACCAGTTAAAATATGGTGGCGGTTACGACCATGCCTGGATTCTGAATAAAAGTGAAAAGGGGGAATTGTCATTTGCTGCAAGCGCTTATGAACGCGAAAGCGGAAGATTTATGGAGGTATTTACAACCGAACCATCGGTGCAATTTTTCATAGGTAATTCTTTAAATGGAAGTCAAATAGGGAAGAGTGGCATCGCATACGCAAAAAGAACAGGATTCTGCTTCGAAACTCAGCATGTACCTGATTCTCCTAATCATCCAAATTTCCCAACAACCGTTCTTCGTCCGGGTGAGACGTTCAATTCAACCACTGTTTATAAGTTTTCGGTCAAATAACTACATTATAAAAGATTGTTCGCTTTACTTGAAGCGACTGGCAGCTGGTAACTGGCGACCGGCAAAATTCTGCTAATAGTGAGGGGGAGAAAAATGTGAAATGTCTCATTTTTCTCCCCCTCACTAAGTCTCTCCCTCCTGATGTCACTTCAACGCTTTGCTAAGCTATCGCCAGCTGCCAGAAGCCAGTTGCCAGCCGCAAGTACTACCACCCCAAATATTTATCGTCGCTCCACAGAGAATCCGGATCAAGGTGGTCTTTCTCAATATCTTTAAAATAGCGGTAGTTTCCTACCTTTAAATCTATTGTCGATGCTTCATCACAAACTATCAGGCCATTGGGATGTATTTGAAGTGCGGAGATTGTCCACATATGGTTTATTCCGCCTTCGACGGCTTTGTGCAGTGCACGCGACTTGTTGGTTCCTGTCACAAGTATAAGAACCTCTCGCGAATCCATTACTGTCCCGACACCAACGGTCAGGGCAAATTTTGGAACTTTGGTTACGTCGTTATCAAAGAAACGACTGTTAACCTGGATGGTATCCTGGTTCAACGCTTTATCCCTTGTCCGAGACGAAAGACTCGATCCGGGTTCATTAAACGCAATATGACCATCAGCGCCTATACCGCCCATAAAAAGGTCAATGCCACCGACAGCCTTAATTCTGGCTTCATAATCAGCACATTCTGCCTTTAAATCTTTGGCGTTTCCGTTCAGAATATTAACGTTTTCGGGAAGAATATCGATGTGGCTGAAGAAATTATCCCACATAAAAGAATGATAACTCTGCGGATGATCTTTGGGGATTCCCACATATTCATCCATATTAAAAGTAACCACATTTTTAAATGAAACCTTCCCCTCGTGGTAGATACTGATCAGCTCTTTATAGGTTCCTAATGGCGTGCTACCCGTGGGTAATCCAAGTACAAAAGGTTTCCCGGATGAGTCAGTTATTTCATTAATCCTTCGGGCAATGTAAACTGCAGACCATTTTGCTACGTTAACTGCCTCCGACTGAATAATAAGTCTCATATTTTTTTAGTTGATTTTGAATCCACAAATTTGAGCATTTTTTTTAATTAATTGACTGATTTATTTTTTCTGCACCATAGAAAAAGACTATTTGACTAAAAAATGAACCGTCATCCACCAACTTGTTGTTTATCCGCTCGGGAAAGTTGACTATATTTATAAACTCTTTAATTTTTAATCCGGATCAAAATGAATATGCTTACCCGTATCATTATTAGCACAATATCAATCATGGTGGTTGGCTATATCTTGCCAGGGGTGGTGGTTTCAACTCCATACACGGCATTTATTGTTGCAATCATTCTTGCGCTGCTAAATTCAATCGTGAGACCTATTCTGATTATTCTGACCTTGCCGGTTACAATTGTTACGCTTGGTCTGTTTCTTCTCGTTATAAATGGATTTATTGTATTGATTGCCAATCATTTTATTAATGGTTTTTCAGTCTCCAGTTTGTTTATAGCCATCGTTTTCAGTGTTTTGGTGTCGTTGATTAATGGGCTGCTTGGGATCAATAGTTTCAGAGAGAAGAAAAACTGATTCTGGGATATACTGAGGGTTCAATAATTATTTTTCAATTCTGCATTTTTTGAATTGGTATCGCTACTTTTGCGGCCAATCAATCATAAGTATGCAAATAGGTCATTTAGGTGAAATAGCGGGAATCCTGACCGCAATATGTTGGACCGCATCCGCATTAACATTTTCATTAGCAACACGTCGGGCAGGCTCTTTGGCCGTCAATATCACGAGACTGGTCTTGGCAATGGGCATGTTTATGGTCTGGTCGAAAGTTTTGCGCGGTTACTGGACACCTTCTGATGCTACACCTGAAGCATGGAAATGGTTGTCAATATCCGGTTTAGTTGGTTTCGTGGCGGGTGATTATTGCCTTTTCAAATCGTATTCGTACCAATCAGCAAAGTTGTCGATGTTAATAATGTCATTGGCACCGCCCGTGGCCGCACTTGCCGGAGCATTGATTCTACATGAACGACTTACATGGCTAAATGGTTTGGGAATGATATTGGTCCTTTCCGGAATAGCGGTCGTTATCCTGAAACGACCTGAATCTGAAACAAATAAATCGCGATTCAATTATCCGATAAAGGGGCTTTTGCTTGCATTGGGTGGAGCCGTAGGTCAGGGAGTTGGGGCAGTTTTCTCAAAATTGGGAATGGGAAAATACGACCCGTTCGCCTCTTCACAAATTAGGGTTATCACCGGGATTCTGGGTTTTGTCGTTATCATCACATTGGCAAAAGAATGGCGCTCAATCGGATTTGCGCTGAAAAATACCCGAGCGATGAAGCCGCTTTTAATAGGTTCATTCTTTGGGCCGTTTCTTGGCGTATCATTGAGCCTTTTTGCATTTCAGCACACTTCAGTTGGAATTGCATCAACACTAATTGCTACAGTTCCAGTGTTTATCCTGATCCCATCGGTGATGATATTTCACGAAAAACTCAATTGGAAAGAGGTTGCAGGTGCATTTTTGGCCGTTGCCGGAATGGCAGTGTTTTTTCTTTAAATGCCATTTTTCAGGTTTTATTCTCAAAATAAATGTAATTTTACAGGTTTTAAAGAAACGGGAGAAATTAATGCTCAAAATAGTCCAATATCTACTTCTCAAGATATTCGCCATTTTTGGCACGATTTTCGTTCACTTTTGAACCAATAAGTTTTTAATAGATTAACAGATTTACTATGGCAGGTACCGAACTTTTCGGAAATGAAGAACGAAAAGAAGTAATGGACGTGCTCGAAACAGGAATACTGTTTCGATATAATCATGATGCACAACGTAATGGCGTATGGAAAGCCAAAACATTCGAACAGGAATTCAGCTCCTATCTTGGAGCTAAACACACTCATTTCTGCGCAAGCGGAACAGCAGCTGACTCTTTGTCTCTCGCATGTTGCGGTATCGGTTACGGTGATGAGGTGATTGTTCCTCCCTATACTTTTATCGCACCAATTGAAGCAGTTCTCGTTGCCGGAGCAATTCCGGTATTCGCGGAAATTGATGAAACACTGTGTCTTAGTCCTGAAGGGATCGAGAAAGCAATTACTCCGCGGACAAAAGCCGTTCTGATTATACAGGTCTTCGGATCGATGGGACGAATGGATGAAATAGTGGCAGTTTGTAAAAAACACAATCTGATACTGATTGAAGATGCTGCACCTGCGCTTGGAGGCAGTTATAAAGGTAAAATGTTGGGTAATTTTGGCGCAATGTCGGCCTTTTCGTTCGACTTTTACAAGATTATCACCGCTGGTGAAGGTGGCGCAGTAGCAACAAATGACGACGAATTATACGAAAAGGCACATAAATTTTCCGATCACGGTCACGACCATGTTGGAAATGCCCGTGGAGCCGAGCAACATCCTATTCTCGGATACAACTTCCGTGGTTCAGAACTTGGAGCAGCGGTAGTTTTGGCGCAGTTGCGTAAGTTGCCATATATGATTGAAAAACAAAAGGCGCATCAGAAAGTCCTTAAACAGGTTTTGATGGAATTCCCCGAAATCAAATTGAGGCATGTTCCTGATGAAGAAGGCGATTCAGCCACCTTCCTTTCGTTCTTTCTTCCCAATCCTGAAAAAGCGGTTAAAGCCTTCGACGAATTCCAGAAAGAAGGACTCAGTGCCTCGTATTGGTACCGGAATAATTTCCATTTTTATCGCCAGTGGGGGCACCTGAAGGAGATGAAATCAATTTACAATCTTCCGATCATGAAGATGGACAATGCGCCAGACTACCGAAACATGGAAGTTCCTCAATCGGATTCAATCATGCAGAAGTTGATGATGACCCAGATCATGGTGACATGGAGCGAAGAGGAGTTGAATACACTGGCTTCGAAAATGAGGTCAGCACTTAAAATTGCACTTAAATAAATAGCATATGTTCAGAAATTTAAAAGCAGTCGGACGGATTCTATATGGTCGCAACAGTTTTGACCAATTAGGTGACGTGCTCGGTGAATTGCGGACTGAAAAGGATTCATACGTCCTTTTCCTTCTTGATCCTTACTTTGAAGGGACAGATTTTATCAAACGAATTCCACTACATACTCAGGATATACTGAAGATTATAGATATTACCGACGAACCTAAAACCAAAACCGTTGATGCAATAGTTACCGAAGTCAAAAAGCTTCGCAATGGATTGCCTGTTTCTGTAGTTGGAATCGGAGGTGGAAGTATCATGGATTATGCCAAGGCCATTCGCCTGATGTTTACGAACGAAGGTTCATCGGCCCTCTACCAGGGTCTTGACTTTATCAAAAACAAAGGTGTTCATTGCACGGTCATACCTACAATTTCAGGAACCGGTGCGGAAGCATCGATGACGACAGTATTAAGCGGACCTGAGAAGAAATTGGGTATCAAGGGGAACTACACAACAGCAGATCAGCTGGTATTGGATCCTGCTTTAATCTCGTCAGTTCCTGAACCACATCGGTTTTATACGGCAATGGATTGTTACATCCATAATATTGAAGCAGCAAATGGCCATCGCAAGACGATCATGGGCGATTCTTTGGGAGCTGAGTCACTTCGTCTTTGTCGCGAAATATTTTTATGTGAGGACAGCCACACTCCCGAAAATGATGAGAAACTGATGGTTGCCTCTTATCTCGGCGGACTTTCATTAACTTATTCTGAGGTTGGTGCCTGTCATGCGATTTCATATGGTTTGGCTACCGTTACAGGAATTCATCATGGAATTGGAAATTGTATCGTCTTTAATCAGCTGGAAGAGTTTTATCCTGAAGGGGTAAAAGAATTCAAGGCGATGATGAAGAACAACAACATTGTTCTTCCAACAGGCGTGGTAGCAAACTGTACTGCAGAAGAGATCGAAAAAATGATCGATGTAACGCTTACACTTGTATTTATGTGGGCGCATGTTTCGGGACCAGATTGGCAGAAAACGATTACCCGCGAGAAACTCCGCGGACTGCTAATGAAAATGTAATAACAATATCGATGAGGAAAATAATAAAAGTAGGAAATGTTGAATGTGGTGCAGATAAGCTGTTTCTGATAGCCGGACCATGTGTGGTAGAAGATGAGAAAACAATGATGGATACTGCTGAGTTTTTGGCTGAACTATCTCAGAAACTCAATCTTCCGCTGATTTTCAAATCTTCATTTCAGAAAGATAACCGAAGCTCTGCCGATTTCTATTCCGGTCCCGGGATAGACAAAGGTCTTGCGATGCTTCAAAAGATCAAAGAACAATTCAATGTCCCGATACTTACCGATATTCATTATCCCGATCAGATAGCTGCTGCAGCTGAGGTCGTTGATGTGATCCAGATTCCAGCTTACCTTGTGATGCAAACCACTCTTGTTGTGGAAGCTGCAAAAACAGGAAAGGTGATCAATCTTAAACACGGACAGTTCCTTGCTCCGGAAAATATGATTAAACCGGTTAAGAAAGTGGAACAAGTTGGCAATTATAATATCATGGTAACAGAAAGAGGTTATACTTTTGGTTACAATGACCTGATTGTTGATCCACGCAGTTTTTACCATTTGAGAACAACCGGATATCCGGTTATATTTGATGTGACACATTCTATTCGCAAATATGGGATTCCGAGTTCAGATCCTGCGGGTGGTTCACGTGAATTTATCCCGACTTTGGCACGTGCCGGAGTTGCAGCCGGAATTGACGGATTGTTTATCGAAGTGCATCCCGATCCGTCGCGTGCTTTATGCGATGCCGCGAGCCAGATGTGCATCGGTGATGTTACCGAGTTTCTAAAACCACTTATCGACATTCATAATGTTGAAGTAGAATACAGATCGCAAATTTAAATTACAAATTGATATGGAATTTTTTCTTGACTCGGCTAACCTGGCTGAAATTGAAGAAGCCCTGAAACTGGGGATCATTGATGGTGTTACTACTACACCAACATTTATGCATAAAAACGGTATTACCGATATCGATGGTGCAATCATTAAATTGTCAAAGATGGTCCCGGTGCTGATGATTGAAGCGTTGGGTGAAACTTCCGAACAAATTGTTGCCGAAGCACATCGTCTGCTTGACCTTGGTCTCGACAAGAAGAAAACGGTATTTAAAATCCCGGTCAATCTCGAAGGTGTGAAAGCATGTAAAAAGCTTCATACAGAAGGATTTCTGGTCAATTTGCACCTGGTTTACAACATTCAGCAAGCTTATATGGCGTTAACTGCCGGGGCAAACTACGTTTGTGTACTGGTTGGAAGGATGCAGGATCAAGGGCATGATGCACTTGGTTTGGTCAAACAAATTGTTGATATTATCAAAGAGTACAAATACGACTGCAAGGTGATGTTCTCATCTGTAAGGTATCCTGAACACGTGAAGGATGCTCTGATGCTTGGAGCGCACAATATTACGCTTCCATGGAGTATCATGAAAAAACTTGCTGACAACCACCTCACAAAATTAGGTACCGATCAGTTCTTTCAGCATACCCGACTGATGACGATTCAGGTGAAGAGTGTTATTTCTGATTCTAACCCTGTTGTCGACATTGATTGTAAAGTGATTGATGCGTTACTTAAAATGACTGACTCAGGAATGGGTGCTGTTTCGGTTGTGACAAAGTCAGGGAAGCTTACCGGAATCTTCACCGACGGAGACTTACGTCGCCAGATGCGAAAGATTGGTGAGCGCATTCATTCTGCTTCTGTTGGAGAATGTATGACCGTTAATCCTATCTCGATTGAAGGTGATTCTTTCTTACAAAAGGCCGCCGACATTTTTAATGCCAATCAGGTTGACAATATCATTGTAACCGAGAACGGTCTTCCAATCGGAATGCTGGATATTCAGGACCTGGTTAAGCTCGATTTAATCAACTAAGAATTAGAAGGATATTTGCAAAGGCGGGGCATTTATGTTCCGCCTTTGTATTTTCAACACCCATCGATTGGTTGAAAACCCTCGAAGGGTGTTGAAAATACTCGAAGGAAATTCTAAAAAACAATCTCCATGGATTTTAAATCATTAGTTACAACCCGCCAAAGCGACCGGAGTTATCTTGACAAGCCTGTTGAAAAGGAAAAACTTGAGTGTATTCTGGAGTGTGCCAGATTATCTCCTTCAGCATGCAACGCACAGCCATGGCATATTATTGTGGTTGATAATCCCGAAATTAAAAACAAGATTGCCGATGCAACTTCTGAAAAATTGCTGGGGATGAACCACTTCACAAAACAAGCGCCGGTTCACCTGGTGATTGTTGAAGAACCTGCAAATCTTACATCAAACTTTGGAAGCTGGGTAAAACGGAAGCAATTCCCATTGATAGATATTGGTATTATTGCCGGACATATTTGCCTTGCAGCAGCTGCCGAAGGCCTTGGCAGTTGTATGATTGGCTGGTTTGATGAAACGAAGGTGAAAAAGATTCTTGATGTCCCATCTTCAAAACGGATTCAACTTATTATTACACTCGGCTATCCTGCATTAAAAACAAGGCCTAAAATCCGCAAACCAATTGATAAAATCGTTTCTTATAATGGTTATGCCCAATCAATAAAGGAGGATCTTTAGTTGTAAACCTATTTGCTTTTAATCAACTCATCGATCACCTTTCCTGTAACGGATGAAAGTGGGCCAATCCCCAGGAAAGCCGCAACGCGAGGGTCCGTTTTAGCTATTATTTGTCTTTGTCCCAATGTCTCTTAATACTGTATTCATCAAAAACTTTATCTGAACTGACAATTACCATATTCTCACTTAATCCTTGTGATATTATAATACGGTCAAATGGATCTCTATGGAAATAATCCAATTTGCTAAGTTTTATAATATGGTCTGGAAGTATTGGTAGTATCTCAAATCCGTTCTGATAAACCTTATCTATCATCTCCTCAATAAGACAACCTAAGTGAAGTTTCCCAAGGGATAGTTTTATTGTCATCTCCCAAAGTGAAGCAATACTAATTACAATAGAATTATCAATGTCTTCCAATTCTATTTTAATCTTCGCCGGAAGTTGTTTGTCATCTTCAACGAACCAAATGAAAGCTTGCGTATCTACAAGAATCCTCATTTTGTATACTCTTTAAAATCTTCAAGAGGTTCATTGAAATCAGCGCTCATTTTAAAAATCCCCTGCATACAACCAGCTTTAGGATGGATTTTTGCGTTTTTGTTTTTGTGCTTTTGAATCAAAAACTCCATATAATCAACAATCTCATTTTGAATAGGCAGAGGAAGAGATGATATCTTGGTATATAAGGATGTATTTGTCATATCTGCATGTTTTTACAAATATAATAAAACTGCAAATGAATTGTTCATTTGCAGTTTTCAGCCGACAATTTGTTTTTTAGACATCCGTCAACAATCACACAAAAAAAGCATGTTTCCGTACACCTGGCCGGTGGTGCTGAAATCACTGGAACAACAAATAAATTTGATCAAGGATTGAATATATCTATCGCTTAATCAACTCATCGATCACCTTTCCGGTAACGGATGAAGGAGGTGCTATCCCCAGAAATGCGGCAATAGTAGGAACTATGTCTGTCGCATTTGTCCTGCGCATTGTTGTTCCTTTTGTGATTCCTGCACCATACCACACTAATGGAACCTGGCTGTTATCCGTATAATCAATTGGATTAAACTTGTCACGCGGTTGCCAGCCATCTTCGTACTTGATCAGTACATCTCCCGATCGCTTGATGTGATAATTGTTCTGGAATGGTTCCAATGGACCGCCCGGAAAGTTGTCAGCTTCAATCTCATTTGCCGCCTTGGCATAGGCAATCCCCTCAAACTGATTCAGAAAGGTGGCAACAGCACCCTGCATCTCCTGAAGATTTAACTTTTTCTTTTCGATCAGCTCATGATTCAGGTAGATCTGCTGATTGGTAAACAATTCGATCCAGTTTCCTTCCCCGTATTTGATGTTGAGATACGATTTCAGCAGGGCAACGGCACTCTCGGGGTTGAAGATTCCGGCTGTCATCCGGTATTTTTCTTTCAGGTATTCTGCAGGATACGAAATGCTTGTCAAACCAGTCAGATAAATCAGGATATTCTCTGTTCCATAGCCGGCTTCAACGTATTTCAAAAGTTCGGCGATGTCCTTATCGAGGCGCAGGTAGGTATCCTCCATCTCGACAGA
>JANXZJ010000107.1 GCA_025355585.1 Mariniphaga sp. | reverse complement strand
TATCAGACCTACGATGTAACCGGCATGGTGAAATCCGGAGAAAATGCAATCGGTGCCATGCTGAGTGAAGGATGGTGGAGTGGCCTGCTAAGTTTTGGTTCAATATGGAATCATTTTGGCGACCGGCAGTCATTGCTGGCGAAACTGGTAATTACTTATGCCGATGGTTCAAAAAATGTGATTACAACAAACGATAAGGACTGGAAATATTACACCGACGGCCCGATCCTCTACAGTAGCCTCGACTTCGGCGAAGCCTACGACGCCGGCAAGGAAGCCGCCATTGAAGGCTGGACCACCGCTTCGTATAACGATAGCAAATGGAAAAAAGCAACTGCCATCGACCTGAGGGGAACGGTCTATATGGGCGGTGAACCTGATTTCAGGGGAGTCAAAGACGAATTTAGCTGGGATAAATTAGCCATTACCGGACAGATCGGCAATAACGCTGGTATTTATAAGACACTTAAAGCACAAAGCGTCAAAGAAGTCCGGCCAAAAGTCTTTGTTTATAACATGGGACAAAACTTCGTGGGCGTACCCAAAATCGCCATCAAAAATGGCAAAGCCGGATCAAAAATCACAATTCGGGTTGCAGAAATGTTGTATCCCAACCTGAAGGAATCGGGCAATAATGTTGGAACGCTCATGACAGAGAACTATCGTGCCGCGCTGAGCCAGGACACTTACATTATGAAGGATGGCAAACAAGTTATTCAGCCTAAGTTTACTTCTCATGGTTACCAGTATATCGAGATCACAGGGATCGATGCACCACTTGCTTTGGATGCTGTAGAGGGATTGGTAATTAGTTCAGTCAGGTCGCTGACTGCTGATTATAAAACATCGAATGCAAAAGTGAACCAGCTTTGGTCGAACCTGGTTTGGTCGAATGTCGATAATTTTCTGACCATTCCTACCGACTGTCCGCAGCGCAACGAGCGCATGGGCTGGTCGGGCGATATCAGCGTATTTTCACGCACAGCTACCTATATCTCAAATGCCGATCAGTTCCTAACGCGTCATATGTATGCCATGCGAGATGTACAGTCACCTAAAGGCAGGTTCGCCGATGTTTCACCGGTTGGAGGTGGTTTTGGTGGCGTTTTATGGGGTAGTGCCGGAATCGTAGTTCCATGGGAAACCTACCTTCAGTATAACGATGCCGGACTTCTGGAGCAACATTATCCCGCGATGGTTCAATACATGGACTATCTGGAAACCACCATTGATCCTAAAACCGGTCTGAGTTCTGACGGACAGCTTGGAGACTGGCTGGGCACCCAGAATAATATGCTTGGAACAGCCTTCCTGGTTACTGCCTATCATGCCTATGACCTTGGAATTATGGCCAAAGCAGCAAAAGTCTTAGGGAAAAGCAGTGATGCAGCAAAGTACCAGTCGATGTACGAAAAGCGAAAGGAATTTTTCAATAAAACCTTTGTGAATGCCGACAAGAAAACCATTGGCCTTATCGGAGGCTCACCTTTTGGGCCTCGAACGACAACACCTCCAGAGTTTAAAGTAGCCGACACACAAACTTCATATGCAGTAGGACTTGCAATGGATTTGTTCAATTCCGAAAATAAACCCGCGATGATTCAAAACCTGGCTGAGACAGTTAAACGCCAGAACAAAGATGATGGCGGAGTTCTGCGTCCGACCTATTCACTGATGACCGGATTTATCGGAACGGCATGGATCAGTAAAGCATTATCCGACAATGGGCTTAGCGAACTTGCATACAAAGTATTACAAGGAAATCAGTATCCTTCGTGGCTTTACTCAATCGAGCAGGGAGCAACATCCATCTGGGAACGGTTGAATGGTTATACTGTGGAAGATGGCTTTGGCGGAAATAACGGGATGAATTCCTTTAATCACTATTCATTTGGTGCGGTAGGTCAATGGATGATGGCTTATTCGCTGGGCATCCAGCGTGACGAACCAGGTTTTAAAAAATTCATCCTTCAGCCTGAACCCGATCCTACCGGACAAATGACATTTGCCAAAGGGCATTACGATTCGATGTATGGCTGCATTGAAAGCGGATGGAAGCTTGAAAACAACAAGCTGATCTACTCAGCAACCGTTCCGGCAAATACAACTGCCACGCTTTATTTACCCACCTCATCGGAGAAAAAGGTAACTGAAAGCGGAAAAGCAGCGGCAACGGCAAAAGGAATCCGGTTTATTAAATATGAAAATGGAAAAGCAGTATTTGAACTTCAATCGGGATCATATCATTTTATAGCTGATCAGAAGTAGAATTGATCTAAACATGCAATAAATTAGGCCAATCCGTGAGATAATCAATTATTCTTGGCATCAAAACAGATGGTGAAAAATATCAGTTTGGGCTCTTCTCAACCTGATATTTTTTTGTGATTTTGAATTCCAAAATGGACTTAAATACAGCCAAACGTCGATGAAAACTGCCCAAATGTCGATTACACCTTAAGAATTTACCTGGTAATCATACTTTCACCATCCATTAATAATGACTCCGACGGAGTGGAAAAGGTTATGAAATGTCAAAACCAAACGAATCTTAGTTTTGTTATTCCATTGAAAGATCCATTATAAAGTTTAATTTAGTTAATAACGTGTCACCTTAATTATTAAAAGCATGAAAAAAAGAGTAGTTCTGATCATGGGTTTAGCCATTGTAGCAGTTTCATTTCAATGTAATGCGCTGACAAACCGAGGAAGCCAGGATGTAAAAGCTGGCACAACAACAGAATATCCTGAAGCAGTAAAGAAAGTAATTGACAGTAAATGTTTAGGTTGTCATAGTCCCGAAGGGAGATCGGACAAGGCAAAGGAGGCACTTAACTGGACAACCTTAATGGGTCTTGAGAAGTCATCTCAAGTATCGAAACTTGATAAAGTCATTGAAGTGCTTGATAAAGGTGATATGCCCCCAAAGAAAATGATTGAAATGCATCCTGAGGCTAAAATTTCGGAAGCCGATTCCAAAATACTGAAAGATTGGGCCGTAGCCACCTCAGACGTTTTAATGAAGTAAAAAGTATTCTTCTGAAATTGGAAATCCAGCCTAATTTCGGGTAAAAAACAAATATCAATAAACTACCTCGTCTACATTTCACGAGGTAGTTTATTTCTTGATATGGTATTTGTTGATTAAAACAAAGGTCTCAATTAAGTGCCTAACTTTCAAAGTTAAAAAGAATGAAGAAGAAATTGTATTTCTCATTAGCCATATTGATCGCGTTTCTTATTGTAATTCAACTCATTCCTTCAAAACTTCCCGTGAATTCCGTTGTTCAGCTTCCGGAAAATATCCAGGTACAAAATGCATCCAACGAAGTGATGACAATTTTAAAGACATCGTGCTTCGATTGTCATTCTAATCAAACAGACTACCGGTGGTATTCCCATATTGTACCCGTTTCATGGTTAATTGCACGGGATGTTTCAAAAGGGCGCGAAGCATTGAATTTTTCGGAGTGGAACACCTACAATAAACGAAAGCTTGTCCGGAAACTGGAAGATATTAAGGAACAAATTACAAAAAAGGAAATGCCCATGAGGATTTACACCCTTATACATCCCGGCACAAAATTGAACGAAGCGCAAATGTTGCTCATCACTGATTGGACCGATCAGGAAACAAAAAAAATCATGGGGCAATAGATTTCACTGCTCAGTTGTATATTTACAAAACCCCAGTTATAAAATCTGTTTGTCAATCTTAAAAACAATTCGATTTTGATAGTTCCCAACGAAGCCCTTTTCAGATTTGGAAAGGGCTCTTTTTTATTAGTAGGCTATCAAATTCCCCGAAAAAATAAACCATCCTATCGTGATTCTGAATTGTAAAAAACTATGTAAGTTTACAGAGATAATATTCCGCAATCGCTTCCAACTATTAATTCATAACACTTATTTATTTTTTATGAAAAAAGCAATGATCATTTTACTGATTATGATCCAGTCAGGAATTGGATTTTCGCAGAATTTTGGGAATGAACTATTTTCGCTTTCACAGATAAAAGAGGGCGTTAAGTCAAGAAGGGTAGGCAGTTACGATAAAACCGGGGGTAACGATGATTGCCTTAAAGGCATTAAACCCGGTGAAAAGGCTACAATCATGGATGTTAAAGGCGCAGGTGCGATCAGTCATATCTGGATTACAATTGCTCCAGGGGCTGATGTTCTCAACCGAAACGACATTATTATCCGGATGTTTTGGGACGGTAATTCATTTCCTTCCGTCGAATCGCCTATCGGCCCATTCTTTGGTAACGGGTGGAACGAAACCTACAACTTTGTAAGTGCACCACTTGCCGTCACACCGGGCTGGGGAAAATCGTACGTGAGTTATTTTGCAATGCCATTTGCAGAAGGTGCCAGAATTGAGATTGAAAACCAGTCGGATAAGGAAATAAGTTCCTTCTATTTCAATATCGACTACGTGGAAATGAAGAAATTGCCTGAAAACAGCGGACGTTTTCATGCATGGTTTAACCACGAAGTTACCGAAGCGCTTCCTGGCGGGGAGAACGAATGGGCCACCCTTGGCGAACAGGGAAAAAACACAACAGGCAAGGACAATTATGTTTTTGCTGACATCAAAGGGAAAGGGCAGTTTGTGGGCGTAAATTATTACGTCAATTGTCCGTCGACAATGTGGTATGGCGAAGGTGATGAAATGATTTCGATTGACGGTGAAACCACTCCTTCGATTATAGGAACGGGTACCGAAGATTTTTTCAACACTTCATGGTGCCCTAAGGAACTGTTCCAGCATCCCTATTTCGGTTATCCACGCGTAAATAACGAAACCGGTTGGTTGGGACACACACATCTTTACCGGTTTTTCATCCAGGATCCGTTCTATTTCGATAAAGCATGCAAATTCACAATCGAGCACGGGCACAACAACAACCTCACACTTGATCTTGCCTCAGTAGCATATTGGTACCAGGATAAAGCAGCTTCTTTACCAAGAACATTTACAAAAGAAGAACGTCAGCCTAAGCCTGTCATTGGACCAAGTGATATCCATTTATGGCGAAATTCCTGGAGGATTGACAAAGGAAATAAAACAACATTGTGGGGAAATGAAAAGTAGTGGCTTTTTTAAAATTAATTCCTATTTTAGTCCTTTCCATAACCAAAATTTTTCTGTTATGAAACGAGCCATGTGCCTTAAATTCCTTTCTGACAATTATGACTATTTGGCGAGTTCTATATGGCAATTAAAAATCAAATTCTAATCATATGAACAATCTAAAAATTTCGAACCTGATTGCGCTGGCACTGTTATTTGTGATGTTTTCGTGTACTACACCTCCGCAAACGAAGATTCAATGTTATGCATGGCTTGGCGGACCCGGCAATTCCACCGACACAGAATTAAAAACACAATTCACGGATCTGAAAAAGAAAGGAATAGACGGGTTGATGTACTCCGCCGGTCAGGAACCTGAAGCCTATCAACGTGTAGGAAAAATTGCAAAGGAAGCCGGTCTCGAATTTCATACGTGGATACCAACGTTGGTCCAGGGGATTAATCCTAAAATAAAGCCGGAATGGTATGCTGTAAATGGTCTTGGAGAATCGGCTTTAACAAAGCCTGCCTACGTGGCGCATTACAAATTTGTATGCCCGAACCGCGAAGAAGTGTATCAATACCTTGCGGAGATGTATGGCAAGATTGCTGATATTCCTGAGGTTGATGGTATCCACCTCGATTTTATCAGGTTTCCGGATGTAATTCTTGCCCCTGGCTTATGGAAAAAATACGGTCTGGTCATGGACCGCGAATTCCCTCAATATGACTATTGCTACTGCGATAAGTGTGTTTCCGATTTTAAAGCCAAAACCGGGATTGATATCAAATCAGTGAAAGATCCTTCGCAGGTACTGGAATGGAAACAGTTCCGTTACGACCTGATTACGAATCTTGTGAATCGGTTGGCAGTGATGGTACATTCAAAAAACAAACAGATTAATGCAGCCGTGTTCCCTGGTCCTTCGATTGCAAAGAAGTTAGTCCGGCAGGAATGGGATAAATGGAAAATAGACGCTTTCTATCCGATGAATTACAATGACTTCTATCTCGAAGGGACACCCTGGATTGGTAAGATGTGTAATGAATCTGTGACTACGTTAAACAATTCAAAACCTGTTTTCAGCGGCCTGTTTATCTGTCCAGATCCTAAAAAGAAAGCAAGTGAACCAGATCCTGAGAATCATGGTCTTTTACCCGAAGAGTTGGAGCCTGCCATCCGGGAATCGATGGAAAATGGCGCAGCCGGCATTTGCCTTTTCACGCCCGAAAGAATGACACCCGAAGACTGGGTAATATTTGATAAAGCCATTCACACCACTTATACCAAAAAATAATTACTGAATCCCTGAATATGACCATCCAAAGAATCTCTAACCTGGTAATTCTATGCTTGCTTCTTTCGTCCTGCATGAAGTCATCGCCGGTATTGTTTTCAAAACTTGAAGGCAATTTTAATGACGGCTGGGAATTTGTCAAAGATCCCACTGACAGTATTTCTGCTGAACTGTTTAAGAAAAACGAACAGCAGTCATCTGTCTGGCAGAAAGTGACATTGCCTCATACCTCAAATATCGAAGCAGTTGATTCGCAGGAAAAACAATGGCAGGGTATTGCGCGATACAGGAAATTCTTCACTGTTCCAAAGCAGTTCGGTGATAAATCAGTTTCACTGCAGTTTGGGGCAGCCATGCAGGTGGCGAAAGTTTACCTAAACAGAGAATTGGTTCTGACACATACAGGTGGTTACCTGCCTTTTGAGGTAAAACTGGATGGGAAAGTCAGGTTCGGCAGTCAGAATTGCATCGTCGTTGAACTCGATAACCGCGACAATCCGTTGGTTCCGCCCGGCAAACCCCTTGCAAAGCTTGACTTTAATTATTACAGCGGATTGTACCGCAATGTGACCATCGAAATAAAAGACAAACTGCATATTTCTGATCCGATCGCTGCAGACCGGGTCGCCGGTGGTGGTTTAATGGTTACTTACAACAATGTTACAGAACAGTCAGCTAAAATCAGTGTACAGGTTGATGTAGAAAATGAATCTAAAGACCATAAATCTGCATCATTGCAAATCAGCATATTGGATGCAAACGGAAAAACAGTTCTTCGTGAAAAAACCGGAGTTCAAAATGTTCTGGCATCAGGATTTGTTCAGTTCAAACAAGAATTGAAAATTGAAAAACCAACCTTATGGTCACCGGAAAGCCCTTCACTTTACAGGTTGAAGGTAAATGTTCTTAGCGATAATCTGGCTACTGATTCACTGTCTGAAGTTATAGGTATCCGTACATTTTCTTTTTCTGCGACGGATGGTTTTGTGTTGAATGGGCAGAAACTAAAACTTCGCGGTACCAACCGTCACCAGGAATATCCTTACATCGGGTATGCTGCTCCGGACAACGCGCAATATCGCGATGCCTGGAAAATCAAACAGGCCGGATTCAATTTTGTACGAAGTTCGCATTATCCGCAATCGCCTGCATTCCTTGCTGCCTGCGACGAACTGGGAATTCTCGTAATGGATGCCATTCCGGGCTGGCAGTTTGTGGGAAACGAAGAATTTCAGAACCACAGTATTCGCGACGCACGCGAGATGGTTCGCCGCGACCGCAACCACCCTTCGATTATTTTATGGGAAGCCTCACTGAACGAGTCGGGAATGCCGCGTTCGTTTATGGAACGGGCACATCAGGCCGTTCATGAGGAATTGCCGGTTGCAGATGTGTACACATGCGGCTGGATTGATGATGTTTACGATGTCTATATTCCTGCACGCCAGCATGCCAAACCACCTTACTACTGGAACAAATACGCAAAAAACAAACCGATCATCATCGCGGAATATGGCGATTGGGAATATTATGCGCAGAATGCCGGTTTCAACCAGACAGTTTATGGAAATCTGCAAAAAGACGAACGTAATTCGCGCCAGCTGCGCGGATCCGGCCCGAAACGCCTCGCCCAGCAAGCCTTCAACTACCAGGAATCGCACAATGACAACCTGAACGGTCCGGCTGTCGGAGATGCCAACTGGCTCATGTTTGATTACAAACGCGGCTATGCCCCCGACATCGAATCGTCTGGCATAATGGATATTTTCAGGCTGCCGAAATTTGCTTTTTATTTCTATCAAAGTCAGGCAAAGATTGCTGAGCCAATGATTTTTATCGCAAATTACTGGTACGATCCCACACTCAAAGATGTGAAAGTATACAGCAATTGTGATGAAGTGGAATTATCACTCAACGGGAAAGTAGCTGCCCGGCAAAAACCAGATCAGGACAGGAATTCGACAAATCTGGCTCATCCCCCATTTTCGTTTTCTATCTCCAAATTTGTTCCAGGGAAACTGGAAGCGAAAGGTTTTCTCGCAGGAAAAGAGGTTGTAAAAACCGAACGTAAAACGCCTGGTGCACCCTCTAAAATCATGTTGTCAATCGATTCAAGCGGAAAAGAATTACAGTCAGGGAAGAGTGATGTTGTTTTCGTTTATGCTTCGGTTACCGATGCCGATGGAACTATTATTCCGGATGATAAAAGAGCTGTAAAATTCACCATCGAAGGAAATGCCAAACTAATCGGTGACAATCCGCGAAATGCTGAAGCAGGTATTTCAACCATTTTGCTGCAAACCGGAAAGAAACAGGGTGTCCTTCGGATTAAAGCGATTGCAGAAGGTCTGGCTGAAGGGGAAATTAATTTGAATTTGTTTTAAACTTCCTTGGATTGATTAATATCAAACCTGAAATTTCGGAATACAAATACCCCAATAGTAGCAAAATGCAATTGCTTCTGTTGGGGTATTCTAAATCTTGCACGATCCGAGCCTATTTGAGAAATCTGTTCAGCTCTTTGGAAAGTCTGTGCACCAGATAAAAAGGCAAATTAATTAATGAAAATTCTTTACCGGTTATAGTCTTCACTTTTTCAATTGATTGCCTACCCTGCCAAACTCTCACTGCAACAGGGCATGTTGAAAGTTCCATGTATTGATGCAGCGACCGGAGTTTTCCAATGCTTCCTGATTTTACTTCAATGGGAACCAGAAATTCTTTCCATGGTAGGATGTAATCAATTTCAGCATCCGATTCGTTTTTATCCCTCACCCAAAACTGCAATTTATTGGACGCCAAATAGCTGGTTGTCAAAAACTCCTGACCTACTATATGTTCTGCAATTTTTCCACGGTAAACATCACTGATATTTTGAGTAAATACCAATTCTCCCATTAATCCTGTAGCATGGTTTACAATGCCAGTATCAATAAGTTGGAGTCTGGGCCTTTTTCTTAGGTTTGGAATCAATGGTAGTTGTACAATAGAAACAGGGTAAACAAGTTTTAAAAGCATCGTCCTTTCTAAAACATTAAAAGCTTCCTTTATTTCTCTTGAACGATAAAGCGAATGTCCGAATTTTTCGAAGGTTATCCTGTTCCCAGCTTCTGTAAAAACAGAGGATATTACATGTCTGACATATTGTAATTGAGATGATGTATTGGCATATTTTTCTACATCTTCCTGGTAGGATATAATTAAACTGTCGTAAATTGAATGAAGCACTGTCAAATCCCGGCTTTCCGCATATTCCCTAATAACCTGAGGCATACCACCAATAGTGGCATAAATCTTAAAAAGGGATGTAAGATGATCATGGGCATACTCAGGAACTACATCTGCCTCAAGTAAATTCAAACTTTCAGTTTCACTCGTAGCATTAAGAAATTCTCTGAATGAACAAGGATGCAAAACCATATATTCCACCCGTCCTACCGGGAAGGAAATGTTTCGGTCTAAAATACTCTCCAAAAGAGACCCTGCAGTAATTACATACAAATCTTTCGCTTCTTCATAGAAGTAACGTAATAAGGCAATTGCCTTTGAAGAATTTTGAATCTCATCAATAAAAATCAATGTCTTCCCCTTTTTTCTGGATTTACCTGAGTAAAGGAAAATGGTCATTAAAAGGTCATTGAAGGTGTAGTTATTTTCAAAAAGAATGCGCTCTTCCGGTTTCTCAAGGTTCAAATAAATGTACTGATCAAAATCCTTTGAAAATATTTCTACAGAAGTTGTTTTACCTACCTGTCCGGCTCCTCTCAAAACCAGTGGTTTGCGATCATTTTTGTCAGCCCATTGTTTAAATTCTGATATGATTTCTCTTTTAAACATTACCTCATGTCATAGAATGAGGGGTAAATTTAAGAATAATTGTAATAAAATGAGGGCATTTATCGCAAATATTCGTAACAGAATGAGGGCAACATTAAAAATCATTTAAAAAAAATCATAAGAAATGACTTAAGTAGCTTAAAAATGATGAAAGAAACACATTACCTTCCAATCCTGAATGAAGCCTTCAGCAGAAATACATTGTAGGGTTTATGATCGAATAAATCTCTCATGTCGTCAGCCAGATTAAAGTTTCCATTCTGAACCGAATTATTCCGGTTCTGCGACCAAACCAGGTAAATCGTTGATCCCGGTTTATATTCCCACCTGACAACCATATTCGATAAAAACTCTTTCACATTAAAATCGGGCTGATCGAAGTTGTACAATGAATTTCCTGCCAGGTCCAAAATTGTATATTGTTCTGAAGCTGTATTATAAGCAAGTTCATTTCCGGTGAAATTCCGGAACCGATCGGTATAATTGTTAGCCCGTCCATTGGTGATTTTCTTAAATTCAGTATACTTTCCGCTCGAAAGAAAGGGTTGCCCCCAATACTGAATACTTAAGTCTGGCGTAATATTATAGTTCACCCGCAATGATGCACTGAGCGTTTTCTGATGAATCCGGGCAAAAACATAGTCAGTCTGGTTTCCATATCCCTGCTGGGTCACATACTGAAGCTCATCTTCATTATTGGTGAAATTTGGGGACAGTGTAATTTTAAGGCTTTTGGAAGGGCGGTAACCCAGGACAATACCATAATTGATAGATTGCTTGGCATTTTTCATATTGCTTCCGAATGCCGAAAAATCAATTTCAGCAGTCAGTTTCTTCTGTTCGTTCGAGCTGATTGATAACCAGATATTCTTGCTTCCTGTTATTTTAAGTGCGGGTCCACCTCTTAACTCGGTCGTGGAAAGTGCTTCCCCATTGATATTGCCACCCAAATTCAAATACCAATAGTTCTTAAACTGCGTGTGGGCATTGATGTTTCCTCCGGGACCAGTTGATTCTCCGGCAAAATTCCAATCCGTCCACTGGTTAAAATTAAGATTCATATTCCTGAAAATTGAGAATGGTTCAAAGATCCGGTAACCCACCCAAATCACTTCCAGAATATCATCCGCCTGGCGCATATAGCCTATGTCATTTATTTCAAGTCCTGGTGATTTCCATGCAGTTGCAGCCATAAATTTCAGTTTGCCGCCATACTTGGCAAGGACAATTTTACCCCCCTGACCAGATAAACTTGTGCGGGTCGAATCAAATTTAATGTAAGTGGCATCGGGGCGCTGAAACCCGTGAATCCACGATTTCTGTGTATTGCTAATCGCTTCGGTGCTTCCCTGAATCCGGCTAAAATAGCTGCTCAGATCTAATTCCCAATCTTTTTTGTGCCACTTGTGTACGAAATCAATTCCTCCCGTATAGGCAGCTTTATGCAGGTAATTAAGCTGATCCTCTGCAAGGTTCCGGTTTACAGAAGTAACCATCCCCCCAATCATTGTATTTCCATTATCAATGTCTTTTTGTACACGACCAATAGAATAATTGGTTAACGGCTCAATCATTTCAGAACGCTGAGTCCCGTTGCTGATATGTGCAAATTCCTCCCCTGTAAGACTTTCAAGCAGACCAATTGACAACCCATCCTTCGTTTTTCCGGTAATTTTTGCTGCACCCAAAATTTTCGTGAAATCAGGTGTATCAATATATTCATCCGAAGCTATTTCCGGACTGTAATGTGGACGACGGCCAATCCTGCGGGAGTAAAACAAATTATCTGCCGCCAGGTCTCCGTCTCCAAACATCAACGGAAAACTCAGGATGTTCTTTCCTTCAATAAAAAAGGGTCGTTTTTCTTGAAAGAAAGTCTCGTAGGAAGTCAGATTCACCTGCGAAGGGTCTGCCTCAACCTGTCCGAAATCCGGATTAATCGTAAAATCGAGCGTAAGGTTATTCGTTATACCCAACTTTCCATCTACCCCACCACTCAGCTGATTCTTTTTTCCCGATTCCTTGTATGGATTACCAGCCTCTTTTTCATATCTGTCGGTCCGTGCGACGACATAGGGCGTTATATCAGCGATTTTTCTCGATTTCAAATTTTTAAGACCTTTCAATTCACCATATTGCGATACCCAACCGGCAGTTTTTTTCGAAGAAGGTTGCCACAAACTTATCTCCTGTTTTCGGAAAAGCATACGTGCAACCTGTAAACCCCAGGTTTGTTCGCTATTCCCTTCAAAGCGCAACTGAGTCAACGGAATCCGCATTTCGGCGTACCATCCCAAATGATCGCGGCTCGTTTTGACCAGCCATATCGGATCCCACGTATTATCCTCAACTTCGCCGTCATTACTTACAATAAAGTCATTTTTAATCCCTGCTGCATTTACCATAAATGAGAAAGCGGTGCGCTTGTCGAAGTACGAATCGAACTGCACTGCTACGAAATCGCCATCAATTTCATCACGGCGCGAAAGCCTTTGCACGATACTGTCGGGATTCGTATCCCAGGCCTTAAAGCCAACATAGATAAAATTCTCGTCGAGTAAGATCGCAAAGTCCGTTTTTTGACCTGGGGCTTTCCCTTCTGAAGGTTGGTACTGAATAAAGTCGTCCTGCCAATTGGCTTTCAACCAGGCAGGATCATCCAATTTGCCATCAATGGAAATTTCCGTCGTATCACATTCCGAGGCATAATATTCTTTTTTTGGCTGACTTTGAGCAATCAGCTGTTCCGCAATAACGGCAAAAATAAAGGTCAATAAAAAAAATCCAGATCTCATTCATATAAGTTTTATAACTAAAGAGACGCTCAAAGTTCAATTCCGTTACACTGATTGCGAAATATTTTTGTTCTTTATATTAAATCCAAACTCAAATTAAGCGATTTCCTTCATTTGACAATTCATCTACGATTTTAATATTTGACCATTGATTCACCAGCGCCGGTAATACATCTAAATATCAATATTCTAAGATATCCATCCGGGCAACCATTAATCATTCCGGATATTTTACCCTATACAGAGAGTAAATTATCGGATATTTTGCCCCATGCAGGGGGTTAATTATCGGTTAATTTGCCCCCTATATTGTAAATCAAATGAAATCTTCTTATTTTTGTTACAAAATTAAAGGCCATGATACGCAGGAAGCTATTCGAAGATTTACAGGCTCACCTCTTGAAAAAAGAATTTTCAATCATCACCGGGGCTCGGCAAACCGGAAAATCAACCTTATTGAAACAATTGGAGACTTCTTGCAGGGAAATGAAGATTCCGGTTGTGTTTCTAAATCTTGAAAATAAAACCATACTTGCCGAATTGAACGAAAATCCTCTGAACTTATTGAAATTCATGCCGGAACCGAACACAAGAACAATCGCACTGGTCGATGAGATTCAATACATGGATGATCCTTCCAATTTTCTGAAGCTCTTATATGATGAACATTCAGAACAAATCAAAGTGGTGGCAACAGGAAGCAGTGCCTTTTACATGGATCATCAATTCAAGGATTCGCTGGCAGGCAGAAAAAAAATATTTCAATTAAACACTTGTTCATTTGATGAACATCTTGAATTAAGCGGCAAATCAGATCTCAGGGAAGAAAAAGATCATTTGCTAAAAAACGGGGATTTCAAAAGTACACTCATCGATTACCTTCGTGTTGAATTGGAATCGTATATGATTTATGGTGGTTATCCGGCGATTGTCACAGAACCCGATAAACAGGAAAAGATGAATCGGTTAAAAGATATCAGGGACTCCTTTGTGAAAAGGGACATTTTGGAGTCGGGTGTAATTAATGAAACTGCTTTTTACAACCTTTTTAGGATTTTAGCGGGGCAGACTGGTGGCATGGTTAATGTCAATGAACTTTCATCTGCCCTACGAATAAAGAATGAAACGGCGGATAACTTCCTTACAATCATGCAAAAATGTTTTCACATCGCCCTTATAAAACCATTCTTCAGGAATCTGAGAAAGGAACTGGTTAAGATGCCCAAAGTATTTATGCTCGACACCGGTTTAAGAAACTGTTTGCTGAATAATTTTCAACCACTGGCTGCAAGAATAGACAAAGGTGAATTATGGGAAAATACTGTTTTTAGAATTCTTGCCGACAAAATTGGTACGGATGCAATTCAATATTGGCGCACGAGTGCAGGAAATGAAGTTGATTTTGTACTTTCGGAAAATGAAAGATTAAAAGCCATAGAGGTGAAATATGATAACAACCAGGTAAATCTGAATAAATACAAGCTATTTACAGAAAACTATCCCGATATTCCGCTCCAGTTTTTCTGGTTGAATCCGTTTGGCCAGGATTTTTTCCGCAGAATTTATTTAAATATATAACTTATGAAACTAAAATCATTTTTGATCACTACGCTATGTATTTTGATGGCGACTATTCTTCAGGCAAAGCCGCAGTTTGGCAAAGCTTTTCTTTTTAACGAGAGTTGGCGGTTTAACCTGTCGGATGTAAAAGAAGGTGCTCAGCCTGGTTTGGATGATTCGAAATGGAGATTGCTCAATCTTCCTCACGACTGGAGCGTGGAAGGGGTTTATAGTCCCGATAAAGCAAGTGCGACAGGTTATCTTCCGGGTGGGATTGCCTGGTATCGAAAAACATTTACTGTACCGGATTCAGAGAAAGGGAACAACGTATCCATCTATTTCGAAGGTGTATATAACCACAGTGAAGTATTCATAAACGGGCAATCCGTTGGTAAACGGCCAAATGGTTACATCTCGTTTATGTATGATCTGACACCCTATTTGAAATACGGGGAGGAGAATCTGATCTCAGTACGCGTCGATCATTCGCTGGATGCAGATTCCCGCTGGTATTCCGGATCAGGAATTTACAGAGACACTTATCTTGTTTATTCTTCCCCCGTACATATCGATTTATGGGGAGTTTACTTCAAAGCCAGTAACATCACCGATAAAAAAGCGGAAGTTTCGGTCGAAACAACAATAAATAATAGTCTTGCTTCTGGTACTAAGGTGAAAATCTCACACGAGATCATTGATCCGGCATCAGGAAAAGTTGTTGCCAAAGGGTCAAAAAACCTGGAGGTTGGCGCTAAGCTTAAAGGAACAATCAAACAAACAATCACTGTTCCATCGCCTAAACTTTGGTCGTTGGAACAACCCAACCTCTACACGCTTAAAACGACGGTTCTTCAAAACGGTAAAGTGATTGACCAGAATGAGCAGCAACTTGGCATTCGCGAATTGACTTTCGATCCAAATAAAGGTCTTGCTGTAAATGGTGTATGGACAAAAGTGAAAGGTGTTTGCATTCATCACGATGCAGGATGTTTAGGCTCGGCCGTTCCCCGCGAAGTCTGGAGAAGAAGATTGCTTACGTTGAAAGAGATGGGTTGCAATGGCATCCGGATGACACATAATCCGCAAGCCTCCGATGTGTACGAACTGTGTGATGAATTAGGTATTCTCGTTATGGATGAGGCTTTTGACGAATGGGAATTTGCAAAAAAGAAATGGTTAAAAGGATGGAATGTAGGAACTCCAGGATTTCAGGGAGCCTCCTCTTATTTTAATGAATGGAGCGACAAGGACCTTGGCGATATGGTCAGGCGCGACCGGAACCATGCTTCAATAATCATGTGGAGCATTGGTAATGAAGTCGATTATCCTAATGATCCGTATTCGCATCCGGTACTTGATCATGCTAATATTAACCAACCCGTCCAGGGAGGATATTTACCTAATAATCCCAAAGCTGAACGGCTGGGTGGTATCGCCAAACGACTGGCAGCCATTGTTCGCGGACTCGATACTTCCCGTCCGGTTACGGCTGGTCTGGCAGGAGTCGTCATGTCTAACGAAACAGATTATCCCGGAGCACTCGACATTACGGGATATAATTATACGGAAGATCGTTATGCACAGGATCATGCCAAATATCCTAAACGGGTCATATTTGGAAGTGAAAACGGACACAGCATGGAGTCGTGGAAAGTTGTGCGGGATACGGAATATATTTTCGGACAGTTTATCTGGACGGGAATTGACTACCTGGGCGAATCGGGCGCCTGGCCGTCTAGAGGTTTCTACTCCGGATTCCTCGATTTTGGGGGATTTATAAAACCAAGGGGCCATTTCCGCCAGGCATTGTGGAGTGTAAAACCGGTTACCTATATCGGCACCTACCATCAGCCCACGAAAAATAATCACCTTTCAATGGATGCATGGCCTGTTTGGAATTACAAAGAGGGAGAGATGATTCGGGTAGTTTGTTATACCAATACAGCAAAGTCCCGGCTCATGTTAAACGGCACACAGGTTGGTGAAGTCAAAAATTATGACGACAACACAGGTATAATCTATTGGGATATTCCATACCAGGAAGGTAAACTGGAAGTTATCGGATTGGGTAAGGATGAAAAAGCTACCTGTAATTACACATTGCAATCGTCCGGCAGACCATACGCGATAACAGCTCATTCAGATTTAACAACGATCAACAAAAACCGTGGACTTGCCCAGGTTGTTGTCCAGGTAGTCGATGAAAAAGGAATTCCGGTTATGATTTCTGAAGACGAAGTTACCTGCAAAATCGAAGGACCTGCTACGCTTTTAGGCCTCGAAGCAAGCAACAATTCCGATATGGGAGACTACACCGACAATGTGCAACGTGTTTATCACGGACGACTGTTGGCCTATGTACAGACAACCGGCAAAACAGGAACAGTAACTTTAACATTTACAGCGCCCTGGCTAAAAGAAACAAAAGTCACTATCAACGTTACTGAATAAACTTAGATGAAGTGTTTAAGGGTAATCCTATTTTTTGCTTTCATGTGCGGTCTGTCGACTACGCTGCTTTCGCAGGTGTTAGTCGAAGCCGAGAGTTTCACAAACAAGGGAGGATGGGTTGTTGACCAACAATTTATGGATCAGATGGGATCCCCTTTTCTGATGGCGCACGGACTGGGAAAACCGGTCACCGACGCATCAACCAATGTGATTTTTCCGAAAACCGGAACTTACAATGTTTTTGTAAGAACTCGTAACTGGGTTGGTTATTGGTCTGACAAAGAGACGCCAGGCAAATTTAATGTGATCATAAATAAAAAACCGCTGAAAGCCACTTTTGGAACACAGGATGCAGAATGGAACTGGCAGAATGGTGGTTCAGTAAAGATTAAATCCGGAGAATCTACAATTTCGCTGCACGATCTCTCAGGTTTTAATGGCCGTTGTGATGCAATTCTGTTTAGCAGTGATCCAACCTTCCGCCCCGAAAACTCACCGGAAAAACTGGCCGCGTTCAGAAAAAAAGCGTTGGGTTTACCTGATGTACCTGCCAGTGCCGGAAAATTTGATCTTGTAGTAATTGGTGGAGGAATGTCAGGAACCTGTGCCGCACTTTCAGCTGCCCGTCTTGGCCTGAAAGTCGCACTGATTCAGGACCGTCCGGTTCTGGGAGGCAATAACAGTTCCGAAGTGCGTGTCCATCTTGGTGGTCGGATCAACCTGAGTCCCTACCCTGCCCTTGGAAACCTGGTCAACGAGATCGGACCCGACAAGGGAGGTAATGCGCAACCAGCCTCTTTTTATGAAGATCAGAAAAAACTGGATGCTGTCGAATCAGAGAAAAACATTACCCTCTTTCTAAATTATCGTGCAAACAGCGTTGAAAAAGACGGGGATCTTATCAAATCAGTGCGCGCCGTAAATATCGAAAACGCCAAAGAACTTCGGTTTGAGGCGCCGCTCTTCGCCGATTGCACAGGCGACGCAACGATTGGGGCACTTGCCGGAGCCGACTTTATGATGGGTCGCGAAGGACAAAGCGAATATGGTGAACCAACAGCACCCAAAGTAAAAGATAAAATGACAATGGGCTCTTCGGTACAATGGTACTCAGAGGAATCATCAAAACCAGAACTATTTCAGATGATTCCATGGGGTCTGAATTTCAATGAGAAAAATGCGCAGGCTATAAAAAAGGGAGACTGGCAGTGGGAAACCGGAATGAATTATGATCAGGTAAATGATTTTGAGCGGATCCGGGATTATGGGATGATGGTAGTGTTTTCTAACTGGTCGTACCTGAAAAATAGATTTGCTGAAAATCAGAATTTCAAAAACAGCAGGCTCAGTTGGGTGGCCTATGTGGCCGGAAAGCGCGAGTCGCGCCGATTGACGGGAGATTTAGTACTTAGAGAACAAGATTTAACCGACCAGGTAAAATACCCTGATGGCACTGCTCCAACCTCCTGGACGGTTGACCTCCACTATCCTGATCCGAAAAACACGCAATATTTTCCGGGGGAAGAGTTTCTCTCAATTGCAAAACACAAACCTATTTATCCGTACCCAATTCCTTATCGGTGCCTCTATTCACGAAATGTCAACAATTTGTTTATGGCTGGCAGAAATATTAGTGTAACACATGTTGCGCTTGGTACTGTGAGAGTCATGCGCACAACCGGGATGATGGGTGAAGTCGTTGGTATGGCTGCTGCAGTCTGCAAAAACCATGGAGTACTTCCCCGTAAGGTTTATGAATCTTATCTTTCTGAACTACAAATACTGATGGCAAAAGGAACCGGAAAATTGGATATTCCGAATACTCAAAATTACAATGAAGGTGGAACATTGATGAAACAGTCTGAATAAGAATATGAAAAATAAAACAAAAGTCACCTTAGTTGCGCTCGCTGGATTTTTGATTTCCTTCGGTTTCCAGGGAAAGTCTGCGGAAAATGATTTGATTCGTGCAAAAACAACGCTTCAACAAATTTTCAGTTTGTACAATTCAGGTCATCATCATCTCCTGAATGAAACCTACCCATACAAACAGGATAATAAGGCTAGTTACCTGGCAGGAGATGATACCTTGACAGGTCGTCGCGTCGCTTACCTGTGGCCAACTTCAGGAGTTTTCTCCGGGGTAAATGCTTTGCTAAAAACTACCGGGGACAAACAATATCGCCAGCTACTTGAAACGGATGTTTTGCCCGGACTTGAGCAGTATTATGATTCCGTGCGTAAACCGGCATGTTATCAATCCTATATCACCTCGGCCGGTAAATCCGACCGGTTTTACGACGACAATGTTTGGCTGTCACTCGATTTCTGTGAATCATACATGCTAACGAATAAAAAGGAATACCTAAAAAAGTCAATCGAAACATGGCAATTCGTGCTCAGTGGCTGGGATGAACAACTGGGTGGTGGTATTTACTGGTGCGAGCAGAAAAAACAGTCGAAGAATACCTGCTCCAATGCACCAGCCTCGGTACTGGCTTTCAAACTTTTCGAAGCGACAAAGGACAGTGCCTATTTTAACCGGGGTCTTCAGATTTACAACTGGACAAAAGCCAACTTGCAGGATTCAACTGATTACCTGTACTTTGACAATAAAAATCTTTCAGGGAAAATAGGCCGTGCAAAATACACCTACAACAGCGGACAAATGTTACAGGCTGCTGCAATGATTTACAAGCTAACAGGAAAAAAAACATATCTGGAAGATGCACAGCATATTGCCAAATCTGCGATGAACTATTTTACGGAAGATTTTACAACAACTGAAGGGAAAAAGATCAGGTTGTTCAAAAATACTGGAAACTGGTTTAATGCGATTCTTTTCAGAGGTTATGCGGAGTTATACCATTTAGACAAAAATGCTGAGTATATAGGTATTTTCAGGGATAATATGGATCAACTTTGGAATCACATCCGCGATAAGAACGGCCTGTTCAGCAAAGACTGGAAAGGGCAAAAAGATGATCCGTACAAATGGTTACTCGATCAGGCAAGTTTGGTCGAAATATGGGCCACGCTGGCTGAGATGAAATAACCAATGAACAAAGGTATTCTTACGTGTTTTGCT
>JANXZJ010000181.1 GCA_025355585.1 Mariniphaga sp. | reverse complement strand
CAAAATTGCACAACTCAACCGCAATTCATTGAAATAACATGAAATTTAATGCAATATTATTTGACGCTCAAAGCATTGTTTATAATTGCATTATTATATATTTGTGACTGAATTAGCAATGTTTAGGAAAGTTAAATTATTGCATATTTAGAATCCAGTACAGCCCACAAAACGGGATTTCAAATCGAATCAAAGGGCAGTAAATCGTTGATTTACTGCCCTTTTTTATTTTTTCTTAAACCAAAGAAAACCAATCAATATCAATAAAAATGTAAGCGATTCCGTGAATTGAATAATTTTTTAAATTCACTCATCATAAACGCTGTAATATTTTGTATATCTGATTTTTGAATGAACTAACCCGTCCGCTTGCTGTGATGCCAAGAAGTTCGTATATTAAAATCATCGTTTTGGTAGAATTAAGGTTTATAATGGTGATGACTTCTCACTATTAACGTTCGCAGAAGCAAGCCAGGACTATCGGTCCTGTCCGTAAAATATTCACAGATAACTGAATTCAAAGATTGTTCTAAACTATTAAAGTACATGACAATGTATCAATAAGGGGTAAAGCAGTTTCTAAATACTTTTCTGTCTCCTCCTCGTTTTCAATATCGTGATATAAATGTTGTTGAAATTGGCTTTTCCTTGATTTAATCATGTCTCAGTTTTTACGCATCCTTTAGCGCGAAAATACGCTTGATAAAATCAATCCTGATCGTCAATTTTGTAGAATCTCCCCGGCAATTGCCATCTATATTCTTGTAAAGATAATGTCTCCTATTTAAAGATCATCATAGAATGATTTTAATTTTTCGTTTATATTTTTCACAAAATCAAGCTATTATCAATTAAAATAGCAACAAAAAACCCGGCGAAATACCGGGTTTTTCTGAATTATCTGTCAATAAATGAGTTTACATTTTCAGCAATTTCTTTATGAGTTCCGGAATATCCGATGGTTGACGGGCAACCTGTACCCCGGCGTTTTCGAAAGCGGCAATTTTCTCGGCAGCAGTTCCTGTTCCGCTCGAGATAATGGCACCTGCATGGCCCATACGTTTGCCTGCCGGAGCCGTCTGTCCGGCAATAAAGCTCACAACAGGTTTTTTAATATGATCGATGATGTATTGGGCAGCACGCTCTTCGGCGTCGCCACCAATTTCACCCAATAATACAATCGCCTCGGTTTCAGGATCATCTTCAAACATCTGGAGAAGTTCCTGGAAGTATAATCCGGCTACGGGATCGCCGCCAATCCCGACACAGGTGCTTTGTCCCAGTCCGTTGGAAGTTAACTGGTAAACCATTTCGTAAGTTAAGGTTCCGCTCCGGCTCATCAAACCGATGTTCCCCTTTTTGAAGATACTTCCCGGCAGGATACCAACCATTGCTTCGTCGGGCGAAATAAGTCCCGGACAATTTGCACCGATCAGCTTTGTTCCTCTTTTAGTTATATACGGGCTGACCCGAACCATGTCCAACGTAGGAACACCTTCGGAAATGGCAATCACGAGTTCAATTCCTGCTTCTGAAGCTTCAAGAATAGCATCGGCAGCATAAGCTGCAGGGACAAAAATAATGGAGGTATTGGCACCTGTCTCTTTCACGGCATCAGCCACTGTATTGAAAACAGGCACACCACTTACCGATTGCCCTTTCTTCCCGGGCGAAATTCCACCAACTACCTTCGTGCCGTAATCGATCATCTTCTGCGTGTGAAAACTTCCATCGCGACCTGTAATTCCCTGGACCAGTAATCTTGTATTTTTATTGACTAAAATGCTCATATCGTTGGTATAATTAGATTATCTTAAAAAATCTTCGCTTAGGCTGATGGCCTTTTGTGCCGCTTCACTCATTGTTTCGACGGTAGGAAGATTGGCTTTCCTTAAAATTTCGAGACCTTCTTTGGAATTGGTACCTGAAAGCCTTATCACGATCGGAATTTTAATCTTGATTTGTTCCAGCGCAGCTATCAAACCTTTCGCTACATCATCGCAACGTGTGATTCCGCCAAAGATGTTAATCATCACAACTTTCACACCATTGTCCGAAAGGATCAGGTTCATCGCGTCGATTACCTTCTGAGGATTTGAACTGCCGCCAATGTCAAGGAAATTTGCGGGTTCACCTCCGTACAATTTTATCATATCCATTGTCGCCATGGCCAGACCGGCTCCGTTTACCATGCAACCAATCGAACCGTCGAGCCTGATATAGGTAAGTCCTTTTTCCTTTGCATCGATCTCCTTGATTTCATCTTCGGAAGGCTCATTCAAAGCGAGAATAGCCGGCTGACGAAACAAGGCATTGTCGTCAAACGTCATTTTTCCATCAAGTGCCAGCAAATTTCCATCAGACGTTACGACCAACGGATTAATCTCAACGAGTGATGCATCGGTATCAATAAAGACTTTGTACAGCTTTCTAAAAAGATCACTTGCCTGGTTAACCAGTTTAAGATCGTTAAAAAGGGCAAAAGCGATTTTGCGTGCAAAGAAAGGAGCCATTCCCAAATCGGGATCGACTGTGAACTTAAGGATCGCATCGGGATTATCCTTGGCAACCTCTTCAATCTCGACACCACCTTCGAGGCTGACCATAAACACGGCAGATTTTGTATTCCGGTCGATGGTTATTCCGGCATAAATTTCACTTACAAATGAAACACCTTGGGCAACAAGAACTTTCTCAACTGTATAGCCCTTGATGTCCATACCTAAAATCTTCTCTGCAGCAGCTGTTGCCTCGTCGGCATTGCGTACCAATTTAACACCGCCAGCTTTTCCTCTGCCTCCTGTAAGAACTTGCGCTTTAACAACTACCGGAAATCCAAGCTCTCCGGCCGCTGTCTGAACTTCAGCAACAGAATAACACAATACCTCCTTTGTAACGGGAATTTCGTAGCGCGATAAAATCTCTTTAGCCTGATACTCATGAATTTTCATATTGCAAATTCTTTTAGATTCTTATTTATTTTTCGATTAATACGTTGGTTTCAGAAATTACAACTACATTAACATTTTGAATTCCAAAATAGTTTTTGAATGGGATCCCTGATTTATAAAATCGGGACAAAATAATGATTTTTGGAAGGCATGCAACAAAATCTGTTTTATATCAGCTTTTTGTAAGACAAATATGTATTCTTTTGCGCCGGAAAAATAAAAAATATGAGGTCGAAATTAATATTGCAAATCCGTTCCTATATCGTCATGGTAATCGGTTTGTCCCTGTATTCATTTGGAATTACAGCTTTTCTGATCCCATTAAAGATTGCCGGCGGCGGAGTTACGGGGATATCGATGCTTATCTACTATGCAACAGGATTCGGAACTGGCTACACCTATTTCATTATCAATATCTTCCTTATTATCATAGCCATTAAAGTTCTCGGAGCAAACTTTGGTATCAAAACGATTTTCAACATGTCGATCATGTCGGTATTGTTGAATGTAATGCAAAACTATATCACCGAACCAATTCTGAATGACTTTTTCTTATCCTCCGTTCTGAGCGGGATCATGGGTGGAGTCGGAATCGGGCTGATCTTCAACGAAGGTGGAAGCCTTGGGGGAACAGATATTATAGCCATGATTATCAACAAATACCGGAACATCAGTCCTGGCCGGATCATTATGTATTGCGATGTCCTCATTATTGCCTCATCGTTTTTAGTGCTGCATTCGGTCGAAAAACTGGTTTACGGCTATGTTTCAATGTGGGTGGTCGCTTATTCAATAGATGCTTTCCTGACAGGTGCTCAGCAGTCGGTACAATTATTTATTGTCTCCGACAAATACGAACAGATTGCTGATTTTATCACAAAAGAATCAAGGCGCGGATTAACCATTTTTGACGGAACAGGCTGGTATACAATGCAAAATGTAAAGGTCATCATGACCGTGGTGCGAAAGCGGGAGTCGCCGGAAATTTTTCGTAAAATTAAAGAGCTGGACCCCAACGCGTTTATCTCGCTCAATTCGGTAATGGGAGTTTATGGTAAAGGTTTTGACAAACTCAAGTACTGATTATTTCCTCAAATCATTAATTTAGCCGACCATCAATCATAACGGGAATTAAATGAGCTTGCTCCGTTTTATCAGGACCGGTTCACCCAAAAGTGCGACAACTTCTTTAAAAAATTTACGGATGAACAAACGCAGAATTTATTGGATAACCGGATTAGTAATCACCACATTAATCATATTCCTAACACTTAGATTTAACCGCTATTATCAAAAACTTCCGCCTCTTGAAGAAGATGTTGTGATCAAAGTTTCTGAACCTAAGCTGTTGTATGGTTTGCCGGCAGATTCGTTCCACATCGAAGAGAGTACTGTTGCGAGGAACCAAAATCTCTCTGATATACTGATCGACCGTGGTGTTTCGGCGCAAGCTGTTGATCAGATTGCAAAAAATTCGGTCTCGGTCTTTGATGTCCGCAAAATGAAAGCCGGAAATCAATATACCGTGTTTTATTCCAAAGATGAGAACAGATCTCCCCTGTTCCTCGCTTACAATAATAACGGAGTTGACTACTATCTTTATTCGCTCACCGATTCATTTAAAGTGTTGGCAGGCAAACATGAAGTGATCTCAAAAAGGCAAACAATGTCGGGAGTGATTAATTCCTCCCTATGGAATGCAATGAAAGAAAACAACATGAGCCCTTTACTGGCTGTTGAGTTATCCGATATCTATGCATGGACAATCGATTTCTTCGGTATCCAGAAAGGCGATAAATTCACAGTTATTTACGATGAAGACTTTGTGAATGGTGAGTCAATCGGATTGGGAAAAATCTATTCTGCATCGTTTACGCAAGCAGGATCAATCTTTTATGCGATCCGGTTTACCCAGGAGGATGGTGACAGCTTCTTTGATGAAAAGGGAAACAGTCTTCGGAAAGCCTTTCTGAAAGCACCTTTAAAATTCTCGCGTATCAGCTCCCGCTTTTCGAATAACAGAATGCATCCTGTATTGCGAATTGTAAGACCTCATCATGGTGTTGATTATGCTGCGGCTTCCGGAACACCTGTCGTTTCTATCGGAGATGGTGTGGTACTGCAGAAGAGCTACCAACCGGCAGGTGGTGGAAATTTCCTGAAAATCAGGCACAACTCGGTTTACACTACCAGTTATATGCACCTGTCGAAGTTCGCAGTCGGAATTAAAACCGGTGCCCGGGTCAAACAAGGAGAGGTAATAGGATATGTTGGTTCTACAGGATTGTCATCAGGACCCCATTTAGATTTCAGGGTCTACCTGGGTGGATCGGCTGTTGATCCGTTAAAGATAAAATCAGAACCGGCAGAACCGGTGAGACCAGCCAATCTAGTTAAATTTAATACTTTACGCGATTCTGTTTTGCAGATACTGAAGGTAAAGGTAATGTGATAATTCGAAGATGTTGTAATTCTGCAATTTGTACGCCTGTCGGCGGATGAAAGAAGGAAAGTCAGATATTGAAATGTTTTTACTGGTTCATTACAGTATCAAAATCACAAAATACTGGTTGTACGATTGTTGCATAAACGAAGAAATAGCATTATTGCGAGTCAATAAGGCCATTTCTTCGTTTATGCTATTAATGATTACGCTCCCAATTATTCCGCGACGCCGTTTTGCACAGTTTTTTTAACCTTCCCTGCCTGAAGCATCACATCAGCTACAAACTGCCTGATTTGCTGTTCATCCTCCTTTTTGCAGATCAACAATGTCTTCTCCGACTCGACAACAATAAAATCAGTAAGTCCTTGTATCACAACGGTTTTGTCGTCAGGCATAGCAATGATACAATCCTTCGTATCGTATAAAAAAATCTTGTTTCCACTTACCGCATTAGCCGCCTCGTCCTTGGCATGATTTTCGTAAAGTGATCCCCAGGTGCCAAGATCCGACCAACCAAAATCTGCGCACAAAACGTAAACGTTATCCGCCTTCTCCATCACGCCGTAGTCTATCGAAATATTCGGACACTCAGAATATACTTTGTTGATATAGTGCACTTCATCCGTAGTATTGATAAGTTTCTTCCCATATTCAAACAAGGCATTTACCTCCGGAAGATGTTTCGCAAAAGCATTTAATATTGCTTTTGCCGACCAGATAAAAATTCCGGAATTCCAGTAAAACTCCCCGGTTTCCAGAAACAATTCGGCCATTTTACGGTCAGGTTTTTCAGTGAACGTTTTGACTCTAAATAGGTTATCCTTATGGTCGAAATCTGTCTTTTCTGCAACCTGGATATAACCATAACCCGTTTCAGGGCGATTAGGTTGTAACCCTAAAGTAAGTAGAACATCTCTTCCCGAAACATAGCGAAGACCATTCTTAATCTCCTCGAGAAAGTAATCCTCCTTCAAAATCAAATGATCGGAAGGCGCCACAATCACATTGGCAGCCGGAGATTTGCTCAAAATCTTATAGGTTGCATAACAAATACATGGTGCGGTATTTCGGCGTAATGGTTCAGATAAAACCTGCGATTCAGTCAACTCAGGAAGTTGACTAAGTACAAGTTCCTTATAATTCTCGCTCGTAACTACAAGAAAATTCTCGGCAGGAATAATCCGGGAAAATCGGTCGTAAGTAAGTTGAAGAAGTGATCGTCCAATACCAAGAATATCTAAAAACTGTTTTGGCTTTTCTAAAGTACTCAAAGGCCAGAAACGGCTTCCGATACCACCTGCCATAATAACACAATAATTCTCAGAATTTTCCATAACGTAATTTTTACTCAAAATTATTCAATTTTTCGAAATAACGAACAACAGACCCGACGTGTTTTACAACCATCGGGAAAAATCGTGGTAATCCGTTGATTAAAATATTTGTATTTTTATCGGGAAATTTAAATGGAGTAATTGAGTTAAACTTCACTTAAAATAGAGTCGTCTAAAAATTTCAATCAGGTGATTATAAGTATTTAACCAAATATTAAAAGCGTGGGTGTCATTTATCATATTGGACAATACTTTTTGTTGATGGTCAGGGTCTTTAAAAAGCCTGAGAAGAATTCAATGTACATTCATCAACTGGTCCTTGAAGTCGAAAAACTGGGCATAAATTCAGTGGGTATTGTTGCCATCATCTCCGTTTTCATGGGAGGAATTATTACGCTTCAACTGACCTATAATATGGTAAGCCCATTAATGCCGAACTACATTATCGGTCTTGGCAACCGCGACACCCTGATACTTGAATTTTCATCGACTGTCCTTAGCCTGATGCTTGCCGGCAAAGTAGGCTCAAACATTGCTTCGGAACTTGGAAGCATGAGGGTCACCGAGCAAATTGATTCGATGGAGATTATGGGTGTTAATTCAGCATCGTATCTGATATTGCCCAAAATTATAGCAGTAGTTTTCATGAGTCCTCTTCTTTTTATCATCAGCGTAACTTGTGGAATATTCGGTGGTTTAATTACCGGACCGCTTTCGGGAGTTGTGACGGTGGCAACTTACATTACAGGCATTACCACGATGTTCGTTCCGTTTTATGTTTATTTTTCAATCATCAAAACTTTCGTTTTCGGGTTCTTAATTGCCACAGTCCCTGCCTACCTGGGTTATTTTGTGCAGGGTGGTGCCCTTGAGGTGGGACGCGCAAGCACCAAGGCGGTAGTGAATACGAGCATTCTTATTCTGTTTTTCGATCTTGTACTTACTCAATTGCTATTCAAATGATTGAAATCCGAAATATTTGTAAGTCTTTCGAAGGCCGTGAAGTACTAAAGGACATTTCCACAATTTTCGAAAAAGGGAAAACCAATCTTATCATCGGGCAAAGCGGTTCAGGAAAAACGGTTCTTCTCAAGTCTATTGTTGGCCTGATTGAAATCGAATGTGGTGAAATCCTTTTCGATGAGCGTGATACACGCCTGATGAACTTTAAGGAACAGAAACTTCTCCGGCAGGAAATTGGTATGGTATTTCAGAACGGTGCACTATTCGATTCTCTTACTGTAGAGCAAAATGTCCGGTTTCCGATGGATATGTTTACTTCGATGACGATGAAAGAGAAAACATTGCGGCTCAATTTCTGCCTCGATAGAGTCAATATAAAGAATTCGAATCAATTATATCCGGCAGAGATTTCCGGAGGTATGCGTAAAAGGGTAGCAATTGCCCGTGCCATTGCGCTCAATCCGAAATATCTTTTCTGCGACGAACCCAATTCAGGTCTCGACCCTGTTACCTCAATCCTGATTGACGCGTTAATCAAGGAGATTACAGCTGAATTTGATATTACTACGGTAATTAACACGCATGATATGAATTCTGTGATGGAAATTGGCGACAAAATCCTGTTCATCTCCGAAGGTCTGAAGTGCTGGGAAGGAAATAACACCCAAATATTCAATACAAGAAATAAGAAGCTGAATGCGTTTGTTTTCGCTTCACCTTTTTCAAAAAAATTCAAAGAAATACGACAAATGGAGGATGACGAATGAGAAACTGTCTGATTGTTTTAATGGCTATGCTGGGTTTTGCCTGCTCAAATAATAATGTTCCAAAAGGGATTTTAACTGACAAGGAGATCATTCCTATCTTGTTAGAGCTTCACCTGGCAGAAGCGATTTACACCCAACGCTACGCGCTGGAAATTACGCGGGAAAATTACCAGGAAGACCTGTATCTCACAATTCTAAAAAAATACAAACTCGATCGGAAGGTCTTCGAAGCATCGGTTTTATATTATGGCAAGCACCCCGACAAATACAAACCGATTTACGATGAAATTCTTAACAGGCTGAATGAAATGGAAGTTAAGGCCAGAACCAAAGACTCTATTGAATCCAGAAAACCAGCTGTAAAAGAAATCGTGAAAGACACCTTGCGAGCGAATGATACAATTCGGACAAAAAAAACGGGTGTAACCGTGAAGATTAATGACTCTATCAAAATATTAGATGTTAAGGCCAGAACCAACATGGCGTTAAAGCCTCGAAAACCAGTCGTCAAGGGTATTGTTAAAGACTCGGTAAAGGTTGTAAAATAGTTGATATGCGCAAATTATCAGCTCATTATATCTTCACCGGAACCGGTGTCGTTCTCGTAAAAGGGATCATCATCCTGTCCGATGATGGAACGATCATTGATATCATCGATACAAAAGGGGAACTTGATGAGATGGCCAATGTTGAGTTTTACAGTGGTGCGTTGATACCCGGATTTGTGAATGCACATTGCCACCTCGAGTTATCGCATTTACACAATGTTTTCCCAGAAAAGACGGGATTACCCGGTTTCCTGAAAAATGTGATAGAATGCCGCAATCTCGAAGAAGATAAGGTGATTGATGCAGCGCGAAAAGCCGATTTTGAACTTTACAAAAACGGCGTTGTAGCGGTTGGCGACATTTCGAACGGCAACACCACTTTTCAGTTAAAATCGAAATCGAAGATCGTGTATCACACTTTTATTGAAGCACTTGGATTTTCACCCCAACGGGCTGAAAAGGCATTCGCCTGGGCACAGTATTACTTCGAAGAGGCACTGTCGCTCGGATTACCTGTTTCGGTAGTTCCTCACGCCCCCTATTCCATCTCGAAGGAATTGTTTGATAAAATTTCTGAATTTGCAGTAAATCAGCAATCTATTTTATCAATGCACAGCCAGGAAAGTTCAGAAGAAGATGATTTATACCGCTCCCGTGATGGTGAAATCGTGCGGCACCTCACTGAGAATCTCGCCATTGATCTGTCGTCTTTCGAGCCTACCGGAAAATCGGCATTGGAAAGTGTCATCCACTGGCTGCCAAAAGAAAATAAGCTCCTGCTCGTCCACAACCTAAGGACTTGTCAAAAAGATATTGACCTGATCGCAAAGACAAGGTCTCTGAATAAAACATGGTTTGTACTTTGTCCCGATTCAAATCTTTACATCGAAGACCGGCTTCCCGACATTGAACTTTTCCGTAAAAACAAGCTTCAAATCTGTATCGGAACCGACAGTCTTTCGTCGAACCACCAGCTTTCGATGCTGGCTGAAATGCAAACCATTCAAACTCATTTCCCTGCAATTCCCCTGGTTGAAATCGTAACCTGGGCTACTGGAAATGGTGCAGAAGCCCTGGAAATGAACCATTGGGCCGGAACGATTGAGCAAGGGAAGAAACCAGGAATCAACCTGATATCAGGCATGGATTTGCAGCATCTTCGATTGTTGCCAAATACCAAAGTAAAAAGGTTAATTTAATTGATTACATTTCGGTACAGATTCAACTTTATAAATTTTACAGATTATTGCATGCCCACTTTTCTTTTTGATCAAACAATATTCGGACCGGTGAACAGCCGAAGATTAGGTATCTCGCTGGGAATAAATTTGCTGCCAAACGATTCGAAATTATGTTCTTTCGATTGCATTTATTGCGAATGCGGGTGGAATCCGGAAAAGGGAACTGTAAAAGCCATTCTTCCAGCCCGGATTGAAGTAAAAAAAATGCTTCGCGAAAAATTGACGGAGATGAAAAGTAGCGGAGAATTGCCCGACGTAATCACTTTCGCCGGCAACGGCGAGCCTACGATGCACCCGGCTTTTGCCGCAATTATTGACGACACCTTACTCATCAGAAATGAGTTATGCCCGGGTGCGCGTATCGCCGTACTTTCAAATTCAACGATGCTCCATAAGCCGGCAGTAGTTGCAGCCCTTAAAAAGATAGATGATAATATTCTGAAACTTGACTCAGGATTTGTTGAAACCATCAGGATTCTCGATCAGCCTGTCGGAAGATTTGATTTGCAAACTGTCATCAACAATATAAAACAATTTGATGGTCAGTTGATTCTTCAAACCATGTTTATCAGGGGTCAGTTTGAAGATCACACAATTGACAATACAACCGAAAAAGAACTGAAAGCCTGGATTGAAGTTCTCCAACAGATTCGCCCCCGGCTTGTGATGATTTACACAATTGCCCGCGATACACCTGCCAATGATCTTCAGAAGGTTTCGACGGAAGAATTGGAAACAATTGCAGAGCGGGTTGTAAAAGAAACCGGACTTGAGGTTCAGGTAAACGGTTAGAGGAAAGAGGGAGTAATGGATGAGACAGAAATAGGCGATTCACTGAAATCAATATTTTAAATTTACGCAATAATTCACTGAGAAAAGAATAACACTGATGCCAGCATTGATATGAAAATATTTAAAATTCTACCAAATGCAAACATTTCTATTCTTACAAAAACGGTAAAACAATGAGTATAAGATTAGAATATGACGATTACAAAAGCTGGCTTGTCGAGTTAAAGGACCGAATTAAAACCAGTCAAATTAAAGCAGCTTTAAGTGTTAATTCAGAACTGATCAATCTGTACTGGTATATTGGCAGACGAATAACTGAAATTCAGAAACATAGCAAATATGGCGATGGCATTATTCTGCAGTTAGCTGCCGATTTGAAAAAAGAGTTTCCTGACACGGGTGGTTTTTCACCGTCGAACTTAAAGTATTGTAAGCAGTTTTATCAATTTTGGCAACAGGACCCAATTAGCCAACTAGTTGTTGACCTTTCTGAAAACAGTCAAATACTTGTCAATAAGATACCTTGGGGTCATAATGTATTAATCATACAAAAAATAAAAGACAATAAAGAAGCACTATTCTATGTGCAACAAACAATTGCAAATAACTGGAGCCGTTCAGTTTTGCAAATACAGATAGAAAGTAATTTGTCTGCCCGACAAGGAAAGGCAATAAATAATTTCAGTATTACTTTACCCGAACCACAATCCGATTTGGCAAACCAATTGCTGAAAGACCCTTATAATTTTAATTTTCTCACCCTGGAAAAAGATGTTCAGGAGCTGGAACTAGAACGACAGATAGTAAAAAACATCACCCAATTTTTACTCGAATTAGGTAAGGGATTTGCCTACATGGGAAGACAATATCTTCTGAAGGTTGGCAGTAAAGAATTCAAGCTCGACTTATTGTTTTACCATGTTCGGCTTAAGTGCTATATTGTGATAGATCTTAAAGCCAAAGAGTTTGAACCCGAGCACATTGGAAAATTGAATTTTTATTTGTCTGCCATTGATGCTCAGTTAAAAACGAATGATGATGGTCCAACCATTGGAATGATTTTGTGCAAAAACAAAGATAACCTTATTGTAGAATTTGCACTTCGTGATGTCAACAAGCCAATTGGTGTGAGCGAATTCACCTTTAGTGAGTTACCTCAAAGAATACAAAATGCAATGCCAACAGTTGAAGAACTAGAAAAAGAGATGTTTAAAGACGAATTTTAATACACAAACCATATAAAATAAACACAATTATTAAAGATGAAAATGAAAATGCGATTTTTGATTTTAATGCTGATGCTTTTTGCACAACTAACTTACGGACAACCAGCTGGTAACAAGCAAGGTTCGCTTGTTGAGTACGTTAATCCATTGGTGGGAACCGATTCCGACTATGCTTTATCAAATGGAAATACCTACCCGGCAATTGCCTTGCCATGGGGAATGAACTTCTGGACCCCTCAGACCAACAAGAATGGAAATGGATGGGGTTACATGTATGACGATGTGAAAATAAGAGGTTTCAAACAGACCCACCAGCCAAGTCCCTGGATCAACGATTATGCTGCATTTTCACTCTTCCCCGAAACAGGGAAACTGATCGTGGAAGAAAACAAACGAGCTTCGTGGTTTTCGCACAAGGCCGAAACTGCAAAACCTCACTATTACCGGGTATATCTCTCAAATTATGATGTTGTAACAGAAATAACGCCCACTGACCGTGCTGCACAGTTCCGTTTTACTTTCCCAGAATCCGATGCTTCTCATATTCTGATTGATGCCTTCAACAAAGGCTCGATGGTGAAAATATCTGCATCGGAAAGAAAAATCACGGGTTATTGCCGGAACAACAGTGGCGGCGTACCTGATAACTTTCATAATTACTTCGTGATCGTATTTGATAAAGCATTTACCGAGGTTGCAACATGGAAAGACAGTGTTTTAACTGAAGGCAGTACTTTGGCCGAAGGGAAACATGTGATGGCAGCGATCACTTTCAAAACGAAGAAAGGGGAGATCGTCAATGCACGTGTAGCCTCATCCTTTATCAGTCCTGAACAGGCCGAACTGAACCTGACAAGAGAAATAGGTCAAAGCACTTTCGACCTGACCAAAAGCAAAGCAGAAGCTGCATGGAATAAAGAACTTGACCGTGTAAAAGTAGAGGGTGGAACTGTTGATCAGAACCGTACCTTTTACACAGCGCTTTACCGTACGATGCTTTTCCCGCGTAAATTCTACGAAATTGATGCAAATAATAAAGTAGTTCATTACAGTTCTTACAACGGAAAAGTTTTACCGGGGTACATGTTCACCGACAATGGTTTCTGGGATACTTTCCGTGCAGTGTTCCCTTATTTCACACTGATGCACCCAACACTTAGTTCACAGATCATGGAAGGTTTGGCGAATACCTATAACGAAAGTGGCTGGCTTCCTGAATGGGCAAGTCCGGGTCACCGCGATTGTATGGTTGGATCGAACTCTGCGGTCAATATTGCTGATGCCTATCTGAAAGGAATCCGTGGATTCGATATTGCGAAATTGTACGAAGCCATTTTAAAGAATACCGAGAACGAGGGGCCACTTCATTCTGTTGGTCGTTATGGTGTTAAATACTATAACAAGCTGGGATATATTCCCTATAATGTTGAAGTGAATGAAAACGTAGCCAGAACCCTTGAATACTCATTTGCTGATTGGTGCATCTCGAAGTTAGGCAAAGATTTAGGGCGTCCGCAGGAAGAGATTAAACTCTTTGAAAAGCGGGCGATGAATTACAAGAATGTTTTCGATCCATCCGTCAATTTTATGCGCGGCAAAAATGAAGATGGGACTTTCCAGTCACCTTTCCGTCCTGACAAATGGGGTGATGCTTTTACCGAAGGTTCAAGCTGGCATTGGACATGGTGTGTATTTCACGATCCGCAGGGATTGGCCAATTTGATGGGTGGCCGCGAAAAAATGGCACAACGCCTTGACGAAATGTTCACCGCAGCTCCAACTTTCGACTACTCATATTATGGCGGACAGATTCACGAGATCACCGAGATGTTGATTTCAAATATGGGACAATATGCGCATGGAAATCAGCCTGTTCAGCATGCAATCTATCTCTACGACTATGTGGGTCAACCGTGGAAAGGACAATACTGGGTTCGGCAGGTAATGGACCGTCTCTATAATCCGAATCCTGACGGTCTTTGCGGCGACGAAGACAACGGGCAAACATCCGCCTGGTATGTCTTTTCAGCAATGGGATTCTATCCCGTAGCACCCGGAACAGGGGAATACGCTTTCGGATCACCGCTGTTTAAAAAAGTCTCCCTTACCCTTGAAAACGGAAAGAAGTTTGAAATCAATGCTCCGCAGAATAATACGGAGAACGTATATGTCGACAAGGTTACCCTAGATGGGAAAGTGTATGGTAAAAACTATATCACCCACAGCGACTTAATGAAGGGTGGAAAAATACAGTTTGACATGACGAAGACACCAAATAAATCACGTGGGACTTCACCCGAAAGCTTCCCTTATTCATTTTCGAATAAGAAGAATTAATTTCCTTCCATCTTAAAAATAGTTGCTATGTTGTGTCCATATATAGCAACTATTATTTATTTTTGCCGTGATCAATATAGGAGTCATGCCAGCACATTTTAGAATTTTACTTTCAGATGAGGTTGATAAGTTCCTTAAGGAACTTGAGGAGAAAATACGAGAGAAAATATTCTATAATATTGATAAGGCAAGGCAGACACTTGATCCGAAATTATTTAAAAAATTAACGCTTGAAATATGGGAATTTAGAACCCTATATCAATCAAAACAATATCGACTTTTTGCCTTTTTGGACAAGACAGATAAAAGAAATACATTGGTCGTAACAACCTATGAATTTATTAAAAAGACATAGAAAACCCCAAAATCTGAAATTGAAAAGGCGATGGCAATCAGGGAAATATATTATAAAAACAGATGATCATGGATACAAAAGATATGAAATTTCACGATTTTGAAGACTTAAAGGACAAATACCTGGGTATCCCTGGCACAGAAAAACGAGAACAGTATGAGTTTGATTTAAAACTTGACATTTTGGGGGAAATGATTAAACAAACCCGTAAAGAACGAAATCTTACTCAGCAAGAGTTGGGGGATATGATTGGGGTAAAAAAATCCGAAATATCGAAACTCGAGAGAAATGCCCGTAACATGACGATTAGCACAGTACTAAAGATTTTTCATGCATTAAAGGCAAACGTCAAGTTTAAAATTGAATTAGGTGATTAAGAATGGAGCGCAGCGTGACTAATTTCAGACTACACTTAATTCCAATTATTTAATCATGATCCCCGTCGCCATTCTACCTGTTTTAATCCCATCACGACGCGCAGAGAAAAACCGATCCGGATCTGAAAAAGTGCAGGTACGCGCGACTTCAATCTGATTTGCGGGAATACCGGCTACGATTAGTTGGTGATAATTGGCCTGCCACAGATTAAGTAATCTTTTGTCCGGTTTGGCTGTATAAGTTGGAAGATAGAATTCCGGGCCAAACTGTTTCCAGACCTCCTCACCGACTTCGTAAACCTCCGGACAGATTGAAGGTCCTATTCCGGCAATAAGATCCGATGTATCGGTTCCAAATTCCTTTATCATTTTTTGAATTGTCTTTATTACAATATCTTGCACTGTTCCACGCCAGCCGGCATGAACGGCCGCTACCACTTTTCTTTTAGGATCGTAAAGGAGAACAGGGACACAATCAGCCGTTTTTATTGCAACACAAACACCTTTAAGGTTCGTGATAACGGCATCTATTTCATTTAGAAAACGTTTTTTCTCTTCTTTATCCATATCAAAAAAACTGCTGGCGATCGTTTTAACAGTTGCAGTATGTGTCTGTTTGGGAAAGATCAATCGCTCCGGATTTATTTCAAGTGCCGCGCAAAGAGTATTCCGGTTTGCGATTACATTCCCGGCTAAATCACCGGAATTAAACCCCAAATTTAAAGCATGATAAATACCTGTGCTGCTGCCACCAACACGAGAAGTCGAAAAATGATTCAACTCCGGAAACTTATTTAGATTGTTGAATTGCAAAATTGGTAACTTATTTTTAACGACAGATATCATAGTTCTATTTGCTGCATTTACGTTAAATTCGCTGCCAATTTACAAAAGTTTATGAAAATCGAAATTCTTCAACTTACCGAAGGGGCAAAAAATGCCAAAGGGCTCACTGTTGTGATCGATGTCTTCAGGGCGTTTTCGACGGCTTGTTATGTTTTCGCGGCAGGAGCTGAGAAAATCATCCCGGTTGAACATGTAGAGGAGGCCTTTGAATTGAAGAAGCGGCTGAAAAATGTGGTGATGCTGGGTGAACGGAGCGAGCGAAAGGTTCCAGGCTTCGATTTCGGAAACTCGCCAACGCACATTATGGATCAGGATTTTAGCGGAAAAACGATTATCATGACGACAAGTTCCGGAACCAGGGGCATCGCCAATGCTACCCAGGCCGACGAAATCATCACAGGAAGTTTTGTAAATGCAGAAGCAATCATCAGCTATATCCGTCTAAAAAATCCTGCCGCATTAAGTCTCGTCTGCATGGGCTACGAAGGTCGCTATCCAACACAAGAGGATACTTTTCTGGCCGAATATGTTCGTGACCGGTTACTGAATAGAGAAACAAATTTCGAAAAGATGAAGCTGACGCTCCGCACTGGCGATGGTGCCCGGCTGCTCGATCCGGCCAATGATGAATGGTCTCCTGCATCCGATTTTGAACTTTGCCTCGATCCCGATCGTTTTAATTTCGTTTTGAAAATTGAAAAAGGGGAAGATTTTAATTGGCTGAAAAAAATATAAGTACATGAAGCATTATAATTTTGATGAAATAATAGAACGACGGGACACCGACTGTGTCAAATACGACCTGCTCGAAACCATTTTCGGAAATGGCGGGGCACTTCCGCTTTGGGTCGCCGACACCGATTTCCGCGTCCCCGACTTTATTATGGACGCATTGCACCTGCGGATGAACCATGAGATACTGGCTTATTCCTATCGTCCTGAGAGTTACCTCGAAGCCATTATCAACTGGATGGATCGCAAGCATGGCTGGAAAATCGAAAAAGAAATGATCACTTCAAGTCCCGGTGTAGTTTCAGCAGTTACAATGCTGATCATGGCCCTTTCCGAACCAGGCGATAAAGTGATTGTTCAACCTCCCGTTTACTTTCCCTTCTTCACAAGTATAAAAGGTTCAGGTCGAAAAATGTCGGAGAATCCGCTTATGCTGAAAGATGGACGATACACTTTCGATTTTGAAAATCTTAAGCAAATCATTGATCCGCAAACCAAACTCTTAATATTGTGCAGTCCCCATAATCCGGGAGGAATGGTTTGGAAAAGAGAAGAACTTGAGGAGCTCAGCCGGATCTGTACCGAAAATGGGATTGTTATCGTCTCAGATGAGATTCATGCTGATCTCGTTTTTAGTGGCAACAAACACATCCCGATCCCGATGGTATCCGAAGAAATCGCGATGAACAGTGCCGTTCTGATGGCCGCCAGCAAAACCTTCAATGTTGCCGGGCTCTCGACAGCCTTTGTGATCATTCCCAATAAAAAGCTGAGGGTCAAATACGAAAGGGTGCTGCATACGGTCCATATCGAAGGCGGCAATATTTTTGGAAATATCGCTACGGAGGCGGCTCTCAAAAATGGTTTTGACTGGGTGTCGCAACTAATGGCTTATCTTGAAAATAACTACAACTTTCTGGAGACGTTTCTTACCACCAGGATGCCGAAAGTAAAGATAATGAAACCTGAAGCAACATTTCTGGTCTGGCTCGATTTTTCGGCTTACAATCTTACCGAAATCCAACTGGGTAAAATATTGATAAACGGTGGAGTAGCGTTAAACAATGGCACTAAATTCGGAACCGGAGGAGATGGATATTTCAGATTAAATTTCGGTTGCCCAAGAGCTATTCTAGAAGAAGGTTTGGTCAAAATGGAGAAGGCGTTCGATCAAATCGTGTAGCTTCAAAATATCAGGATAAACAAAAGAAGCGACCTTCCGTTAATTGGGAATGAGACTTCTCCTGATCATCTTCCTGATTCATACTTCCTGTTCACTATTTGGACAAACAAATGGAGCGCTAAAAGTTGTTTTAACCGACACCAGCAGCACAGCCAATGAGCGGCTGTCGCAACAAAACTACGATCTCTCAGAGATTCAGATATCCGCTTATCGCACACCAGGTCAGCTAAAATCCATTGCCGGATCCGTATCGGTTATTACTGCCGACCGGCTCGAAATCGCAGCTACAAATATTGCATCCTCCCTGTCAGCCGTTCCGGGAATTGTAATGCAGGAAGGGTCTTTGGGAACCATCAAATTAACATTGAGAGGAATCGGTTCACGTTACCCTTACGGAACAAAAAAAATCAAGCTCTACTTTGGAGATATTCCGATGTACAGTGCTGAAGGTGAAACAACTTTCGACGATATAAATCCTGAATACCTGAGCAGGATTGAAGTTTTAAGAGGTCCGGCGTCGAGTATTCATGGTGCATCGTTGGGCGGAACAATTGTTCTTTATCCCGTAAGAGCCCGTTTAAACGCGGAAGAAATTATACTTACGAGCACAACTGGCAGCTACGGATATTTCAAAAACGGGGTAAACTACTCCATCGGAACCGACAAAAATGATTTGATGGTTTCATTATCAGGTATTCAATCTGCGGGCTACCGCGAGAATAGTAATTACAGCCGGTACTCTTTTTTTATCAACGACAATCAAACTTTCAGCCGGAAACTTTCTGGTAATTTGATTCTATCTGAATCAAAGATCCGCGCGCTGATCCCAAGTTCAATTGACTCATCCACTTTCGCAAATAACCCTCAAAAAGCAGCTCCCAGCTGGCTAAAGACCAAAGGATATGAACATCCTGACAGGATCTTTGCGGGTTATAGTCTGCGCTATCAAACACCCCGCGACTGGGAAATCTCAACTTCGGTGTTCATGAATTCAAGAATGACAGAGGAGAACCGCCCATTTAACTTTCTGAATGAATCCGGATTCGCCTATGGTGGACGCATTTTGGGCCAAAAAACTAAAAAAGTGGGTAGTGCCACCATTCATTTCCTTGCAGGTTCCAATCTTTATTTTGAGAGTATACATAGTTCGCTGTCAGAAAATATTGGAGGGAAAGGGACAAAAGGGACACTTCAACAACAGGGGAAAGAATCACTTTACCAGACAGATCTGTTTACGCAACTTGAAGCCAAAATAGAACAATTTACAGTCACAGGAGGTGTCAATTTGAACCGCTCGGGCTTTCAATACACCGATCAGTTTTCCACTGATACCTTAAACCAATCGGGAAACTACAATTTCAAACCTATTGTGGCGCCACGACTCTCCATTTTCTGGAATCCGCTGAATGACTTATATCTATACACCTCAGTCAATAAAGGGTTTTCGATCCCATCGCTTTCCGAGACCTTAAGTCCTCTTGGACTGATTAACCGCGACATAAAGCCCGAAAAAGCCTGGAGTTTTGAGGGTGGATTCAGGGCAAACCTGTTCAATCATGCGACTTTTATAGACCTCGCATTTTATTACATGCGTGTTACCGACCTGATTGTTCCCAGGAGAGTGGCAGAGGATGTTTACGTTGGTATGAATGCCGGGTCTTCGCTTCACCGGGGAGTGGAGATTGCTGTTCAACAATGGTTATTAGGACACAAAAATATCGATTCAGACAGGCATTTTGCTTTGATCGCAAATCTCTCTTACGCGATCAACCGATATAATTTTCAGGATTTTACGGAGAATAATATCAGTTATTCAGGGAATAAGCTGCCTGGAATGCCTGAACAAACCTTTACGGGGAGACTCGATTTAAAGACACCGGTTGGTTTTTATTCTCAGGTTGAATTGTGTACTTCGGGAAAAATTCCGCTGAATGACCTTAACCTTCAATATTCAAAAACATGGATGGTCATCAATCTGAAAGCGGGCTACCGTTTCGAAATATTAAAGAAGCTAATAATAGATGCAACATTGAAGATCAATAATTTAAACAATGAGAAATATGCTTCAATGGTGGTGGTGAATGCGCCTCGCACAGCTTCATTGCCTCCCCGCTATTTTTATCCCGGTTTGCCCCGCTGGATCTCCTGTACCGTCAATCTATCTTATCAGAATTTCATAAAATAAAGATGATAAGCTATGGTTAATGATGAGTTTATCTTTATTGCTTCTGAATCGCAAGAGGTTAGTGACCGGATGCCTTGTCCAGAACTTGAACAGGTCGCCCGGTCACTATTGCACTTCTAATCTTTTTATTTTTTGAATGCCCATTCAAATCCCTCTTTTGTATCCTTAATCTCAAATCCCAACTGGGTAAGACTGTTGCGGATTTTGTCGGAGGTTGCCCAATCTTTGTGCTGTTTGGCCTCAATGCGGAGATTAAGCAGTAAATCAACAACATCACCCAAAACCTCATTGCCTCCAGATTCGCCGGATAACGCTTCTGACTTGAATCCAAGTATTTCGAAAACGAAATCGTTGTAGAGTGTTTTCAATATTTCGAGATCTGAACCGTTTATGGAAGCGTTCCCGTCATTGATTGAATTGATCATTTTAACACCATCGAACAGATGTGCAATCAAAATCGGCGTGTTTAAATCGTCATTCATTGCTGCATCGCATTTCTCTTTTAGACCGGCCACATCAATAGAAGATTGTTCGGTTGGAATGAGCTTTTCAATCAGCGCAGTTGCGTTAATCAGACGTTCGAGACCTTTCTCTGCTGCCTGAAGTGCTTCGTTTGAGAAATCGAGCGGACTACGATAATGTGCCTGAAGAATGAAAAAACGGATACAGATAGGCGTATAAGGCTTCTCCAGTAAGAGATGATTTCCGGTAAAAAATTCATCCAGCTTGATAAAATTGCCAAGCGACTTACCCATTTTCTGACCATTGATCGTTATCAGGTTATTGTGCATCCAGTAGCGAACCGGTTCGTGTCCGAAGCACGCCACACCCTGGGCAATCTCGGCTTCGTGATGCGGGAAAAGCAAGTCGAGTCCGCCGCCGTGAATATCAAATGGTTCGCCCAGATATTTTGTACTCATTGCCGTACATTCAGTATGCCAGCCAGGGAAACCTTCGCCCCATGGAGAAGGCCAATGCATGATGTGCTCAGGTGCTGCTTTTTTCCATACAGCAAAATCGAGTCCCGATTTTTTCTCACTCTGAGCATCAAGATCGCGTGTATTTGTATAAAGATCCTCTATTTTTCGTCCCGAAAGCTTTCCGTAAGGATGAACTGCCGCATATTTCTCAACATCAAAATAAACTGATCCGTTTATTTCGTAAGCAAATCCCGAATCAATCATTTTTTGAACTGCTATGATCTGCTCGATGATATGTCCCGAAGCCGTAGGTTCAATGCTCGGAGGCAACACATTCAATTGCAGCATATTTCGACGATAACTGTTCGTGTACATCTGTACAATCTCCATCGGTTCGAGCTCTTCGACTTTCGCTTTACGGGCAATCTTATCTTCACCCTCATCGGCATCGTTCACAAGATGACCAACATCGGTAATATTGCGGACATACCGGACCTTGTAACCAAGGTGTTTCAGGTAACGGAACAACACATCAAACGTGATTGCAGGACGCGAATGACCAAGATGAGCTTCGCCATAAACGGTCGGACCACAAACATACAGTCCAACATGACCTGGATTGATGGGTTCGAAAATTTCCTTTTTCCTGCTTAATGTATTGTAAATGATAAAATCGCTCATCCTTCTATTGTTTTCAAACTGAATGACAAAAATAAAAAAATTACGGCTAATTAATAGGACAGAAGTCCGCAGACAGCAGGCAGAAGTCAAATGGCGGCTGCAAACCTGCAGTTTCACAGATGAAGAAAACTCAAGTTATCCTATTTCCGGTTGCAATGCACTTTTACTATCTTTGGCATCAAAGAACAGTTTATGATGAAGAATTTTTTTAAAGGCGGAATTATACTGGCCGCAATGTTTTTATTCTCATGCGGTAATGCTCAGGATAAGAGCGACAAACGTCCAGTTGTATTGATTAAAACACAATTTGGCGATATAAAGGTGGCACTCTATAACGAGACGCCGAAACATCGCGATAATTTTCTGAAGCTGGCGAAGGCGGGCTTTTACGATGGCGTTCTCTTTCACCGCGTCATAAAAGATTTTATGATTCAGGGTGGAGATCCAGATACGCGTAATGCCAAACCAGATCAACAACTTGGCAATGGCGGTCCGGGATATGAAATTGATAATGAAATCAATCCTAAGTTTCTTCATAAAAAGGGAGCATTAGCCGCGGCACGGGAAGGCGATCAGGTAAATCCCCTGAAAAAATCCTCGGGCTCTCAATTCTATATTGTTCAAGGTGTAGTCTTTCCGGCCAACAACATTCCAGCCCTCGAAGCCAAAGGAACTGAAAAACTGGCTCAAAGCTATATGCGTCAGCTCGCAATGGCCAATGATGATTCGCTTAAATTCTATCAGAAATCGGGTAATCAGATTGCATTTGCAATTTTAATCGAGAAATTACAAACCGAAGCAATGGTGAAAGCGAAGAAAACACCCTTCAAATTGACGGAAGAACAAAAGCAGGTCTACACGACCATTGGCGGAACTCCGCATCTCGATGGAAATTACACTGTTTTTGGTGAAGTCATTGAAGGATTATCTGTAGTTGATTCAATTGCTGCTCAGCCTACTGGCCCTAATGACCGACCGCTAAAGGATCTCAAGATGGAGATGAAGATACTCAGCCATTGAGGCTGAATCCTGCCTAGCCCTTGAAGTTGTCGCAGACCCTTCAAGTGGCTAGAGAGAATAATATTCTATCAATCATCATCTATTCTTCAAAAACAATTCCGCTATTATCAGGTCTTCCGGAAATGTAATCTTGATATTTTCTCGATTTCCCATCACCAACCGTACTGGTGTTCCGGCATGTTCGACTACCGAAGCATCATCGGTAAATTCCGTAATCCACGATTGTTTATACCCGTTTTTAAGGATTGCAGCTTTAAATACCTGGGGTGTCTGAACGATATAAAAACGCGAACGATCTACGGGAACTGACTCATCCATATCTCCTTTGCGTAGTGATTCGTTGGAGGGCAAAACGGGAATAGCCGATCCTCTCTTATCCGCACTTTCGAAGCATCGTTTGAGCGTTTTGTGACTGACCAAAGGCCGGACCCCGTCATGAACAGCAATCAGATCACATTCGCGGACCAGCAAAAGTCCGTTTTTGACCGATTGGAAACGCGTTTCTCCGCCGGCAATCGTCTGATGCGGTATAGTAAATTGATATTGACGACACAATATTTTCCAACTTGAAATTTCTGTTTCCGGAAGTACAAGAATCAGCTGAAGGAACGGATCAAATTCGTAAAAATTTCGAATTGTATGCATCAGAACAGGTATTCCCCCTACCAGGAGAAACTGTTTAGGGGTTTCGGTACCCATGCGTGAACCGCTTCCACCGGCAACAATAATGCAATAATTGGTCATGAGTAACAACTAATTTTCTTACAAAAATAAGGAAGCAATCCGAAAAACTGTTTTAAATTTAATTTGTTTAATTTAATCAGTCTATAGCCGGTTTTTAATTGATTTCCGGTATTTTTGAATTTGCGTTCAAACTAATTTTATTACTTTAAAGATGAAAGAGATACTCGATTTTCTTAAAGATCTTGAAGCGAATAATTCGCGTGAATGGTTCGACCTCAACAGGGAAAGGTATGATAAGACGCGTAAAATCTTTCTTGTTGTCGCAGAGCAGCTGATCCATGATATCCGGCAATTTGATGATGAAATTCCCGTGTTGAATGCCAAAGATTGCGTATTCCGTATTTTTCGTGATGTCCGCTTTTCGAAAGACAAGCTGCCTTATAAATCAAATTATGGGTGCTACATCGCCCGTGGCGGAAAGAAATCGGGTTTTGCCGGTTACTACCTTCATATTCAGCCTGGCGAATGTTTCCTTTCTGGCGGAATTTATATGCCTCTGCCTGAGTATCTCCAGGCAATCAGGCAGGAAATTTACTACCACCCTAAAAATTACATTGATTTAGTTGAAAACAAGACATTTAAATCAACATTCACTTTAGAATACTCCGATAAACTCAAAACCGCGCCAAAAGGATATCCGAAAGACTGGGAGTACCTCGAACTTATTAAGAACCGAAACTATGCTTTTGGACACCAAATTGAAGAGGGCGCGTTGTACGCTTCGGATTTCTTCGAAAAAGCAATCGAAATCTTTAAAATAATTTACCCGCTAAACAGGTATTTGAATAAAGCGATTGATGAAAACATGGGTGTCTGAATTACATTTTTTAAACATATCAATATTGAAAAAATCCCGACTTACGACTCCAGATCGTAATTGTCGGGATTTATTTTGTGGACGGATTAAATGCCATCCCAATAAAATACATCTGGACTGTGTCTCTGAACATATGGGAAAATCGTTCTATCTGAAACGATTTCCGAAAGATGCCTGATGAAGAATCTATCAATCAACCTTCAATTTCCCCGATCTGGGTCCTTTGCTCAATTTCATTCCTGACCGGCACATTTGCTATCCCTGACGAATGGAATTGAATTCCGATCAATAGAGCTGCACAATCACAATTCAATGGGATGAGAAAGGATCTCGAAAACTTAACCATTCAATGGCTTTTGTCTACAATTATTGAAAAGTTAGGAAAGTGACAATGTGATATATGAAAAGGGCTTATAGAACAAGTATGTAAAACCCGGAATTCAAAATCTATCTGTTTCTTGGAATTGGAATCCGGATTTTGTATATTTACTTGAGAAACGAGTATGGTACAAATACCGCAAAAGCAGATATATAAACGCATGCGAGTTCCATGAGAGGGTATTTAGATGGAAAGGAATTATGCGCTTCGATCCAAAATATATACTGCAACTTAGTTGTATTATACGAATGAAAAACAAGTTTATCCTGGAAACTTATTTGATAATCACTGGTTCATGTATGGCAAACCATCTTGTTTTATGATTTTATCTTTCGAAAACTAATTTTACACGGAATTAATTTTTCGCTGGGGAGAAAACAATATTTTATTGTTCTGATATATAGATATGTATGGTTGAAATCTAAATTATTAGACTTTGCAAGCTCATGATGAGTAAAATATATTTACAAAATCTTTTTATTAAAATTGAGATGCATATTTCATATATTCAGGTTTATATGTTTTTTACTTGCAGTTACAAAAAGAATTTTAAAACTATTTTAGTCGTGTAAATATTTATTTTACGTTTTTATAACAATAGTAAAATATTTTTTTTATCTTTGATGCAATAAAAGATTTTTTGATGATCGGATTTCTAATAGATCAAAAATCAATTGCCATGAAAACGATACTCGTACTAATTTTCGCAGCTGTACTTACTCTGACACTCGCAGAGCCGAAAGTATGCAGCCAAACTATTGCGATTGGACATGTGACCGCAGAAGTAATAGAATCGGTAAGTGCGGCATCGAATGCGATTACAAGCTTTGAACTTGCAACAATCGCTGAAAGCGACGCCCGGCAATTGGAACAATCCTACCTGACTTCCGAAAACGTCCACCTTGGCGCGATAACCCTGAATTCCGGAAAAAATATTAGTTGCAATGTTGTTGTTAAGACGGCTTCACTATTTGATTCTGCCGGACATGGTTTTACATTAGAGCCATCTGTAAATAACAATTCATATGCTTCGGCTGCAAAAGCGGATGGTTCCCAAACCATTCAACTCGACGGGAAAGCCAACAGATCGAGCAGTCAGGCGTCAGGAAATTATGAAGGCTCCTACACGGTTGTTTTTGCATACAATTGAAAGATTGTCAACGCAATAATTTAAACTCTGACAATTCATAAATACATCAATTCAAATATCGGAAAACTTAAGATGAGAAGGTGGGAAGGTAAGAGGGTGAGTTTCTAAAAATGTGCAATGGGATGAGTACCCATGTTATGTGCCTTTTTATTTTCCTTTAAGCCTCCCACTCTTCCCTCACTCTATAGATTCCATACACATTCAATCACCCGCTTGTTCCTGGCCATCTAAATATGATATTAATTCCAATTACCATAAAGCGATTTTAAACACCTGGTCATTGATCCAACTCGCTTCGTCGCCCCTTCTTCCTATCGCCCCTTCACTTCCACCTAAATTCTACATCTTCCATTTTCCAAATCGTCATATTGTAAAAATGTCTCGTTTTGTATTTCGAATTTAAACAGATTCTAATTTAATGCTTACAAATCAAAACTTTTATAAGTTGTTTTGATTACAGATTATTTATTTGTAAAATCGCACCGCCGTAAACCAATTTATGAATGATCCTCGATATGGCATCGTTATCGGACTATTTACGTGCAATCGGTATATAAATGCAAAAACAAACAAATTAGAATTAACCATGGAGAATTTCGAACAACTAAAAACAGTAAAGTTTTACAGCGGTGAAACAACCCCGCTTGAAATGCACAAGGTGCGTGTGGTTCAGAAACTAAACCTTTTACCCATCGAAGAACGCAAAGAGTCAATCTTCGGGGCTGGGTTTAACACCTTTTTGCTTCAAAACAAGGATGTTTTTCTGGATATGCTTACCGATTCGGGTACTAATGCCATGAGTGACAACCAGGTGGCTGCAATGAGTGTTGCGGATGATTCGTATGCCGGGTCTGCCAGCTATTACAAACTAGAAAAGGCAATCAAAGAAGTGTTTAATCAGCAGTATTTCCTTCCTGTTCACCAGGGTCGTGCGGCAGAACATATCATTGCGAAGACTTTCTGTAAGCCGGGAACTGTTGTTCCGATGAATTACCACTTCACAACCACCAAAGCCCATATCGAAATGATGGGTAGCGATGTTGTAGAAATCTATACCGACGAAGCGCTCAAAACCAAAAGTGATTTCCCGTTCAAAGGGAATATGGATATTGACAAACTAAACAAGGTTATCGAAAAATGGGGTGCCGAAAATGTGGCATATATCCGTTTTGAGGCTGGAACCAATCTGATTGGCGGTCAGCCATTCTCTATGGCCAATCTGCGCGAGGTTTCGGTAATTGCCAGGGCGAATAAGATCATGTTGCTGATGGATACCAGTCTTATTAATGAGAACCTCTATTTCATCAAGATCCGTGAAGAGGGTTATAAAAATAAACCAATTGTAGACATTCTGCATGAGATGCTTAGTTATACAGATTTCTCTTACTTCTCCGGCCGCAAAGTAAGCTGTACGAGGGGAGGAGGTATCTGCACAAACAACCACGATATATATATGCAAATGCGTGACTGGGTGCCACTTTACGAAGGATTCCTGACTTATGGGGGAATGAGTGTCCGCGAGATAGAGGCAATGGCGGTAGGACTTTATGAAACATTGGATTTCAATGTAATCAGCCATTCACCCACATTTATTAAATACCTTGTTGACGCGCTTGATAAAGAAGGGATACCTGTTATTACACCTGCCGGTGGATTGGGCTGTCACCTGAATGCGGGGGAATTTATAGCTCATGTTCCGCAGACACAATATCCTGCCGGTGCTCTCGCTGCGGCTTTGTATGTTGCGTCAGGTATTCGAGGTATGGAACGTGGCACCATTTCGAGTGTCCGTGACGAAAACGGTGACGATATTCTGGCAGATGTTGAATTGCTTCGTCTGGCATTCCCGCGCCGGGTATTTACTTTATCGCAGATCAAATATGCTGAGGACCGCATCAAATGGCTTTACGAAAATCGTGCATTGATTGGCGGACTGGAATGGATCGAAGAACCACCGGTACTCCGTTTCTTTGTTGGTAAGCTTAAACCTATCGGCAACTGGGTGGATAATCTTGTTGCTAAGTTCCGCGCTGATTTTGGGGAGAGTCTTTAACAGGTTGAAGACTGATCCATTCACGCTACAAGTGGTTATAAATTTGTTGTAGCGGTGAGTAAGGAATCGGGTTGGTGTGAATTAGGAGAAATAAATAGTTTATTTTGACTTATCTATTGAAGATAAACGAATTGTAATTATTCTTTGCGCCTGGGAAAGAAAGATTTGATCTTGTCAAACCGCTCGTTTATCTAATAAGACGCATCATAATTAGCCCCGGGCGACTCATTCCTCGTTGCCTGGGGTTATTAATCTTTGACCATTCCGAACAATTTCCAATGATGATTCGATTATAAACTATCACCTTTTTCCTGATACATTTCCCTTTAGTTCCGACTTTAGACTAAATTTATTAACAGGAATCGATCATTCCTTCATGCTTTTCGTTTCGCAAATAAAAAGCATTAAAATTTAATTCAATCTTCACATTGCTATGATTAAAACATTTATAAATTTGTCACCTCACAATTTAATCAAAACAACATGGACTTATTTGCACCGTGGCACATAATTATCCTTCTCGGAGCAATTCTGCTCCTGTTTGGAGGTAAAAAAATTCCCGAAATGATGGGTGGAATTGGCAAAGGGATGAAGGAATTTAAAAAAGCGATCAAAGATGAAGATGAAAAACCTTCTGATGCACCAAAGTCGATTCCAAGCGCAAGTAATAAAAAGGAACCTTTAAAAGAGTAGATTTTTTAGCCTTATTTGCAGGTTCTGATGAAGCAATAAACCTATACTATGCGAAAAGGTATTCAAATTGTCGTAATCATCCTGCTCGGCAGTTGTACTACACCACAAAAGCCTTTGGTAAACAGTGTGATCCGTTTATCAAACGATACAATCGAAATTGGTTTGCTTCCCGAAGTCGGAGGTCGGTTGGTAAGGGTATCACTTGCCGGACAAGAGAATATTATTCAATCGGATTCGACACTTTGGAACGAGCCTCCCGGAAAACGCCCTTCTCTCGATCCTACAAAACCATTTAAATCCTATAACGGATCAATTAACTGGTTGAATCCACAGAGTGAGTGGTGGATAAAGCAGGATTCGTTTCCCGAACTAAAAGCTAAACGGTCGCCCTGGCCTCCGGATCCTTATCTCACCTATGCTCCGTATAAAATCGCAGCTCAAATAGCCGGGGAGATTACCCTTATTAGCCCCGAAAGTCCATACACTCATGTTCAGTTTACGAAAACCTACCATATTGAGGGAAATAAGGTCCTTCTAACAACAAGTGCGCGCAACTGCAGCAATGATACTGTGAGCTGGGGACTCTGGTTTAACACACGCATGAATGGATGGGATCAGGTATTTGTCCCGGCAGATTCGGCAGCATTAACAAAAGGTGCAGATCTTCGAAAGCCTGGAGAGAAAAAGTCTGCCTTGGTCTGGCAAAACGGATGTTATAGTTATAACACACCACTTAATGATTCCATTAATAAAGTCTTTAAAGGAAAGTCATTCTTCTCACCCGTAACTGCTCCTGTGATTGCCGGATTTAAAGCAAATCAATGGCTTATTGTCCGAAGCGACCTGATTGACAAGTCTGTAATTCATCCCGAACAGGCTCGTATCGAACTCTATATCGAAAATTCTGCCAACCGCAAGGAGGATCTTCAGGAACTGGAGATGCAGTTTGCCTACGAAAAGATTGCTCCCGGAAGTTCTATCACTGCTTCTCAGACCTGGGAAATAATTCCCGGAACCGGATTAACCACCAAAAATGAGCTTGGCAAAGAGTTGATGAATCACCTTAAAATACAGTGATTTAACCAAGATAAATTACATGAAGGTCGTTGGACAAAAACAATTTTTGCAGCAAACTTTATTTTGACTGATTGAAGAACTCCATATACTGGATCAGATTCTTTTCCTTTTTGAAAATGAGCAGGTTTTCGCTGCTGATGATAAAATTCCGGAAACTGCTGCTTTCAAAGAGGGTCTTAAGTGATTGGTCTGATACCGATTTTTGCAAATAGGCCATTGCAGATCCTTTTTCACCTAAGCCACTCACAATTAAAATGCTCCTGTTATCATCGAGTGATTCAACCGTTACCTTGATTGATTTTGACCCGAAATTAGATTGATTGAACGATTCAAACGCCTTGATCAGCTTTGCCTCGTCGTTTTGTTTTTTCAGGAATATCAATGTATAGCAATAGGTTGCACTTTGTTTTTGAGAGTAGGGGCCTTTATACTCCGCTTTGACAGATGGTTTGACTTGTGTTGTTGAATCCTTTGGCGCAGTTTGAATCAGAACGAATTTTCCTTTCTCAACCGATTCTTCCTCTTTATGCACTTTTGCCAGTAATTCCTGAGGGTTTGGTAATTCGTCGGCAGGAATATTTGAGCCGATGAATGAACTATAGTTTTTGATGAAAAAACGCAGGTAATCAAGATAATCTTTCTCGGCTATAATTGTCCTGTAATTGGCCGAAGATGCAACAAAGTTCACATATTCAATTCCTTTCAATGCCTGAAATACGGGACGTTTCCGCATGATCGACCTGAAATAAATCAGCCCTTCCTCTTTATTCGGGATACTTCTTACTACGACCAGTTGCGTTTTGGAGTCGAGATTGATCGGCTCAATATCAAAATCAGTTGTGGTGTAATAGTCTAAATTGTAATTTGCGATGTCATAAATCAACCGGCTCACATCTACTTTGGCTTCTTTTGAAAAGGCGATCACATAGTAGTGGAACATATTCTCATCGTAAGAAAATTTTCCTCCGAATTCATCGTTTAAATGATCATTCTCCCGCTTTGTCTCTTGGTTGATGATCTCCTCGGTGATATAACCTTTAGCCACAAGCTGCTGGTAATCAGTCAACGAATTAGTCCTTATTAAGTCTTTAATCTGAAGGGCAATAACCGCGGTCTGGCTTGATGAATATGCTTTGGCATAGTGATCAAGCGAGTCAGCGAAAGCAATTTTCTCCTGACTTGAACCATTCGCAACTACTTCAATAAATTTGACTTTTGGAAGCAGGCTGCTATCCGGATTCATCGCTAATGTCGCGATTGCGACCTCTTTTGCCTTTGCATAATCGTAGGCTCGGAATAGCCGTAACGCTTCGCCGTATTTTTTTTCAACTACGCCTTTTCGCTCCTCAAGTTGCGTAAAATAATTTGGATCAAGAAGATACCGGGCATATTTCGATTCCGGGTATCCTTTTATAATCTTCTCTTTGTATTGCGCGGTTTTTACTCCGTCGCTGATCTGTTTATATAACTGGTAAAGTTCGAAAAAGGATGGTAATTCATAAATACTACCCCGGAATCTTCGGTTCAACTCTTCAAGCGTTTCAATTGACCTTGGATAATCGTTGAAATCGGTTCTGTAAATTCTTCCAGCGTCAAACAAGGCACTTTTAATCAATTCGTTTGATACTACCATCAGCGAATCGGTCAGAGGAATATTCTGCAAATAAAAGGCAACCGATTTAGGATCAGTGGCTTTCTTTTTAGTTTCGGTAACATTTGCTTTTGTTTCAGACTCAGCTACCTGCTCTGTTTCAACTTCAATCGTTGAGAGTTTATTCTTGCGGCGCCAGTTATCTTCTAATTTCCGCTTTCCCCAAATTCTTTGAAACTCTGATTTTCCAAGACCAACGGTAGGCGGATTATAAAAATACCACAGATTCTGATTGTTGTTGACCCCAATCTGTTGCCTGTTTTGCTGAGACCTGAAGTAGTTTTGATCGGTCTGTTCTGAATTTGCAGCAATAGCCTGACTGGCTTCCTTTTTTTGCAAGTCAGCTATTATAGTGTTGATAAGCGTATTCCGCTGTTGATCTGTCAATAAAGCGAGTTTTTGGAGGCTGTCTTCACGTGTAACTGTGTTTAGGTCAGCGGCTAATCTTTTCAAGCCGAAAGCCCGGGTTGTGATCTCTGCATACCCCGGGTAACTGGCATCAATCACTGCAACGGCGCTATCATAATAACAAGCTGACTGAAGATAATTGTTGCTTTCAAAAAATAATCTTGCCACACTAAGACTCGACAAAGCGCGCTGTTTTGGGTTAGATGTGCTGTAGATTACCGATTTTTTAAAGTCTTCAATCGCATTTAGTTTGCGGCCCTCCTTTAAGGCTATCTCACCCTTGGTATAGTAAATTCTGTCGCGATATTCTGCGTTGATCACATCATCAAGCATCTTTTGTAATTGGTGCGAAGTCTCCGTGCTATCGCCTCCGGCAATTTCCATCCTCGAAATTCTTGCATTGAATGCCATTTGATAGTTTGGACGCATTTTAATGACATGCGAATATTGCTTTGATGCTTCTTGCGGTTTGTCGGTCAATACAAATAACTGTGCCAGAATATAATTAAGCCGAAGTTTATCGGTGCGTGGCAGTGAGGTTTCCAATGCAACTTTCAAATGCGTAATTGCCTCATCTGGTTGATTGTCTTTTAAGAAATAGTGTGCCTGTGCAAGATTTAGGTCTTGATTGAGTCTTTTAGGAAAACCTGCGTCACGTGAAAGGGAATTAAATATTTCAAGGGCCTGCGGGTAATCTCCGGTTTCGATGTCGCATTTGGCCATCCACAGAAAGGCATCATAACGAGTGGGTTCGGAGGGAAATTTCCGGATGACGTAATTGAAGTTCTCGATGGCGCGGTGAAAATCGTGCTGGTAATAACTGGCTTGTCCCATCAAAATATAACTGTCGTCAATCCATTCGTTGTATTCGCCTTTAGAAGCAAATTTTTTGTAACGCTCTGAATTATTCGTTTTACGACGTGGACTTTTCGAGATGGAGTGAAGTGCAATTAGTTTGTTACACTTAGCGATTGCCAGATCCATTTCTGAAGTTGCAGCCTTTGCCGCTTCGGGCAAGGTGGATTTATAAATTGGTAAGGTGCGGGTATAATCGTCGGAAATCGATTGATCAATGCGCTGAAGTCCGGCTTTCAGGCTCTCTTTTGCATTGAAATAAACATTGTAACGGGCAGAAACATTGTGATATGCACGGGAAGCAGGGGTGTTCTTTTTAGTTGAACAACCTGCAATGATTCCGGTTAACCAAATGAGAAGCAGAATATTTCTTCCTGTCTGTTTCAAAAGTTTTAACTTAATTTATTGAGTTTGACACTGCGTGGCCCGTTTACTGAACGACAAAACATCTACCGTAAAGATATAAAGAGAAATGGTACTACGAAACAAAAAAGTGTTTGTAGTTAGGTTTATGATTTTATTAGTTTGAATAAGACGTATTTAAGTGAGTTAGGAGCAAAGAGAGCGCGAAAATCCTTCGCGCTCTCTTTATTCCTAAAAAATTAACTATTTAAATAGCAATTACATCCGGAATTTTTATCGTTTTTTGACCCGAACGCGTTCGGTGGGTTTTAAATTTTCGTTTCGGTAATCCAATTGCTCAATTACATTGGCTGCCAATTCTATAAATGAATTTCCAATGACAGAATCATCTACCAAGGCTGCAGGAATTCCATTGTCACCTCCTTCGCGAATGCTCATCACGATCGGAATTTGCCCCAATAAAGGAATCTCCATCTTTTGCGCCAGGTTCTTACCTCCGTCCTTTCCAAATATATAGTATTTGTTTTCTGGTAGTTCGGCAGGTGTAAACCACGACATGTTTTCGATGATTCCAAGAACCGGTACATCAATGGATTTACTTTGAAACATCGAAACGCCCTTTATGACATCTGCTAATGCGACATCCTGCGGTGTAGTTACAATGACGCTGCCTGTAACGGGAAGGGTTTGAACTACGGTGAGGTGAATGTCGCTCGTACCGGGAGGCAGGTCAATCAACATATAATCTAGTTCGCCCCATAAACCCTGAATAATCATTTGCTTAAGTGCATTTGAAGCTACTGGTCCGCGCCAGATCAAAGCCGTTTCCTGGTTGCTGAAAAAACCGATCGACAGGATTTTTACCCCGTATTTCTCAACTGGAATAATCATATCGCGACCATTAATTTCTTCGATAAGCGGGTGCGCTCCTTCTTCTCCAAACATTTTTGGGATCGAGGGGCCAAATATATCAGCATCAATGAGCCCTACTTTTGCTCCTGTTTTAGCCATTGCAATTGCAAGATTGACGGCAACAGTTGATTTTCCTACACCACCTTTACCCGAAGCAATTGCGATGATGTTTTTTACTCCTGGTAAAACAGGAGCTTTCATTCTGTTACTACCTTTAGGCGTGATCGTCAGGTCGTATTCCGTTCCAAGAGACTTTTCAATTTCGCGGGCGCAAGTCTCCAAAACTGCCTGAATATTCAGATCATTCTCGCTTTGAAAAACCAGTGTAAAACTGATACGGCTACCGGCAATTCTGATTTCCTGAACCATCTCAAGTTCAACCACGTTTTGATTGGAACCCGGATAAATCACGTTCCGAAGTATATCTGTAATCGTTTTTGGTATAACTGCCATTATTATAGTTTTTTACTATTATTTTTCCTTTATGCTGTAAATCAAGTTGAAGGAGTATTAAGGGGCATCAGGTAAATCTTCTCTTTTTCTACACGTCTCACCCTCTTATTTTCTTCCTTACTCACCCTCACAACGCTGCAAAGCCCAAATTGTTCACAATAATTCTTTCATTGGATCCCAGAAAAGCCGGTTGAAATCGGTCACACAATCGTTTTCTACAGCGACACCTTCGTTCTCAAGTAATTCCTGCATCACATCCGGTGAGCCGAAATGAACCTTACCTGTTAACAATCCGTTCCGGTTCACAACGCGGTGGGCAGGAACATACACCTCCTGATGGTGCGAAAGGTTCATTGCCCATCCCACCATCCTCGATGATCCAGCAGTCCCAAGATACCTCGCAATGGCGCCATAGCTCGTCACTCTGCCGGCAGGTATTTGCCTGACTACTTCAAACACATCCTGATAAAAGTCCGACATGTCTTATTTTTTTGTTTCGATGTTATCCCTGTTGGTATTGTCGCGTCCAAAACTTCGGTAATCATCCATCTCAATCTCAATTTCAGGTTCTGTAAGATTATTAAAGTGAGGTATATATCTTAAGTACTTGATTATTTTTCCTCTGTCGAGCCATTGTTGCTCGTAGTAGGTTCTGATGCTCAAAATATCATCGGCCAAACCTGAAGCGTACAGATCATCTGTGTTTACCGCGATGGGAAATTTATTCTCCTCAATTATTGCCAGTGTATATCGGTAAAGAAAAACACTGTCTGTTTTCAGATGAATAACTCCTTCTGTTTTAAGAATTTTGCCATATTGCGTTAAAAGCCGAATGGAGGTGAGTCTTTTATTGGTCCTTTTCATCTGCGGATCGGGGAAAGTAATCCATATTTCGGAAATTTCGTCAGGATCGAAAAAATGCGCCAGGAGCTCAATATTGGTCCGGATAAATGCGCAGTTGCGGATCCCATTCTGGTGCGCTTCGTTTGCTCCGGTCCACATCCTCGAACCTTTAATATCTAATCCGATGAAATTCTTGTTGGGAAAAAGCTTTGCCAGTCCAACAGTATATTCCCCTTTCCCACACCCGAGTTCAAGAACTATTGGATGATCATTTTTAAAGAATTCTTTATTCCAGTTGCCTTTTAATACAAATCGTTCTTTTAATAGTTCTTTGTATGACAGCTGAATAACATGGCCAAAAGTATTTAAGTCAGCAAACTTGGCCAGTTTGTTTTTGCCCATTCGGAATAAGTATAAAATGTAATTTAAAGCGCTTTCTCGAGCACAATTCCAAAATCGTGAATGCCGGTCAGGATGCCGTTTTTGGTGCGCATCCCCTGTCTGACTGAAATTGTATATTTCCCGATTTCGGGAAAAAAGATGGTTTTCTTGTAAGGATACTTTCGATCGTAAAGATCTCCCAAGCCACTGCCCAACCATTCGCCTGAAGGCTTGGCAAGGGTTAGTTCGACTGTATCTGTCAACTCTTTACCTGAAGGAGGAGTTATCGCAACGAATATCCATAGGTTACTGTATGCATAATGTCCCTCATTCCGAACCGTAAATGAAAGGTCGTACAGCTTCTTGGGATCAGGAATATTCATATCGAAAACCAAAGCAGTATCCTGATTCCATTCCGCGTGTCTTAAACTCCTATAATCTTCTACGACCGCTTTTTTGTTACATGAAGTCATAAAAACGATCAACACTACTAACACGGAGAGCCCGGGCAAATAACTAATCTTCCGGTGTTTGCTGATTCCCTTGACTTTCATTCCCTGAATTTGGTTTTCGTGTTAAAACTGGTTTATGCCTTTTTTTCCGACGATTTTTGGTTGCCTGATCAAATCTTTCAATACTTTCCTCTCCGGTTGTATTGTGGTAAGTATGTCCTTCTGTTTCAGCAACAACAACATTTTCGCTGGTTAATTGTGCTATTTTCTTGCCGCTTCTGTTAAGTAATTGAATCTCTTTTACCTTTTCAACAGAAACAGCCATCATTCCACCGGGTTGATTGTTCTCTTTTACATACCAGAAAATTCCCTTGAAAATGTCAGCCTTTAAATAATTGTAATTTCCTTTTTCCGTCTCAATCTGAATATTGGTTGGAGGAAAGTTTTTCTGAGCATCCATGTAACAATCAAGCTCGTAGTTCAGGCAGCATTTAAGCTTACCACATTGCCCGGCCAATTTTTGCGGGTTAAGAGATATCTCCTGATAACGAGCTGCATTGGTGGTAACTGAAACAAAGTTTGAAATCCACGAACTGCAACAGAGTTCACGGCCGCAAGGACCAATTCCGCCAATCCTGGCAGCTTCCTGGCGCGCTCCAATCTGGCGCATCTCAATCCGGATACGAAATGTATCGGCATATAATTTAATCAGTTGCCGAAAGTCGACACGTTCATCGGCAATGTAATAGAAAATTGCTTTTGTCTTGTCGCCCTGAAATTCGACATCACCGATCTTCATATTCAATTTCAGGTCTTCGGCGATTTTCCGGGCTTTAAGCATCGTAGCATGCTCAATATTAATGGCTTCTTCCCATTTTTGAAGATCAACTGGTTTTGCAAGCCGGTATATTTTGCGCAATTCGCCGTCGAGCATCGTCGCTTTATGCCGTTTCATTTGTCTAAGCACGAGATCACCAACGAGTGAAATCATCCCGATATCGTGACCGGGACTTGCTTCAACGGCTACCATATCCCCGGCTTTAAGGGTTAAACCGTTGACATTTCGGTAATAATCTTTACGTGTATTTTTAAAACGGACTTCAACGATTTCTTCGGTATTGATGGTGCTTTTGACATCGTAAAGCCAGTCGTAGACATTTAATTTAGCGCAACTTCCAACCCGATCGCTCGTAGGGCAGCCGCGTGCTGTTTTATCCTGCGTGTTCATATAATTGATATAGAAATATTTAGACCGTCGGATTGAAAATCGTTCCGACAGGGAAAAATTTGAATTTCACAAAAATAGTGATTCTATTTCTCTTTTTGACCAAAATTCAGGATGCCGGAATAATTGGGTTGTCAAAAGTTGCAAAAGGTATTCGTCATCAGGGCGAAATGCGATCACTTTTTAAAGCCGGATCAACTTTGACACCTTTAATCCAAGATCAGTGAAAATGAGTTTAGCGTTGCCATTCATCGAAACGTCAGTGTATGCTTTTTCAAATTCACGAAATAGAAACATGACATTTCTTTCATTAATAAAGGGGGCAAATTTTTGAGAGAACTCAGTTTCCGGTTCATCCATATAGATCAGATCGGGTTCTTTGAGGTTGAACAGAAAATTTTCACGGAGAAACTCTCCGCAATATTTCAGAAAGCCCATTTGCCTTACCCTTCCGATACCTGCAATTTCCTCGGACCAGGTCAAAATCTCCTGTAACTTACGACCGTAGCCATTTCGCATGATGGAGGTAAACTGACGAAGGTTGTAACTCCGCAATTCGTCGTTCTGCATAATCTCGAGCGCCATAAAATAGTTGCCACGTGCGAGTCGGGCGATGGTTGCCGGATTGGTATTTGTGGTTTCTGCCATATCAACAATTGCTGCCTGCAAATCATTGTCCTCAATTTTGGGAACGCGAATAAACTGGCACCTTGACCTGATGGTACTTAAGAGTTTTTGCTCTGCCTCTGATATCAGGATAAAAATAGTTTTTGTGGGCGGTTCTTCGAGGATTTTAAGGATTTTATTCGCACATGTGATGTTCATTGTTTCTGGTAACCAGATGATAGAAACCTTATATTCTGCCTCGTACGATTTCTGATTCAGCTTGTGAATAAGATCCTTGGCTTCGTCAACATAAATTGAACCCTGTTTATTCTCATCTGCAATAATTTGCATCCATTTTTCATATTGAGGATATGGATTCTCGCCGAAATACTGGCGCCACTTAGTCATGTAATCGCTGCTGGTCGGTTTATCGATGGCAGCGGTTTTTATCACTGGTATGGTAAAATGAAGATCCGGATGAATCAGTTTGGCATATTTCCGGCACGAACTGCATACCCCGCACGAATCGTTGTCATGTTTATCGGGACAGTTGATATATTGGGCAAATGCCAGTGCCAGCGCAAGTTTGCCATTGCCCTGTGGCCCGACAAGTAATTGAGCATGAGGTATCCGATCCTCAGAAACGGCCTGAATCAGTCTTTGTTTAATACTATCTTGTCCGATGACGTCTTTAAATTGCATTCGGTATGAATATGATTTGTTGGATAAGGTGATTGATATGATGCATCAATCAGGCTTCAAAAGTAGAAAAATAGGGGTTCTTTAACGAAATGAAATTGAAAAATAAATGCTTGTTTGTTAAAAATAGATCAAATCGATTCAAATATCTGTATTGGTTTGATGTTGTAAAATGCTTTTTAGTTATCTTTGAAAAACAAAATATTAAATCCAACGAAAAATGCAGACGATTGAAAATTATGACTTTTCGGGCAAAAAGGCCCTGATCCGCGTTGACTTCAATGTTCCGCTTGATGAAAAATTCGTGATTGGCGACGATACACGTATGACAGCCGCTCTTCCTACCATCAAACAGGTGATTGAAAATGGCGGTGCTGCCATTATCATGTCGCATCTTGGTCGTCCTAAAAAGGGTCCTGAAGATAAGTTTTCGATGAGGCACCTGGTACCTCACCTTTCGGAATTACTTGGTGGAATTGAAGTTAAAATTGCCCCTGATTGTATTGGTACAGCAACCCAGAAAATGGCTGATGCACTGAAACCCGGAGAAGTACTGGTACTTGAAAATCTCCGTTTCCATCCTGAAGAAGAAGGTGGCGATGTTGCATTCGCGAAACAGCTTGCCGGACTTGGAGATTGCTGGATCAATGATGCATTCGGAACTGCTCACCGTGCTCATGCCTCAACAGCAGTGATTGCACAGTTCTTCCCAAATGATAAGTTATTCGGGTATCTGGTTGACAGCGAGGTTAAAAGTCTTGACAAAGTACTGAAGGCGCCAAAACGTCCTTTTACGGCGATCATGGGTGGTTCAAAGGTATCTTCAAAGATTACGATTATTGAAAACCTTCTTAATAGCGTTGATAATCTGATTATCGGAGGAGGTATGACCTACACTTTTGTGAAAGCGCAAGGTGGTAAAATTGGTGGCTCGCTTTGTGAAGATGACTTTATGCCGATGGCACTTGATATTCTGAAGAAAGCTGAGAAAAAAGGAGTTAAAATCATTTTAGCTGTTGATGTTGTTGAGGCAGATGCGTTTGCTGAAACTGCAAATACGAGAATTGTACCTTCAAATAATATCAGCGATGGCTGGTCAGGTCTTGATGTCGGTCCTAAGACGATTGAAATATTCAATAAAGTGATCGGTGAATCAAAAACGATTCTTTGGAATGGTCCGGTAGGTGTTTTTGAAATGGATAAATTTGCAACCGGAACCAAAGCTATTGGTGATGCAATTGTTGAAGCGACGAGCAAAGGTGCTTTCTCATTGGTTGGTGGTGGTGACTCCGTAGCTGCTGTCAATAAATTTGGTATCGCAGACAAAGTATCCTATATTTCAACCGCAGGTGGTGCAATGCTTGAATACCTTGAAGGAAGGGTTCTTCCTGGTATCGCTGCTGTTCTTGAATAGTTGCATACACAGAGGTAACGCAATTCTTCTCTTTAAATTGAAGTGAATTGGAGAAATCGAAGACAAATCATACAATTAAAACCCGGGCCAGTGAAGTCCGGGTTTTTTACAAATGAATGAAATGCAAAGTATCGTAGTGTCGAATGAAATATTGCTTGAGCAGATTAATGTCAATGACGCTGCGACCATTTTTAATGCAATCGATCAAAATCGTTCCCATTTGGGGCAATGGTTACCTTTTGTTGACTATACAAAAGAAGTAAAAGACAGCGAGGCATTTATCCAAACGATTGTTTCGCAACGCGAAGCGACCAGAAACGAGGTTTATACTATTTGGTTTAAAGGAGATTTTGCCGGCATAATCGGTTTCCATAATACCGACAGGGTGAACGAAAAGACTGAAATAGGATATTGGCTAATCAACGATATGACAGGTCATGGAATTATTCATCAATCTTGCCGGGTTCTGATCGGGCTGGCCTTTGAGTCAATGGGTATGAACCGAATTACGATACGATGTGCAGTCGGCAACGCTTCAAGCGAGAAAGTGGCTATTAGGTTGGGTTTTAGTTTCGAAGGGATCGAGCGAAACGGAGAACGGCATCATGATCTCTTTTTCGATTTAAAAGTCTTTAGCTTTCTGAAACGTGAATTTCTACCTTAAGTGTTAATTCCCGATTGTATTTTACAGCTTTGGCAAATGTTTGTTTGTCACATTCTTAAATTGCAGCGTAATGCCAACCACCATGCAAAAGAAAATTGAATAATTTTTCTCAAAAGAGATTATTTTTCCGAAACATTTGAATAATGCTATCGTATTAGTGGAAAATCTATTATATAAATTTAATCATTAATTTTTGGTATTATGAAAACAAAATTTGTATTGTTGGTTGTTTTATTTGTAGTTACGCTATCGGTTAGTGCACAAAACAGTGCAAAGGGCAGTGATGAGAAGCCATTCAAAATTGGCGTTGGTGCAATGATTGGTCTTCCTGTTGGCGATTTGAGCAATGTGGCAAGCCTGGCTTATGGGGTTGATTTATTGGGAGAATATGCGGTCGATCCTTCATTTGGAGTTACCTTAAGTTTAGGTTATGTAGATTTTGCACTCAAAAGCGATTACAAAAACGCGCTGAACGAGTTGGGTATAAAGGCAAAAATGGGCATGGTACCTGTTCTTGTTGGTGGAAAGTATTATTTCTCTGAAATGCTTTACGGTAGTGCCCAAGTAGGTATTTCATTTTCCACTCAAAGTGGTGGTGGAAGTGCATTTACTTTTGCTCCGGGAATTGGCTACAAGATTTCGAATAATTTTGATCTGATGCTTAAATATCAATCGGCATCCAAAAATGGCGCATCCACAGCGTTTATTGGCCTTCGGGCTGGATTATCTTTCTGATTTAGTGGTTAGTTAGCATCAAATTGATTTTTGATCTTTTAAATTTAAAAGTGCGGGAGTATAATGGTTCCCGCACTTTTTACTATTCTATAATGATATTAAATTTGTCCAGTAATCCGGAAAGTCCGTTTCTTGAAAACTTAGCCTTCTTGATCCGGTTTATTGTCGGATCTATGGAGAATTGATAGGATGTCCGAAAATCAGCTTTTTCTAAGAATGTACGGTCAAATATTGCCCTTTCCATGTCGCAATTATCGAAGACTGAATTGGTCAGGTCTGCTTCCGTAAAATCTACTTCCCGAAGGTTGCAGCTTTTAAATTTAGTTCCTTTCAGCTTAAGTTTGTAGAAAGATGCAAGATTCAACAAGCAATTTTCAAAATAAACCGACAATAGAAAATTATTGCAATCGCTGAAGTTTAAGCCTAAAAGTTTACAATTGGAAAATTTCACAGTTTTCAGTGCTGTACTTTTGACTTTCGTCATACTTAAATTGCAGTGATCAAATTCACAATCAATAAATGTAATATTTGATAAATCTGAATTTGAGAAATCACAACTTCTAAATTTACAACTTTCATATTCTGCTTTCCCGAGCCCTTTTTCAGAAAAGTTCTCTTTTTCAAAGACTTTGCTCTCAATAATTAGATCTGCCATTTTCAGTTTTTTAAGTACTTTCTTTTGAATGGTAAAATTAATTAAAGTATTTCGTAACTAATAATCTTTTACAACGTAGCCGATATTCATTCAAAGGCTTTTAAAGCTGGTGAGGGCCTTCTTTAATTTATTCATCAGCTATACCTCTAAAACAAAATAGCATGATTGAAATGTTTGGAAAATTAGGAATGGGATGGTTGCCAGACTATCCGGATTTTCGTGACTACACCGTTGAACATGATGCTGTAAATGGCATGCTTGCAAAAGTAGGTGCAGCAAAACCCTTAAAAGCAGGTTTGGCTGCTACTGCAGACTTGAGGCCTTGGTGTCCCCCTATTGAAAACCAGGGCTCACTTGGTTCGTGCACGGCAAATGCCGGCGTTGCTATGGTAGAGTATTTTGAGCGGAGGGCTTTTGGAAAGCATGTTGATGCTTCCCGGCTTTTTCTATACAAAGCTACACGGAATATGCTGCACTGGACCGGAGACACAGGCGCCTTTCTGCGCTCAACAATGGGAGCAATGGCAATTTTTGGAGTGCCTCCCGAGGAGTATTGGCCCTATATCGTTGCTGATTACGAAAAAGAACCTTCGGCTTTCTGCTATGCGTTTGCACAAAACTACCAGGCGATTAGCTATTATCGGTTAGATCCATCCGGAACCTCTAAAACGACACTATTAAATCAGATTAAAACAAATCTTGCTGGCGGACTCCCTTCGATGTTCGGATTTACAGTCTATAATTCGTACACACAGGCAGGAACAACAGGGAAATTGCCTTATCCGACAGCCGGTGAAAAGATTGTGGGTGGTCATGCAATCGTGGCCGTGGGTTACGACGATAAAATGAAGATTAAAAATGCCAATCCGGGAGCTGTTGAAACAACTGGCGCATTATTGATCCGAAATTCATGGGGTACAGGTTGGGGAGTTGCCGGTTATGGATGGCTTCCTTACGAATATGTGCTGCAAGGACTTGCTACCGATTGGTGGTCGCTGATCAAGGCAAATTGGATAGATACAGGTGCGTTTAAAGCTTAAATCAGGTTTATCTGATTGATATTGTAATGAAAAGGACTTTATACGGGGATTTACCACCGGATAAAGTCCTTTCTATATTTTGCTAATACTTTTTGCTGTGTTTAGAAAAGATAGATTTAGCGCCTCATTCCTGAATAAGTCCTTCGATTTCGATTACCTCACCTGGTTCGCGACGTGACGTGAGCACTAAATGGAACCGGTCTTCAAGATGTTTTAGTGCATCGTAAGCGACTTGCGGTGTGTTGTTCTCTCCTGACAAATGGCTCAGCAGCACCCATTTTAAATCGGGAACTGCATGTTCGGTTAATAAATTCACCGCCTGCAAATTCGAAAGATGTCCCACATCTGAAGCAACCCGCTGCTTTAAATGATGCGGGTACGATCCCTCCCAAAGCATTTTCTCATCGTAATTGGTTTCCAAAAAGAGGGCGTGACAATGCTGCATATGAGCGATTACATTAACGCACGGCAATCCGATATCCGTAAAGACCCCAACATTAATTCCTTGCAATTCAACACGAAACGAGGTTGGTTCTTTGGCATCATGGTTTTTTAAAACCGGATGAATGATAAACGGAATCAGCATCACCGGCTGAATGGGATCGATAAATCGTACAGCATCAGGTTGATTGGTAATATAAAGCGCATGATAGGTTCCTTTGGTCATATAGACAGGAATATCAAGCTTTTTCGAGAGAACACGGGCGCCGCAAACATGATCGTTGTGCTCGTGGGTTATGAAAATCGCCCTGATATTGCGAGGATCAAGTCCTTTGGCTTTCATCCTGATCAGGATCTGCTTACAATTAATACCCGCATCAATCAGTATGGCATCCTCTTTATTCCCAATATAGTAGCAATTCCCATTACTTCCCGAAGCCAATGCACATATCTCAACCATTAAATCTGTTTTAGCCGGCAAATTTAAGATTTAATAAGATTGAAAATTAAGATTGTGCTCCTTGTTCATAAATTAAGAAGTAGAA